>DASVES010000108.1:0-15327 GCA_036380435.1 Pyrinomonadaceae bacterium | reverse complement strand
ACCCGATGCCTGAGCCGGCGCGTCGCGGCCCGCCTTAATGATATTAGTTGATGATGTCTTGTGAGAGCCGGCGGCGAAGCCTGCCCCCTCGATGATGTAGAACAGGCAAAGCCCATGAGATAGGTCAGGGCCGCCACGGCGGGGCGAGGAGATGTGAACGCTTCTCCCGCAAGGCAAAAAAATAGCCCATCCGGTTTGGCCGGATGGGCTATTCAAGTCTAACGACTAAACCAGTTCTTTAGAACTGCAATTTGAACCCGAAGCGAACACTGCGCGCACCTTGGAAAAAGTTCGGCAGGTTGTAACGCGGGTCACGCGTAGCATTAAGCACCTGATTGAACGCCGTGCTCGTGTTGGTGGTCTGGTAGAGGAGGAAGCCGGGGTTACCCGTCGCCAACCCGATGTTGTCAGTATCGACACCCGTCGCGGAGATGGCCTCGAAGTGCCCCAGCACGTTCTCTTCATCAAACAGGTTCAGGATGTCCACGTTCGCCACGAAGGCGAACCGGCCATCGTTACCGAAGCGGTAGCGATGACGGAGACCCAAGTCTGTCTGAGTGAACGCCTCAGTGCGACCGAGGTCGCCGCGGCCGTTCAGGATTTGACCGGCGACACCGTGGAAGGTGAAGCGGGTCGTGATCGGCGTACCGCTCTGGATGATCTGGAACCCGGAAATCTCCGTGGAGTTGGTCGAGTTCCAACGCTGCTCATACGCACCCGAGAACTTGAACGAGTGCGGACGATCGGTCGCCAGAAGCCCGTTGTCCGGTCGGCCGAGGGCGCTGAAGCCGATGAACGGCAGGTCGAAGTTACGGTTCACGTTCGGGCTGGTACGGCCCGCTTCGTCAGAGCTGGCGAGACCGGCGTAGTTACCGAACAGACGGCTCCAGGTGTAGCTGGAGTTGAAGTAGAAGCGGTCGGTGAACCGCTTGTCGATGTTCAGCTCGACGGCGTCATAGTCGCGAACCGCGTCGAGGGTCAGGACGCCGTTGGCCTCGGCGATCTCCGCCGCCAACCCGCGGCCCGGGTTGCCGATGACGTAAGCCTCGCCGCCGGGAACGACGATGCCGATGTCTTCGACGGCGACGTCAACCTGCTTGTGGGTGTAGCGGCCCCTGAACAGAAGACCGTACATTCCGAGGTCTCTTTCCAGGCCAATCGTGAACTCGCTCTGCCGGAAAGCCTTGATGTCCGGGTCAACCTGACCAAAATCCGGCTGGCCCGGAAGGTTGGACGGGATGCGGAAGTCGAGCTGGCAGCGGCTGAAGCCCTGGCTGCTCGGGATCGGGCAGGTGCCGCCGATCGGGTCGCCATTGCCCCCGATGATGGACTGGCGGTTGAACTGATTAACCGTCTGTCCGGCGAAGATCTCGAAATAGTCGTTGCGGAAGAAGTTGCCGCCGAAAGAGCCGCGCGGCAATTCATACTTGAAGCGGTCGTAGAACTGACCGTAGCTGCCGAAGAGCTTGGTCTTGCCGTCGCCGGTCAGGTCGTAGGCAAAGCCCAGTCTCGGGGCGAGCTTGTCCATGAAATCGAACGTGATGCCTTCGCCGAGTTCGTTGAAGCTGGGCGAATTTTCTCTCTCAGTCCTCAGACCCAGGTTCAAGGTCAAGCGGCTGGTCGGCTGCCAGGAGTCCTGGATGTAGAAGGCCAGGTTATTACTCCCCGCCGCGCCTTGAGCGCCGAAACGCTGAAGCCAGCCAGCGCCGATGGCTCCAGGAGTCGTGTCGAAGTCGTGGCCCGTGAGGGACTCAATCGTTTGATCCGTGCCGAAGCGGATGACCACTGTATCGACGAGCGTGCTCTGAATCTGATTGCTGATGCCATTGAACTGGACTCCGCCCTTGAACTGGTGGCGGCCCCCGAAGTTGTTCACGAGGTAGCTGGCATCGACGTCAAAAGTTCGACGCCGCGAAGCGTCAAAGAGAATTTGGGTAAAGCTGGGGAAGGTTTGTCCTACGCCAAGGCCAAAACCGGCCGGAGGAGCGGTCGTGGTGGCCTGAACGATATGCCGAGTCTGACCGATGACGCCCGGAATACCATAGTTTCCAAGCTTCTCGTTGAGGAAGCTGTAGCCGCCGCGAGCGGTCAGGACGAGCTTCTCGTTCGGCGTCCAGATGATCGACCCCGTGGTGTTGTTCGAAGACTGGCGGCCGCCCGTGTTGTTGATGTACTCAGAACCCTGCACGCGGCCCCTGCCGGGGAACGTCACGCCGGGCAGTGTCGTGTCGAACACGGTCGTCGTCGCCGGCAGAATGCCTCTCAGATCGATCGGGTTCCAGAGGTAGGTGCCGGTCATCCGGAGGGTGTTGAAGGGCTGAAGATCGATACGGGCGAAGGTGTATTCGTTCCTCTGCCTGGAGGTGTACGTCTGCTGATTGGTGACCGTGCGGGTGCGCGGGTCGTTCGTGACGTACTCGATTGTCCGGTCAGTGTGCAGGAAGTGCGGCGAGAAGCTGCCGAAGAACCATGCACGGTTCTTGATGATGGGCCCGCCCAGAGATGCGGTCGGGAACACGTCGGTGCCGGCGTCTTTGCGCACGGGGATGTACTCAGTGGTCGTCAAGGCCGTGACACCGGTCGATGCGGCCACAGTGGTGAGGCGCTGGAACGGCCGCGGAGTGCCCTGCAAGCCTGACGGGCGGAACTCCATACCGAACTCGCCGCGCCACTCGTTGCTGCCGCCACGGGTCGCGACGCTGATCACGCCGCCCGTCGCGCCGCCGAACTCCGCATCAAACCCGGAGGACTTGATCTGGACTTCCTGGACGAACTGGAACGGAATGTTGTTGTTGGAGTTCAAGGTGCCGGTACGGAAGTTGGTGACTTCCTGACCGTCGATGATGAACGTGTTCTCGGAGCCGGAGGCGCCGTCAATCTGGAAACCACCGGACAAAGGCTCGTTGCGAACGGCCGGGGCCGTCTGCAGCAAACTCGTGAAGTTGACGCCCTTGGGCAGCAACTCCGCGGTGCGCTCGGTGATGTTTGTCTGGATGGTGTTGTCGGTCGGGTCGATGGGCGCCACGTCACTCGCGGAGACCTCAACGGCCTCCATGATGCCGCCGGCTTGCATCTGCGCGTTGATGGGAGTGGTCTTGCCGAGGACGACCTCGACGTTCTCGAAGTTCACCGCGCGGAAGTTGCCGCCGCTGACGGCCACGGTGTAGATGCCGGGCTGTAGCTGCTGGATGCGGGCGAAACCCTGTTCATCGGCCGTCACGGTGCGGTTAACCGAACCGCCCGTGATGACGATACTGGCGCCCGGAACCCTCGCGCTCGACGGGTCCGTCACGGTGACTTCGATGTTGCCTGTCGTCTCCTGACCAAATGCTGCCACGGTCAGGAGAAGCATAAAGGCGAACGCAGAAGACAACGTCTTAATCTTGCTAATCATTCTGTTTGCTCCTCAAATTTCGGAAATCTTCGTTGAAGGGACACTGTCGCAGGCCTTCGTTCAATCACTCAATGCCTGCAAGGGAATATCACATCCCACCCCGATGCAAATACGGAACCACAACCCTGAATTAAATCTTAATAATTCGTATCCTGTTGAAAACAGTAGGGAAGACGCGGCTCGGCGGCGGTCGCTTAAGAAGCCTCTCGATGCCCTTTCTCCCAAAATTTTGGATGTCTCTTCCATAATTTCGGAAAAACTTCGTTGGCCACGAGTGCCCGCCCGTGGTGGTCGCACGCGGCCGGACGGGCGAGGGGCGGCCGCAGGCCCGATGTTTGATTTTCAAGTAAGGAGACAGTAGTCGTGCCAGAGAGCGCGTCTGCCGAGGCGTCGGACGAGATGTGTCTTGCGGGGCGAGGTCTCTTGGGGGAGAATGACGATTATGCCCGACCGTGAAATCGCCGGCCTCGAAAAGTATCTGGAGCGCATCTGGGAGGTTGCGCGCCGCAACGGGCTTGACCCCTTCCCGACGCGCTTCGAGATCGTGCCCGCCACGGTCATGTACGAGGTCGGCTCCTACGCCCTACCGGGGCGCTACTCCCACTGGACTTTCGGCAAGGCCTACCACCGGATGAAGACGATGTACGACTTCGGGCTGTCGAAGATTTACGAGGTCGTCATCAACACCAACCCGGCCTACGGTTTTCTTTTGGAGACCAACAGTCCCGTCCAGAACAAGCTCGTCATGTCGCACGTGCTCGGCCACGTGGACTTCTTCAAAAACAACGCCTACTTCTCGAAGACCAACCGGCGCATGGTGGATTCGGCCTCCAGCCACGCCGCGCGCATGAGCGAGTATGAGTTCAAGTACGGCCGCAAGCCCGTCGAGCGCCTCCTCGACGCCGTCCTCTCCATCGAGGAGCACATCGACCCGAACTTCTTCATCCGCCGCGAGCGGGAGGGCGGCGAAGAACCGGGAGACCGGGGCGAGTGGAAACAGCCCAAGCAAGGCCCCTACGACGACCTCTGGAGCCTCGAACGCCGGGGTGAGCCTGCCGCGGCCGAGGCCGACCCCGTGAAGTCGCGCGGCGAGCGCCTCCCCGAGAAGGACCTCGTCTACTACATCATGCGCAACTCGCCAACCCTCGTAGACTGGCAGCGCGACCTGCTCGCCATGATCCGCGAGGAGATGGAATACTTCGTCCCGCAGATGCAGACGAAGACATTAAATGAAGGCTGGGCGTGTCTGACCTCAGATGCATTGATTCTCACCGAGCGAGGCTTTTTGCATTTTGATGAACTGGTCGAAGCGGGTGAGAAGATCCGCGTCGCTGTCGGAGGCGTTAATGAGCTTCAACGGGTGACGGACTTTCACAAAGAAGAATTGATGCCGACAGTGCGTGTCCGCACCCGGCGCGGTCTGACGGTTGAGGGGGCGCTCAAGCATCGCATCAGATTGGCGGGCGGCGCGTGGGCGTACCTTAAAGACCTCAAGGTCGGGGATCGGCTCGCCGTCGCCTGCGGGTTGAATGTTTGGCCGAAGAAACATCAGTCCCTCGGCTTCACGCCGTCGGAGCCGACGCCAACCTTGAACGACGTGGCTGCGGTGGCGGACACGTCGGTATGGTCTGTGCTGCGACATATGGGCGGGGCAAGGACAGTTCGCGCGACGGAAATTGACGCCGCCTTGCGCCTCATTTCTTACCAGCCGCATAACGCGAGGCGTGTGCTCACGACGCGCACGCCGTTGCAGGTTGGCAGCATTCTGACGGAGGAAATAGCGCGGCTGCTCGGCTACTTCGTCGGCGACGGGTGCAAGACCAAATCAGGCATTTGTCTGACCACTGGGGACGGTGAATACGCCGCCGAACTGGCCCGGACGATGCGGGAGTCTTTTGGTTTGCCCTCGTCTGTTTATTGGGCAGCGTCCGAAGTGGGTGGCCGGTGGCGCGTTGAAGTGCATTCGCGCGAACTCCTGAGGCTGTTAGAGTCCGTTGGAATTGACTTGCAAGACAAGGCACGAAGCAAGCGAGTGCCCTCCGCGATCTTGCGCTCGCCGAAGTCCGTGATGTCGGCCTTCCTGCGCGGCTACTTCGACGCCGACGCCTACGCCGGCCCCGAAGGCGTCCGCCTCTCCTCTTCCAGCGCGGAGCTGATCGGGACGGTGCAGACCGTCCTGCTCAACTATGGCATCCTCTCGCGTCAGCGCAGGCACCCGCACGACATCACGCAGCTTGAAATCTGCGGCGCCTCGGCCGCGCTTTTCCTGGAGGAGATCGGCTTCAGCCTCGACCGCAAGCAACGTGCGTTGCGCGAATACGTCGCGGGGCATCGGTGGTTCAGGCGGGAAGAGCTGGCGGATGAGGTCGTCTCCGTCGAGCCGGGGCTGGCCGACGTTTACGACATCACGGTGGACGAGCGGCACGCCTACGTCGCCAACGGCTTCGTCAATCACAACTCCTTCTGGCACGCGCGCATCATGCGCGAGTTAGACCTGCCGGACGAGGAGATGCTGGAGTTTGCCGAGCTTCACGCGAGCGTCGTCTCGCCGCACAAGGGTCAGCTCAATCCTTACTACCTCGGCTACAAGATTTTTGAAGACATCGAGCGGCGCTGGGACAGCCCCTCGGCCGGGGAGCGTGAGAAGTTCGGCCGCGAGGGCGGGGCCGGGCGGGCGAAGATTTTCGAGGTGCGCGAACTCGACAACGACGTCTCGTTTCTGCGCAACTACCTCACCGAAGAGTTGTGTGAGGAGCTTGACCTCTTCGTCTACGAACTCGTAGACGAAGAGGAGTGGACGGTGACGGAGAAGCGCTGGGAGCGCGTGCGTGACCAACTCGTCGGGAACATGACCAACTTCGGCTTCCCCTACATCGTCGTCGCCGACGGCGATTACAACGGCAATCGCGAACTCTATCTCAAACACCAGCACGAGGGCGCCGAACTCGACGCCCCCTACGCCCGCAAGGTGCTCGAATACGTTCACACGCTCTGGGGCCGCCCCGTCCATCTCGAAACCACCGTCGATGAAGAGCGCGTCGTGATGCACTACAACGGCGAAGATCACGATGAGGATTGAAAGCAGCCCGCCGTCAGGACTGAGGGGCCGGCGCGCGTCTTAAGAATTCAGTTTCCAGATTGAGAAGTTGAGGGCCGCGGCATAGCTCACCCACAGCAGGTAGGGAATCAGCATGAGGCCGGCTACGGGTGCGACGCGGTAGAACGACAGGATGGTGGCGAGGATGGACGCCCACAGCAGGATGATTTCGGCGAAGGCGATGGCGGGCCTCTGCAAGCCGAAGAAGAGGATCGACCACAGGGCGTTTAAGACGAGGTGTACGCCGAAGATCGAGAGCGGGAGCCGCGCGCCCGCAAGTCCGGCGCGGCGCCACACGAGCCACGCCGCCACGGCCATCGACAGGTAGAGCGCCGTCCACACGGGGCCGAAGAGCCAGTTGGGCGGCGTCCACGCGGGCTTCGCGATGCGCGCGTACCAGGCGCCGATGGCCGGAGCGGTGAACGCCGACCCAATGGCTGCCGCCGCGAAGCAGACGGCCACCGACGCGCCCAGCGCGAGCGCCTGAACGAGACCCGTCTGCTGTGCGCCCTGCACCTCTACTTCACACTCCCGGCGAAGTTCATCAACTTCTCAAAACTCTCCCCGTGAAATTCCGCGTCGAACCTCCGGCGTGCGGCTTCGTCTCGAAACCCCTGTCCGCCGAGCGCGACGCGCGCGCCCGCGCGCCGGGCCGCCTCGACGAACTGTGCGTACTCGCGCGCCGAGCGTTCGAGGTCGAGCAGCATCGTCGCCGAGATGCAGACGAGGTCGGGGCGGTGCCGCTCGACGGCGTCGGCCAGAGTGAAGAAGGGCGTGTTGGCGCCGAGGCCGCGCACGCGCCAGCCCTCGCTCTCCAGCAACACTTGCAGGCAGAGCACGGGCAGCTCGTGCAGCTCGCCCTCCGGCGCGCAGCAGATGGCGCTCAGGCCCCGCCCCTCCCTGCGCCTCACAGAGACGCCGAGACGCTCGACGGCGCGCGTCGTCGTCCGCGTCGCGAAGTGCTCGTCGGCCACCGTCACGCTGCCCTCGTGCCACAACTCGCCCACGCGGTGCATCGCGCGCGCCACCGTCTCGTCGAAGAGTCTCCACATTTCGACGCCGTCGAGATAGGCTTCGATCAGGAGCGTGGCCGCGTCGTCGTGGCCGGCGACGATGGCGTTGAAGAAAAGCTCCGAATCGACGCCGACGTTGCGACCGGCGCGTTCAAGCCCGGCGCCCGCAGACACGGCGGCGACTGCGGCCGTGCGGCCGAGGCCACGCTCGGTCTGGAAGCGCGCCACCTCGTTGGGCAGAAAGCGGCGGTGGCCGCCCGCCGTGCGTCTCGCCGGAAGCAGCCCGGCGTCGGCCCAGCGCTTGACCGTGGCCTCGCTGACCAGCCACAGACGCGCCAGTTGCCGCGTCGTCAGATACTTTTCGATCATCTGGCTCATGAGCGGTTCGTGCGGTTGCAGACATACTCGCTCTCGCCCGCCGTGTCAAGAACTTTCTCGAAACCCGCAAGACAAGGTTATGCCGGAAAATAAGCACGGTTCCGTGATGAACGATTTGAGCGAATTTGCTATGATGGGTGCATTGAAATGAGGTTCGTCAAAGAGAGCGTGATCCGCGCCCGGCCCGAGCGGGTGTTTGCGTTCCACGAACTGCCCGATGCGCTCCGCCGACTGACGCCGCCGTGGGAAAGTGCGCGCGTCATCGAGCACGCGCCGAGTTTGCAGGCGGGCGCGCGAGCAATCGTCGAGACGCGGGTGTTCGGAGTCGTTCCCGTCCGCTGGGTGGCGCTGCACACGGCCTACGAGCCTCCGCGGATGTTCGAGGACGTGCAGGTGTCCGGCCCCTTTCGGAGCTGGCGACACCGGCACACGGTCGAGCCGCACGCGGAGGGCGCGACGCTGCGCGACGAGGTCGAGTACGAGCCGCCGCTCGGGCCTTTGGGCAGGGCGCTCGCGCCGCTCCTCGTCGAACCGAGGCTGCGGCGGATGTTTGACTACCGCCACGAAGTCACTCGCGAGTGGTGCGAGGGCGACGCGGGCGGCGACTCAATCAAGGGGTGAGAGATGAGAACGGAAGTTGACAGGACGAAGGGTTTTTTAATCGCGGGCTTCTCGCTCGCATTGCTTTTCGTAATTGCGTACCTCAAGGGGCGCGCAGAATAAACTACAGGCAACGGACAACGGACAGAGGAGGAAACACCAACATGGCACAGACAGCAACGGCGACAAAAATCGACGACTACACACAGACGACGGGCGGCGCGACGAAGGACGTGGTCGAATCGACCGCGCGCGGCCTCGACCAGACGACCAAGCAGGCGACCGGCATCAGCCTCTTTCACCTGCTGACGCTCGGCTCCATCGGCGCCTCCATCGCGCTCTACATCGCGGGCAAGAAGGACGCGGCGATCTTCGTCGGCCTCTGGCCGCCGACCTTCCAGGCGCTCAAGGCGGTCGCCGACACGAACAAGGAAGACAAGAAGTAGAGTTTTTTCCGAACGAGCAAGGGGTGGGTCGAAAGGGTCGCGCACTGAAGAGGGCGCGACCCTTTTCTTATTCCATGTGCAGAGCCTTGCCGACCGAGGGGTCGCGGCGGACGCGCCAGATTTTCGAGTCGAGGTAATAGTGGATGAAGGCGTAGCCCCAGAAGAAGGAGGAGAAGAGCTGCGTCGAGAGGTCGCGCTGCCCGAAGCCTGATGACCAGTGGACGTACTGGCGCGGCCCCTGATACCAGAGTCCGAAGAGGATGCCGAAGAGGACGTAGAAGGCGAGCCGCCGGCTGATGAGTTCGGCCCCGCCGAAACGCTCCCGGCGGTCGTCGCCGCGCGTGTACTTCTGGTTATGAAACCAGACGAGACGGTGATACTGGAGATTGTGATAGACGGTGAGGAGGGCGACGATGGCAATCGGCTTGTGCGGCATCGGCGTCAGCAGCACGACCCAGTGCATCGGGATGGCCGCCGCGAGCAGCAGGTACTTCGGCACGTTCAGAGGCTCGCGCCGCGCGGCGCGCTGCAACTGCCGCGCGAGCCAGAGGGTCGCCGCTACGGCCGTGGCGACGATGAGCGTCCACTCCAGATACGAGACGGCCCGGTGGAGCGGCGCCGGCACGCGCTCCATCGCTTCGGGGTCGCGCGCGATGAAGATGACGAACGGGAGCCAGAAGGCCAGCGCTAAGAATGCGCGGTCGAGCACGTTGTCCGCGCGCGCGAGGTCGGCGTTCTTCTTCTTGTAGAGCACCATGAAGCCGTAGTGCTGTTTGACGAGGTGGTAGTAAGCCCACAGCGCCGCGAGGAAGAAGAAGGCGAGGGCGGACGACGCGCCCGCGAGCACCATCACGGGGCCGACCGCGAAGAAGAGGAGCGACCACCACAGCAGACGCTTGCGCGCGCGGCGCTCCTCGCGGTCAAAGTAGGTGCGCGAGAGCGTGGCGAAGACGTGCGGGGCGTCGATCAGGATAGCCCACAGCGCGACCATCGGCAGCAGCGGCACCACGCCGCCGACGTAGAGCGCGAACATCAGGTAGCTCGACGCCACCGAGCCGATGATCCACACCAGATCGTCGCGCGCGCCGATGATCCAGCGCAGGGAAACAGCTCCGCGCGCGGCACGGGCGGTCGTCGTCGCTTGCGTCTGTGCGGTGGTGATAGCCGACATGAGAAGTGGTCTTACGATAGCGCGCCTCGGCCGCCCTCGTGGACACGGCCGGGCCGAGGCGTTCATAATCCCGATTCTGAAAAAGCTCTGAAACGATCAGTGAACACCGGCGCGGCGAGCGATTTTATCACAGTCCGAAACTGACGGCCGTATCGCGGCCGGCGCCTCAGATGCGGAGGGCCTTCGAACGATGCCTGCTCCCAACGAGAATGCGATAGGCGACCTCGTGTCGCTCCTCTTTCAGGCGCACCCGTGGCACGGCGTGTCGCCCGGCGAGGGCGCGCCCGCTGTGCTCAACGCTTACATCGAGATCGTCCCGACCGACGCCGTCAAGTACGAGACGGACAAGCGTTCGGGCCACCTCAAGGTTGACCGCCCGCAGCGCTTCTCTTCGTTTCCGCCGACGCTCTACGGCTTCATCCCCCAGAGCTTCTGCGGTGAGCGCGTGGCGGCGCTCTGCGAGGAGCGCACGGGCCGCACCGGCATCCTCGGCGACGGCGACCCGTTGGACGTGTGCGTGCTCACGGAGCGGCCCGTCTCTCACGGCAACCTCTTCGTCCGCGCGCGTCCCGTCGGCGGCCTGCGGATGATCGACGCCGTCGAGGCCGACGACAAGATCGTCGCCGTGCTCGACGCCGACGTGGCCTTCGGTCACATCGAGTCCATCACGGAAATTCCTTCCGGCCTCATCGACCGCCTGCGCCACTACTTTCTCACCTACAAGCAACTCCCGCAGGATGCGCCGCGCCGCGTCGAGATCGCCGACGTGTACGACCGCGACGAGGCGCACGACGTGATCCGCCGCAGCCTCGAAGACTACCGCGCCCGCTTCGGCGCCCCCGAGACGCGCCTCGACGAACTGCGCCGGCTGCTGGCAACGTGATTCGCCGCCCGGTTAGTGACTCCGCCAGCGCCGATTCGCGGATTCAACCAGCCGCCGGAGGCGGCGGAAGAATGTAGCCCACGGCGCCAGCCGTGGGTAACGGACAAGCACGACGATGAAAGCCCCGTAGGGGCGAAAGAATCTCGACGGGCATCGTGCTCAGCGTCGAGATTCTTTCGCCCCTACGGGGCTTAGAATGTTTTCTGGCACCTGTCCCCACGGCTTACGCCGTGGGCTACATTCTTCCGCCGCTCCGCGGCTCCTTGAAATTGCTCCCGACGTGCAGACTTATATCACCACCTCTTCGCCGGAGGAATCGGCTTCCTCCGCGCCGCAAATCGGGCAGAAGAGAATGCGCTGCCCGCCCGCGTCGCGCCGGCGCGCGAGTCCCGGTGCGGAGAGTTTCGGCTCGCGCTCCTCGGCCTCACCCTCGTGAAAAAAACGGGCGCGCCCCTCAACAAGAGAAGCGCGCCGCCCCGTGTTCTCAACGCCCGCCGCCGCGCCGCCGCACGCCGCGTCGCGGCAACGCCTGCACACCCAGCCGAAGCGTTCTTTAACGAAGTGTTCCGTCTCGGTCACAAAAAAAGAGGTCAGAGGTTAGAGGTTAGAGGTCAGTGAAAGACAAGATGCTCTTTACTGACCTCTGACCTCTGACCTCTGACTTCTCTTATTAACGTCGTGTGCCGCCGCGTCTCTCGGCGAGCAGGCGCACGGGAACGGTGCGGCGCTGGTCGTCGCGGACGATCTCGACCTGAACCACGTCGTTGAACTTCCGCTTGTCGAGGATGCGGAAGAGGTCGTTCGAGTTCTTGACGCGCTCGCCGTCGATGGACGTGATGATGTCGCCTAAGACCATGTCGCCCTCGGCGGTCTGTTCGAGTCCGCGCAGGCCGGCGGCCGCAGCCGAAGTGTTGGGGTAGACCTGGAAGACCAGCACGCCCTCCTGCACGGGCAGGCGCACGCCGCGGATGTCCGAGACGTTGTAGGGCGCAATCCCGAGCTTGGGACGGACGACCTCGCCGTTCGTGATGAGCTGCGGCACGACGCGCCGGGCGATGCTGATGGGCACGGCGAAGCCGATGCCGACCGAGCCGTTGGACGGCGAGATGATCTGCGAGTTGATACCGATCATGCGCCCGTGCGAGTCGAGCAGCGGGCCGCCCGAGTTGCCGGGGTTGATCGAGGCGTCGGTCTGGATGGCGCCTTCGATGACGCGGCCGTTGCGCGCCTGGATGGGACGTTGGAGGCCGGAGATGACGCCGGTGGTGAGCGTGCGGTCGAAGCCGAAGGGGTTGCCGATGGCTAAGACCTTCTGGCCGACGATGAGCCGGTCGGAGTCGCCGAAGGGGACGACGCGCAACACCTCGCGCGGAGCCTCCACCTTGATGACGGCGAGGTCGGTGTCGGGGTCGCGACCGACGATCTTGGCCGGGTATTCCTTGTCGCCGCCGAAGCTGACCGTGACGGCGTCGGCGTCTTCGACGACGTGGTTATTGGTCAGGATGTGGCCCTGATCGTCGATGACGGAGCCGGAGCCGTTGCCCTGCCCGCCCTGGTCGAAGAAGCTGCGCGGCCGGCGCGCCGTGTTGATGAAGACGACGCCGGGCGAGACCGACTTGTAGACCTCGATGTTGTTCTGCTCGTCGGTGACGGTCGAGGGGTCGGCGACGCCCTCCGGCGTCCCCTCCTCGAAGGCCGACACCGCAGGGTGCGCGCTTGGGCCGAGCCAGCGGTCATACACGAGGACGCCGCCCGCGGCGAAGCTCGCCGACAACAGCGCGATGGCTAAAATCTGACGTGCCGAGAGTCTGTACATGGCTTTATCTCTACTTATGAATTGATGACTTTCGCGGCCCACGTTGTCCACCTCTTTAAGATGCCCGCGAGGGCGAAAGGCGTTGCGCGGCGACCTTCTCCGGCGGACTTTGCGCCGGCAGCATCTTACCCTTTTTACGAGCGCGCGCCGAGTCGGGTTCAAACGAGTGCCGCGCGACGCCTCCACGCGCGCACAAAGACCCATGAAATGGATTACAGGGATTCGACGGAAAAGTTCCGCGTTCGGCGTAAGAGTGGACGGCCGTGCTCAGAAAAAGCAGAGGCCGCGCGTGGTTATAAATCCGGGAGACGGTTTTCGCTACGCGAGGAGCGCGAGCAGTCTGTCGGGCAGGTGTGAGACGAAGGCGACGAAGGCGTCGGGGGCGTGGAAGCCCATGGCGGACATGCCGGCCGCCGCGTGGACGAACATCAGCAGGAAGTAGAGACCGAGCACGAAGCCGAGACCACGCCGGGCCAGAGCGAGGTGAGAGAAGCGGTAGAGCGTGTAGGCGACGAGCGCGCCGATGAGGAGTTTGGTGAGGAGGAAGTGCGCCGTCCCCGCCTCGAGCACGCGCGCCATCAGGGCGTTGCCCTCGGTCGCCACGCCCATCTCCACCCAGACGACGGTCAACTGCGCGTCGAGCAGGTTCAGCACGAACAGCAGCACGCTTTTGGTCCAGGCGCTCATCGAGGGTTAGCTCCTTACGGCCAACTTTGTTTAAACACGTCCCTTAAGTACGAAACCCCCAAGTCCGAAAACTTGGGGGTCTCGTTTCACACGGGAGGAACGCGATTTCTCGCTTAGGTCTGAAGTAAATTTCTAAAGGTCGGGGAAATTCAAAAACCGTGAATCGTCAATCGTAAATCGTCAATCGATTGCCCGTCACCCGACTTGCGATTCACCGCTTCAAGTTGAGCCGACCTCAAACACGATTTACGATTCACGATTGACGAATGACGGCTTTTAGTCCACCCCGATGCCCTTCTGCTTGATGAGCGCGTAGACGGCTTCGACATCGGCCGGCACGCCCGCCGTCAGGTTCTCGGCGCCGGTGGCGGTGACGAGCACGGAGTCTTCGAGACGCATGTGAATCTTCTTGTCGCGAAACTCGATGAGGGGTTCGACGTTGAAGACCACTCCCGGCTCAAGCGCCGTGGTGGACTGCGGGCCGGGCGTCACGTCGTGGACGGAGAGGCCGACGGGGTGGCCGACGTAGCGGTTCAGCTCCATGAACTGCTGGAGGAAGCCGTGCTTCTTATAGACGACCTCGGCCGCGTCCTGCATCTGCCGGATGGTCACGCCCGGCTTCATCGCGGCGATGATCGCGTCGCGGGCTTCGAGGATGCAGCGATACATCTTCTCCTGTTCGGGCGTGAACGTGCCGGAGACGGGCCACGTGCGCGTGATGTCGGAGGTGTAATAGTCGAAGTCGGCGCCGTAGTCCATGAGGACGATGTCGCCCGACTGCATCTGCCGGTCGTTGCGGTCGTAGTGCCAGGTGATGCTGTTCGGCCCCGAGGCGACGATGGGCGTGAAGGCGTGTCCGCGCGCGCCCATCTTGGTCATCACGAAGCGCGCCGCGGCCTCGACCTCATACTCGAACATCCCCGGCTTCGTCCCGCGCATGGCCGCCTTGACGCCCTCGGCGCCGACGCGCCCGCTCTGGCGCATGCGCTCGATCTCGTAGGGCGTCTTCACCCAGCGCATCTTGTCGAGGAGCGGGTTGAGGTCGGCGACCGATGCGCCGGGATGCAGCTCGCGCAGGCGCGCGACGGCCTGACGGACGGGCGGCGTGTAGCGGAACAGTGGGTTCGACGCCAACTGCGCCTCGTCCTGCTCGGTCTCGCCGCGCCCCTTCTGGAGACTGTCGGGCGCTGAGAGCGGAAGGTAAAACTTCTGCGCGCCCTTCGAGGCGAAATTGAAGACGGTCAGGAAATTTTCGAGCGGCATGACCTGCGACAGCCCGTAAAATTCGTTCGGCTTCTCAAGGTTGTGGATGCCGGGGCCGGCGACCTGCACCTCTATCTCCGAGCGCTTGTGCGCGAAGATGAAGCTCTGTTTGTTGCGGCCGACTAAGAGGAGCACGGCGCCCGGCTCCTCCACTCCTGTTAGGTAATAGAAGTCGGGCGCCTGACGGAACTTGACGGCGTGCGGATGCGGCTCGGCGGCGAAGACCACGGCGACGCCGTCGGCGATCTGCTCGAAGAGCTTCGCGCGCCGCGCGGCGAACTCCTCCTTGTTGAAGGCTTGCGCCGTGGAGGCGACGTGCGTTGAGGCGACGAGGGCGAGAAATAGTGCGACGGTGAGGGCGGTGCGAAAAGACTTGGTCGTTGCGTGGCGCATGCGCGTGTCTACTCCTGTGTGAAGGTTTCGAGTGGAAAGCTCGTGCGTTCAGCCGTGGCGGCAATGGCAAGAGTGACATACGGCGGCGGGCGGCGCACGGTTTCGTCCGGGAGCAGGCCGGGCGGAGAAAAGACGCGGGCGCGACGCTCAAGTTGAATTTCTTTCCAGGATGTTGGAAAGAAATTC
>DASVES010000107.1:0-13253 GCA_036380435.1 Pyrinomonadaceae bacterium | reverse complement strand
GCCGTCCCCAAGAACCGGCTCGAACCAGCGGGCCGCTTCATAAGCGAGACAGCCGACGGCGCCGCCGGCCATCGGCGCGAGACCCGCGCGCCGCGCGAGCGTCTTACCCCGGAAGTATTCGCGCAGGTAGTCGGTCGCGCGCACCCCCGCGTGTGTCTCGACCTCAACGCCCGCGCGCTCGACGAACGTGTCGGCCCCACGGCCTCTGACGACCATCTCCGGGTTGAAGCCGAGGAACGAATAGCGCGCGATGCGCTCGCCGCCCTCCACCGATTCGAGGAGGAACGAATAGGGCGCGTCCGCCGCAAGGAGCATGTAAGCGCCGACGGGCGTCTGCAAGTCGGCCAGCACCGTCCGCACGACCGGGACGACGTTGCCGCGTTCGACTTCGCGCTCGAACGCTTCAAATGTCGATGGCTGAAGGTCGATCATTGAAGGCAAGGGGTAAGGGGGAAAGGGGAAAGGGTAAGGGAGAAGAATCGGTCTTTCCCTTACCCCTTTACCCTTTACCCCTTACCCCAATTTGTTGTGCAGCCAGTTGCCGCCGTCTACCGCGATGACGGCGCCGTTGATGAAGCTCGCCGCGTCGGAGCAGAGGAAGACGGCGCACCGCTCCACGTCGCGGACGCGCCCGAAGCGGCCGAGGGGGATGCGGCGCAGCAGACGTTCCCTGACTTCGGGCGGGACGAGGCGGCGCATGCCTTCGGTGTCTTCGATGGGGCCGGGCGCGACGGCGTTCGAGCGGATGCCGTAAGCGCCCCACTCGACGGCGAGGTTTCTGGTCAAAGCGTCCACGCCGGCCTTCGCGGCCGAGACGTGGAGCTGGAGCGGCGTGCCGAGATAGTGGAGCGTCGCGCTGATGTTGAGGATTTGGCCGCGGTTCTTTTTCAGCTCGTCGAAGGCCGCGCGGCAGACGTTGAAGGTGCCCTTGAGGTCGATGTCCACGACCGTGCCGAAGCCGTTCGACGACAACTCCTCGGCGCGGCACAGGAAGTTTCCGGCCGCGCCGTTGACGACGATGTCGAGATGCCCGAACGCCTCGACCGTCGCGGCCACCGCCCGCTCGACCTGTTCGTAGTCGCGCACGTCCGCCGCGACGGCCACGGCCTCCCCGCCTGCCTCGCGGATGAGTGCGGCGGCCGGCTCAAGGTGCTCCAACTTGCGGCTGACGAGCGCCAAGCGCGCGCCGGCCTCCGCGAGCGCACGCGCCACGCCGCCCGTGATCCCAGTGCCGCCCCCCGTCACGAGCGCCACGCGCCCCTTCAGGATGTCATCTTTGAAAACGTCGTCGTTCATAGTTTTTGTGAGCTGTTAGCCGTTAGCCGTTAGCTGTTCGTGAAGCCCCGAACAGTACCGCGAGCGGTAGCGAGCGGGTGTGCCTACGATTAGAGACCCGCCGCGCATACGCGAGACCCGCTCGCTACCGCTCGCGGTACTGTTGCCGATGATGGCGGCTCGTGCACCAGGGCGTGCCCCAGGCTTTTGTATCTCGCCCCTTCGGGGCTTTCCAAACAGCTTTTAGCTGAAGGCTAACAGCTAACAGCTAACAGCTATTCACGATTCACATTTTTTCTAGGAGACGGCTGCGCGGTCGGCGAAGGCCCGGCGTTGTCGTCAGTGTCGGTCGTGACGTTGGGGGTGATGGGCAGGGGCGCCGGTTCGCCGTACTCGCCCGTCTTCTCGCCCTCCACCTGCGGGACGATCTCGGCGATATTCTTCTGGGCCTCCTCGTTGTCCTCGTCGTACTTGATGGCGCTGCGGTAGTCCTTGAGCGCCCCGCGGAGGTCGTTCGAGGCGCGCAGGTTGTTGCCGCGGCGCACGTAGGCGGCGGCGAGCGGTCGGGTCACGGAGTCCTCGCCGGGGTTGCGTTCGACCAACTTCTCCAGCCGTTGTATCTCCGCGTCGAGGTTCGCGCCCTCGACGGGACGCTCGGCGGCCGGCGACGACGACGTGGCAGCGGAGTTGGCCGCGCGGTTTGTGCCCTCCGGGGCGTCGTTGCAGCCGGTGAGGGTTGCGGCCAGACAGGAGAGAATAAGAGCGCGCGTTTTCGTTTTCAGAATCATCCCCCTTCAACCACCTGTGACGAACGGTCTCGACTGCACGATGTAGAGCAGCCCGCCGCGATAGACCCACTCGATGTCCTGCTCGCGGCCTCCGAAGAGTCCGCGCACCCGCCGGGCGGCCACCGCGAGGCGGCGCACCATCGCGTCCGTGAGCACCGCGCGCTCGCCCGAGATGGGCACCTCGCGCACGCCGCCGCGCTCGTCGAACGTGAGCAGGCTCTCCTCGTCGGAGCGCGTGAGCACCTGTACGGAGTCGGAGCGCGGACGGTAGATGACCTGCTCGGCGACGCGCTTGCCCTCGACGACCTTGATGCCCAGTCCGCGCTTGGCGCTGATGTAGATGGCGTCGCGGTTGTCGTTGTCGTAAGGGTCGGTGGTGATCATCACGCCGGCGCTGTCGGCGTTGATGCCCTCCTGAATGAGCACGGCCATAAACGCCTTCGTGTGATCGACGTGCGCGCGCTCGCGCGCCTCGTAGGCCGAGAAGTTCCAGACCGACGCCCACACCGTCTTGATCGCTTCGATCAGCTTTTCCTCCTCCAACACGTTCGGCACCGTGTCATAGAGGCCCGCCCCGCTGAAGTTCGGCAGGTCTTCGACGTTCGAGGAGCTACGCACGAACAGGCCCTTGCCGGCGTACTCGGCGCGCGCGCGCCGCAGCACCCCGGCGCGGAGCTGTTCGTTCACCTTGCCGGCCTGAATCTGCGCGCGCATCTCCTTGAGTCGCTCGCGGCGATAGGCCGGGTCGTGGACAAACTTCTGGTCGTCCATCATCTCAAGGATCGCGTCGTCGAGCTTGTTCTCTTTAATGAACTGTTCGTAGTAGAAGATGGGGACGGTGAAGCCGTTCGGCACCGTGACGCCGCGCAAACGCGCGCTCATCACCTCGCCCAGATTCGCCGACTTCGCCCCGTAAGCCGGCGCCATGCGCGCGCGCTGCCGTCGCAAATCGAGCAGGCTCTTTGCCGCGAGGTCGAAGCGCGGCGTCATCAGGACGTGCTCCGCGGCGAGCGCGTCCTGATACTTTTTGATGTCGCCGATGTCGGCGCGCTTGATGGTGTACTTGTCGGGAAACGTCTCGAAATTCACCCACCAGCCGTCGTAACCCTTGAGCAGTTCGTGCGCGTTTTTGATGTAGGCGTTGGGAACGCCCCAGCCCTTCGCCAGTAGATTGATGTGCGAGAGAGGCGTCGAGGGCTTCGAGATGATGACGCCGGCCACGGGCGGCAGGCTCAGCGGAACTTCGTTGAGGACGATTATCTCGTTGAAGCCGATCTCGACGTGCTCGTCCAGCTTCTCGACGACGTGGATGCGGCCGATGCCCTTGGCGACGTTTAGCGCCTCATACTCCTGCCCGCGCGAGATGTCGCTCTGGAGCACGCGCTCCAGCCCCTCGACCTGCACGGACGCCTCCTCCTGCCGCAGAGAGTTCGGCTTGAATTTGACCGGCTCGTAGAACGTCTGTCGAATCAGTTCGGCCGTCAATTTAACCAACTCGGCCGCTATCAGGTCGCCCTCCCAGAACTCGAACGTCCACGCGCGCACGGGCGCCTGATAGGCGAGCGTGCCGAGGATGAAGCGGCGGTTGGGCTTCAGATAGTTGTTCTCAAACTCCTGTCCGCGCTCCAGCGACAGGTAAGTGCCGTTGACGAAGTCTTTGTGGAAACGGTAACGCTTCGAGTTGACGTAATAGATGCGGTTCTTGTCCTTGCGGTCGATGACGAAGAGGACGTGCGGCAAAGCGTAGGGCCGGTCGGTGTAGACGCGTGCGACGCGGTCGAACTCGGCGCGCGACTTGATCGCCGCAACAGACCGCTCGCCCTCCTCCGCCCGCGACGGCGGCGGCGTCTCCTGCGCCCGCACGCCCGGCGACGCGACGAGCACGACCGCACACAGCGACAACAATAACAGCGCGCCGACCCGACTCAACTTTGAAGTCTTCATAAGCCCTTCCGCCCCTCAGCTCTTCCACTCCGCCAAAAGGCTCGCGCCCTCGCGCCGGAGCAATTCTACCAGATCGTCGATGTGGCGGCGCTCCGTGAGGAAGCTGTTGACGTTGATGCGTAGCGCGCGGCGGCCGTGGAGCACCGTCGTCGCAAACCACGCCTCGCCGCTTCGCTCGATGCGCTGCTGAAGCGCCTTCTGCAACTCGTCGATCTCTTCCCCGCCGCGCGCTCTCAAAGCGGCCGGCACGAAACGCGCGCAGCAGAGCGCCGTCTCCACCTCGCCGACGCACTCGAAGTCGGCGAGCGCGTCGAGCCGCGCGGCGAGGTGGCGCGCCAAATCGATCTGCCTCTCGACCACCGAGGCATAACCGCTGACGCCCATGTGCCTGAGGGCCATCCAGATTTTCAACGCGTTGAAGCGGCGCGTGCCGAGTTGTCCGTAGCGGAAGAAGTCGTACTCCACGTCGGCGCCGCCGCGGTCTTCGCTCAGGTACTCGGGCGTGATGTCGAACGAGTCGCGGAGCACCCGGCCGCCGCCGCGCACGAGCAGCGCGCCGCACGCGAAGGGCATGAACATCCACTTGTGCGGATCGACGGTAACGGAGTCGGCCCGCTCGATGCCGCGAAGCCTCACTCTATGTTTCTCGGAGAAGGCGAGGCCGCCGCCGTATGCGGCATCGACGTGGAACCAGAGTCCGTGCTCGGCCGCCACGTCGGCCAGCTCGTCCAGCGGATCGACGACCCCCGTCGAGGTCGCGCCGGCCGCACCCGCCACACAGCAGGGCGTGTTCCCTTCCCGCAAATCTTTTTCAATCTCGGCGCGGAGTTGGTCAACACGGATGTGGAAGCGCTCGTCCGTGTCGATCTTGCGGAGGTTCTGGCGGCCGAGGCCGAGGATGTCTGCTGACTTGACGAGCGAATAATGAGACTGCTCGGAGGCGTAAACGATCAGGTTGCCCGTCACCCCGGCCGAGATCAGCCCGCCGTCTCTCGCCTTTATTGCCACGCGGTCGCGGGCGCACTTGAGACCGATGAGATTGGCTTCCGAGCCGCCGCTTGTGAGGGTGCCGAACGACTCCGCGCCGAGACCGAAGAGTTCACACATCCAGCGCAGCACTCGCGCTTCGATGACACTCGCCGAGGGCGAGTTGCGCCAGGCCGCGCCGTTCTGGTTGATGGCGGAGGCGAGTGTGTCGGCCCAGACGGCGATGGGCAGCGGCGTCGGGTTAAAGAGGCCGTAGTAGCGCGGGCTGGGAATGTTCATCGCGTGCGGGAGCACGTCGCGCTCGAACTTGGCGAAGATTTCCGCGGCCGGCGTGCTGTCGAGCGGAAGCGGCTCGTCGAAGAGGGCTTCCAGTTCAGCGGGCGTGGCGCGCGAACAGACCGGGAGCCGGTCGAGCGAGCCGGCGTACTCGGAGACGACGCGGACGGCCTCGCGGCCGAGCCGCGCGTGCTCGCTGCCTAGTCGCTCCGCGGTGAATCGCTTTGTGCTGTCCATCAGAACCGTCTTCTTGATAACCTCAGATTGATGAACCGTGGAAACGTAACACCTGCCGAGGAATTTGTGAAAGCGTTGGAGACGAACGCAGCGCGCTTCGACTTCGGGACGGACGTCGGCGTGGTCGCGGGCCTGCGCGCCTACTTTGAAATCGTCATGCGCTGGAACCCGCGCCTGCACTTGGTCGCGCCCTGCACGCCCGCCGAGTTCGCCATGCGTCACGTGCTGGAATCGCTGATTGCCGCGCCGCACCTCCCGGCGGGAGCGCGTGTGGTTGACGTTGGCTCCGGCGCGGGGCTGCCCGTCATCCCGTGTCTCATCGCGCGCCCCGACCTTCGCGCCCTGCTCGTGGAATCGTCTCGGAAGAAGGCTGTCTTTTTGCGGGAGGCGCTCGTCGCCGTGAGTAGAGGCGACGCAGCCGAGGTGCTGGCCGAGCGATTCCAGAGCGCGCCGCCGCCGGCCGCCGACGCGCTCACCTGCCGCGCGCTCGAACGATTCACGGAAGTTATTCCCGAACTCCTCTCGTGGTCGTCGCGTGTCAAACGGCTGCTCCTGTTCGGCGGACACCTCCTCGGCGCGGAACTTGAGAAGGCGGGATTAACTTTTTCCTCCGTCCTCATTCCCGAATCGGAAAGACGTTTTCTGTTCGTCGTGGATAAAAAATGAGGTGAGAAGCACTGACCGTGTTCCTCACCTCACAGATCTGCCGGAGTTGTCAGACGTGCCGTGGTTATCGCCACAAACAGTACCGCGAGCGGAAGCCTCGCGGGTCCGGATACGCGAGACAGGACTCTCGTCGTAGGCATACCCGCTCGCTACCGCTCGCGGTACTGTGCTTGCCGGCTTCTTAGCGCACGACGTTGATGCTGATCATCTGCTGCCCCGAGATGACGTACTCGGCCGCGGGCAGCTCCTGCTCGCCGAGGGGCGAAAGGGCCGTGGGCGTGAAGCCGCCGCTGCTGCGGTCGCTGTTGAGCGTGGCGACGAAGGAGGGCGGCAGGCTCGGCATCTCGTCGGTGCCGATGACCGCGCCGTGCGTGACGCGTAGCATCCTCACGTAGAGGCGGTCGTTCTTCTTGAGGCGGTTGATGGCGCTGACGAGCTGCCCTAAATCTTTCGGGACGAAGCTCTGCATGGCCGACGCCTGCTGGATGCTCCCGCCGTCGCCGACGAAGAGCATGAGCGGCCCCGTGGGCACGTCCGCCGGAATCTGCACGGGGATGCGTTGCACGAACTGCTTGCCCGACTCGGTGCGGATGTAAGCCTGCACCTCGACGGTCTCGCCGCGGGCGACCTCGGCGCGGTCAAGGGCGATGCGGTCGAGCGTGGCGGCGCGGCGCACGTCGGCCGAGGCGATGTCGAGCGAGATGGACTGGAGATCGACGCCGTCGAAGCCGCTCGACATGAGCGCGGCCACCGGCCCGGCCACCGAGCCGGCCGCGGCGATTCCAGCGCCCGCGGCCGAGAAACGGCGTTCGAGCTTGATGGCGTCCTGACCCTTGACGTTGATCTGACCGCGGACGCTGACGGTCGAGTCGCCGAGGCTGCGCTCGCTCGAAGAGATGGTGTTGTAGACGGTGATATTGAGCAGGATGGGCGTCAGGAATTCGTCTGACGCGACCTCGTAGTTGTAGGTCTCGACGCGCCCGCGGCTCGTGTGCAGGTTAATCTTGACGGGGATCATCTTGGGGTTGCGGCCCAACTGCCCGTAGATGCCCGTGGCGCGATCCTGCGAGATGGCGCCGACCATCTGGCCGGGCACCGAGAGCTTGAAGGAGTTGAGCGTGTTCGGGATGACGGTGACGACCGAGGATTCGCTCATCGGCATGTCGGCCGAGCCGAGGCCGAGGAACGGGTGGCCAAAGGCGTAGATGCGTTCGCCGTCGCGGTGCGTGACGGTGCCGGCGGCGGCGATGGAGTAGTCGCCGCGCACGAGCTGGACGCTGACGGACGTGCCACCCAGAAGCGTCTTCGAGTCGAACCTGGCGAGCGGCGTGATGGGCGACGCGCCGCCGACGCCGGAGACGGGGAGCAGCCCCGTCGCCTGCAACTGCGGGGCGAAGCGCGCGAGCGTGTCGGCCGAGATGCCGCCGAAGACGACGGGCGTGGCGATGGGCGCGAGCTGCTGTCCGAGCAGATTGGCGAGCGGCGAGCCGGCGGCGACGGGCGCGAGGAAGGTGGCCGAAGTCATCCCCGACTTCGGCAGTGCGACGCCGAAGTCAGAGCCGCCCAACTGCGCGAAGGAGACGGCGCGCGGCTCGCGCGGGAATCCGAGTTGGTCGCGCTCGCCGCTCTGCACGGCGCCGCCCTCGAAGATGTCGATCATCTGCTGGATGGGCGTGATGCCGGCGATGGGTTCCTTCGAGAAGGGGAAGCTGTAGGCGATGGCGCCGACGAGCTTGCCGTCGATGTAGACGGGCGAGCCGGACATGCCGGCGAAGACGCCCGTGCGCTCGGCCAGCGGCCCCGAGATGCGCGCGATGATGATCGACTGCCGCGGCTGCGGGTAGCCCGGCAACACGCCGAGCACTTCCACTTTAAACTCCTCCGGCACGGAGCCGGAGAAGACCGTGTAGGCCACGCCCTTCTGCCCCGCCTTCACTTCCTGAAGCGGGAAGTAGGCCGCGTCGCCCGTCTTGGGGGTGACGACCGTTTGCTGCGCCACGGCCGCGCCGCAGAGCGCGAGCGTGACGGCGAAGAGTGCGGCTAACCTTCTGATCATGTACGTACCTCGAAACCGCCGAAGACTGTCCTTCTCGGCGAAGGGAATCCGGGAATGAGCGGCGACCGTTATCAGCGTCGCAGGGGCTTGCTTGACGCACGCGCCGCAGGATTTGACTATAGCCGTGGCGGCGAACGCCGGTCAAGGAACTCGGGTTAATCAATGATGTATGCGAAACCTCTTTGGTTGCTTCAGGTTAAATCCGTGTCGCCGGGCACGGCGCGACCCGCGGGGCGCGGCCTTGTCGCGGCGCGTCGGCGCGTGTTATTTTCCGCCCACGCCTGCTGACACTACACGGAAATGCTCGACATCGAAGGCTTCATACTGGCCGGTGGCGCGTCCTCACGCATGGGCGCCGACAAGGCGCAGCTTCGCCTCGGCGGTCAAACTCTTGTCGAGACGGTCGCCGGCGCGCTCTCGGAGATCACCCTAACAGTCAGGGTCGTCAGCTCTCGCCACGGCGGCGAGTTGTGCGGCCTCACAGTCGTCCCGGATTTTTACGACGACTGCGGCGCACTCGGCGGCCTTCAATCTGCGCTGACGCACGCGGAGGCGGCGTGGGTCGCGGTCGTCTCGTGCGACCTCCCTTTCGTGACCGGGGGGCTTCTGAGTCGCCTGACAACTTTCGTCAAGGAGGGAGTGGAGGCCGTCGTGCCCGTTCAGGAAGACGGGCGTGTGCAGCCGCTCTGCGCGCTCTACGAAAGGCGGCAATGTCTGGAGATTGTCGAGCGATTGCTGCGTGAGGGCGAGCGCCGGCCGCGCGTGCTCGTCGCGCAGGCGCGGACGCGTCTGGCCGACTTCGCGCTGCTCGCGGACTTGCCCGCCAGCCATCTCTTTTTCCTGAACCTCAACTCGCCCGACGATTACGCACAGGCTGTCGCCGCACTCGACACGTCGGCGTGCCCGGCGCGTAAGTAGTGTCCTGAGTTGAATGAATTGCTCCGCGCCCCCTCGGCGTCCTTTGCGGCTCGGCGGTGAATGAGCGCCGGGGTTGACTCACCGCGGAGGCGCGGAGGACGCCGAGGGGGCGCGGAGTGTTGAAATCAGGACACTACCGGCGCGTTTTATTTTTCTCTTCCGCCTGTTAATTAGTTTAATATTACGCCGCATGCCTCCTCGACCCAGACCCGGAAAAAGAATCTTCAAGGCTCTGCTGCCCGTGGTGCTCCTGCCGCTGCTGGCCGCCGTGGTCTTCGCGCTGTGGGTCGTCTACAGCGCGTCGCACCCGCCACGCCACGCCTACCTGATGACGCCCGAGGGGTTTGGCCTCATCAGCGAGCGCGGTCTACAGGTCAAAGAGGAGAAGTGGCGGAATCGAGACGGGACGGAGGCGCGCGGCTGGCTCCTGCGCGGCGGCGAGGGCGCGCCGGCCGTCGTCATGCTCCATCGCTATGGGGCCGACCGCTCCTGGGCGCTCAACCTCGGCGTCATGCTCAACGAGGCGTCGAACGTCACCGTGCTCTGGCCCGACCTGCGCGGGCACGGCGAGAACCCGCCCGTCTCGTCCACCACCTTCGGCGCGCGCGAACGCGACGACCTCCTCGACGCCTTCGAATTCCTCCGCGGTCTCCAGTCGCCGCAGGGGCGCCCGCAGGTCGGCGACCGTCTCGGCCTCTACGGCGTCGAACTCGGCGCTTACGCCGCCCTTCTCGCCGCGCGCGCCGCGCCGCAGGTCAAGGCGCTCGTGCTCGACTCGACGCCCGCCTCGGCCGACGAACTCCTCAGCGGCGTCGTCTCTGAGCGCGTCGGGATAGACAACGGCCTCATCCGGCTCCTCGCGCGCGGCGGCGCGCGTCTCTACTTCCTCGGCCGCTACGAAAACACTTCCAGTTGCATCGCCGCCGAGACTCTGGGTGAGCCGCGCGTCCTCCTGCTCTCCGGCAACGACGCCACACACCTCCGCACGTCGAGCGAAATTCTCTCGAAGTGCTTCCCCAACCCGTCCAACGTCGAGCTGCGCGTCGGCCTCCCGCTCACCGGCTTCACACAAGCCTCTTCACCCGCTCAACAGGGAGAAACTTACGCCCGCCTCGTCATCGACTTCTTCGGCCGCTCGCTCCAGCCCGCCCCCTGACGTTTATCCAGCATCGACTTCATCCAATCAACGCGCGCCGACTTCCACATACACCAGCGCATGCACGCCGTTCTCCGCGACGAGGCGCGTCGAAGCGCCACGCAGGTTCTCCAGTTGATACAAATAAACAGGCGGGACGATGACGAGCGCCCGCCCGCCCCTCTCGCCAGCCTCACGCACCACCTCGTATGGGCCTTCGAGCTTGAGCGGCTGCCCTTCGGCCGAGTAGACCAAACGCCCCGCGCCGTAGAACTCGGACGTGCGCTCGATGTCGTGAAGCTGAAGAATCGGAAGTCCTCCAAGCCCTTCCGCCTCGGCCTTGCTCAAGAGGCCGTGGACGGATTCAACCGCCGCGAACCTGCCCGCGGCCATCGACACGATCAGGACGACCGTCACGAACGCACACGCGACGAGCGACCCGACACACAGCGCGCGCCTTCTCGTGAAGAGCACGGCAACCACGCCGGCGATGAAAGACGGCAACGCGATCATCAGCGTCGCCTTCATCGAAATCGAACCGCTCTGCCGCGCGTAGACGATGCCGGCGACACACAGGCATAACGCGCCGACCCCCGTAGCGCGCATCAAAGAGAGACCCGCGCCGCCACGCACGTAGCGCGAAAGGCACGCGCCCGCGAGCAGCGCCGCGCCCGGCAGCGCCGGCAACACGTAGCCGGGGAGCTTCGAGCCGGAGAAGGAAAAGAACACGACCGGGAACAGGAGCCACGCGGCGGCAAAGGCCCGAAACTTTCTCTCCGTCGAATCCACGACCGCGCTCAGCCTCCTCGACTCCCAAAGCTCACGGGCCGCGAAAACCGTCCACGGCAGCGCGAGCAGCGGCAGGATGTAGAAGTAGTAGAAGAACGGCTCAGGGTGGTGATACTTATCCGAGACGTAGCGCGCGAAGTGGTGTTGGACGAAGAACTCGTCGATGAACTCCCATCCGTGGCGGGCGACGGCCGGCGCGTACCAGATGGCGGCGACGGCCAACGCCAGCGCCGCGCCCCACCACACGCCGAGTCGATTCAGACGCGGCCACCTCCGGCATAAAAGAAAATAGCCCCCGACGACACCGGCCGGAATCAACACTCCGACGAGTCCTTTAGCGAGTGTCGCGAGGCCGACGGCCGCATAAAAGCCGGCGAGAAAAAAACGGCGCCGCCGCCCGTCTTCTTCAAGTTCGGCCGCGAGGAAAAAAGAGAGCGCGGCCGTGACGCACGCCGTCAGGACGATGTCGAAACTCGCCCCGCGCGAGAAGATCAACACGCCTGTGCTCGACGCAAGCACGCCGGCCACACACAGCCCCAGCCAACGCCCCGCCTCCCCCAACTTTTCTTCGACCTTCAGCGCCAGCAGCCCCAACGAGAGGACACACAGCAATCCCGAGAGCGCCGGGCCGAGACGCGCCGCCAATTCCGAGACGCCCAGCACGCGGTAGCCCGCCATCATCATCCAGTAGAGCAGCGGCGGCTTCTCGAACCAGTGGAGACCGCCAAGCGTCGGCGTCAGGAGGTCGCCGCGCTCGTACATCTCCCGCGCCACCTGAGCGTAGCGCGGCTCGTCCGCGCCCACGAGCGGATAGCCGCCGAGTCCGTAGAGATATGTGAGACACACGGCGGCCGAGAGCAGGAGCCATAGCCGCTTGGCAAGCGTCGAACGTTGCAAGTATATTCACGGGGAAAGCTGTCAGGCATTAGCTGTTAGCTATTAGCTGTCAGCTTTCAGTTTTTTTACAGCTCAGTTTTCAGCGGCTCATTGAACAGTACCGCGAGCGGTAGCGAGCGGGTCTACCTGCGACGGGAGTTCCGCATGGCACATCCACACCCGCTCGCTACCGCTCGCGGTACTGTGCTTGCCGACTTCTAACAGTTCTGCTTGATTGCCGCTGGCGAGTATCGTTCAAGTTCTCTTTTCAATCAAAGGCCCGGCCACACAGTCGGCATTCCTCCGCTGAAATTTCGTTCCCGGCGGCGGATTTACAAGCTAACAGCTAACAGCTCATCGCTTCTATGCTACGAACGGCCGTCATCGGCGTCGGACATCTTGGTAGGCACCACGCGCGCGTCCACGCGGCGCTTGAGGCCGAGGGTGTTTCGAGCTTCGCCGGCGTCTGCGACATCGATGAGGAGACCGCGCGCCGCGTCGCCCGCGAGCACGAGACCGAGCCGGCGACCGACTGGCGCGCTCTTGCCGAGCGCGTTGACGCGGTGAGCCTCGCCGTCCCCACCGAGGCGCATTGCGAGATCGCCTGCGCGCTGCTCTCGTCGGGCGTCCACGTCCTCGTCGAGAAGCCCATCTCGCGCACGCTCGAAGAGGCCGACCGGATGATCGCCGCGGCCGAAAGCGGCGGGGCCGTGTTACAGGTCGGACACCTCGAACGCTTTAACCCGGCGCTCGTCGCCCTGCGCCCGCACGTCCGCCGCCCGCTCTACTTCGAGGTGCACCGCGTCGGCCAGTTCACCGCCCGCTCGCTCGACATCGACGTGGTGCTCGACCTGATGATTCACGACCTCGACATCGTGCAATGGCTCGTCGGCTGTGAGGTTGAGGCGACCGAGGTCAGGGCCGTCGGCATCCCCGTGCTGACCAACCGCGTGGACGCGGCCAACGCGCGCATCGAGTTCGCCTCGGGCGCGGTCGCCAACCTCACGGCCTCGCGCGTCGGCGCCGAGAAGATTCGCAAGATGCGCTTCTTCCAGCCGCACGACTACGTCGCCGTCGATTACGCGACGCGTCACGCCTCCGTCAGCAACCTCGCGCCCCCGAGCGGCGCGGGCGCGTGGCCCGGCGTCAACACGCGCGTTCTGGAGGTCAACGAAGTGGAGCCTCTGCGCGCCGAAATTGAATCTTTTCTCGACTCCGCGCGGACGGGCGGAGCGCCCGCCGTCACCGGCGCCGACGGACGGCGCGCGCTCTCTCTGGCCACACGCGTGCTCGAACGCATCCACGA
>DASVES010000106.1:0-9511 GCA_036380435.1 Pyrinomonadaceae bacterium | reverse complement strand
GCGACCGACTACCTGCGCGAATACTTCCGGGGTAAGACGCTCGCGCGGCGCGCGGGTCTCGCGCCGATGGCCGGCGGCGCCGTCGGCTGTCTCGCTTATGAAGCGGCCCGCTGGTTCGAGCCGGTTCTTGGGGACGGCGCTCGAGAGCAAGCGTCCGCGGGCGACGACGCGTTGTTTATGATCTTCCGCACGGTGCTCGCGTTCGACCGCGTGCGACAGCAGGTGGAGATCGCGTCGGTGGTCTATACGGAGGACGCGGACGGGAGCCGCGAGCGGCTGCATGCACTATACGACGGGGCGGTGGCCGAGACGGCGGAGATTGAAAAGAGTCTCGCGGGCTACTCGCGGACGATAGCGGCGGCGCAGGAAGCCGCCGGGCGCGGCCACAGTGCTTCGCAAGAGGTTGGCGCGGGGCAGTCTTTCGAGTCGAGCTTCACGAAGGAAGATTTCGAGCGCGGCGTCGGTGAGATTAAAGAGTTGATCAGCGCGGGCGAATGTTATCAGGTCGTCCTCTCGCGTCGCCTGCGGAAAGAAGTTTCGGCCCCGCCGCTCCAGATTTACCGGGCGCTACGGGCGACGAACCCTTCGCCTTACATGTATTTCCTGCGGCTCGCGGGCGAGACGGTCGTCGGGGCTTCGCCCGAAATGCTCGTCCGCTGCCGCGGCCAGCGGCTCGACTATCGCCCCATCGCGGGCACGCGCCGACGCGGCGCCACCGAGACCGAAGACTGGCTGCTCGGCGAGGAGATGCGCGCCGACGAGAAGGAGGTGGCCGAGCACGTCATGCTCGTCGATCTCGGCCGCAACGATCTGGGCCGCGTGGCCGACTTCGGCTCGGTCGAAGTGTCGGAGTTGATGATCGTCGAACGCTACTCGCACGTTCAGCACCTTGTGACCTCCCTGCGCGCGCGTCTGAGAGAGGGCCTCGACCGCTTCGACGCGCTCGCCGCGTGCTTCCCCGCCGGCACCGTCTCCGGCGCGCCGAAGGTGCGCGCCATGCAGATCATCCGCGAACTCGAACCGGAACCCCGCGGCCTCTACGCCGGGGCCGTGCTCTACGCCGACTACGCCGGCAACCTCGACTCGTGCATCGCCATCCGCACCATCGTCCTGCGCGACGGGCGCGCGGAGGTGCAGGCCGGAGCGGGCGTGGTTGCGGATTCCGTCCCGGAGCGCGAATATGAGGAGACGCTTGCGAAGGCGCGCGCGCTCCTGAACGCCATCGAGATGGCCGAGCGCGGGCTTTAGTTCAGACAGGAGTTACAGGACTAACAGGATGAGATGATTGAAAATCTCAAATCTCAAAACTGAAATCACCTCTTTCGTAATCCTGTCCGTCCTGTTAATCCTGTCCATTTGATTGTAATGAATTCAGACTGCCGACTTCTTTCTCTTGTCGTGACGTTGGTGCTCATCGCCACGGCCGGTGCGTGTGTTCAGAGGAGAGGCGACGTGTGGTTGTCGCCCGACACGTCGCGGCGCGAGCTGTTCCTGCGTGGTCACGACTACAACGAACAGCATTTTCTCGCCATCGCCGCCGAGGGCGACGTGACCGCCGCGAAACTTTTCCTCATGGCGGGGATGAGCGCCGAGGTGAGAAACGAGCAGGGCGAAACGCCGCTCATCCTGGCGGCGCGCGGCGGACACACGAAGGTCGTGCTCGCGCTGCTTCAGGGCGGGGCCGATGTGAACGCGCAGGACTCGACGGGACAGACCGCATTGATGCGTGCCGTGCGACAGGGCGCCTCCGACGCCGCGCGCGCTCTGCTCGAACGCGGCGCTGACATCAACCTGCGAACGCGCAGCGGCTCCACGGCGCTGATGCTCGCCGTGCAACGCGGCAACGCCGAGATGGTCACGGCCCTGCTCGAACGCGGCGCCGACATCAACGCCGTGGACGGCGAAACCGGCTCGGCCTTGCTCTGGGCCGTCTACTACGACCGCCCCGCGCTCGCGCGTCTGCTGCTCGAAGGCGGGGCTGATCCCAACGTGCGGAACAACTACGGCGGCACCGCCCTGATGATCGCGGCGACCACGGGCAGCCCCGAGGTCGTCCGCCTCCTGCTCGAAAGCGGCGCCGACGCCGCCATCAAGGACAAGGATGGCAAGGACGCGCTTCGTTGGGCCGCGGAGGCGCGCCGCCCGCAGGCCGTCCAACTTTTACAACAGTACGCGGGCGGCAGTCGCAAGGCTGGCTGACAGACTTGCGACTGCGTCCGTGATAAGTGATGAGTGATAAGTGATAAGTAATAAAGCCGTGAATCGTAAATCGTAAATCGTGAATCGGAGGAACTGTCTTTCACGATTTACGATTCACGATTTACGATTGCCGGTATTTCTCATCACTTATCACTCATCACTTATCACTCTTGAAATGATACTCGTCATCGACAATTACGATTCCTTCACGTACAACCTCGTCCAGTATCTCGGCGAGCTGGGGGCGGAGATGGACGTGCGCCGCAACGACGCGGTGACGGTCGAGGAGGTGGAGGCCGACTGCTGCCCCGACAAGATTCTCATCTCGCCGGGGCCGGGCACGCCGGACGACGCGGGCGTTACGCTCCCGCTCATCGAACGCTTCGCGGGCCGCGTCCCCATCCTCGGCGTGTGCCTCGGCCATCAGGCCATCGCGCAGGTCTTCGGCGGGCGCGTGGTGCGAGCAAGCGAGCCTGTCCACGGCAAGGCCGCGGAAATCTGTCACGACGGGAAGACCGTCTTCGCCGGACTCGAATATCGTTTCCGCGCCGGACGCTACCACTCGCTCGTCGTCGAGCGCGAGACGCTCCCCGATTGTTTGGAGGTCTCCGCGACCACGCCCGACGGCGTCATCATGGGCCTGCGTCACCGCGAATTGAAGGTCGAGGGCGTGCAATTTCATCCCGAGTCGATTCTCACGACGGAGGGCAAGAAATTGCTCGCGAACTTTCTGAAATTGTGAAAGAGCAGTCGCGCCATAATCATCACCACAAACAGTACCGCGAGCGGTAGCGAGCGGGTGCGCCTGCGGTGAGAGGCCCGCCTCGCGCATCCAGACCCGCGAGGCTTCCGCTCGCGGTACTGACCCGCGTTTGCTGAGAGCTGATCGCTTCCCCATGACCGAGCCGACACATAAAGAGACTCGCCCCGGATGGCTCTCGACGCCGGCGCGGCGCGACGACGCGCAAGGTGCAACGGGCCTGCGCGCCTTCGTCATGCGCCTGATGCGTGGTGAAAGTCTCGGCCGCGAGGAGGCCGCGGGGTTTCTCGACGCGCTCCTCGACCCGGCGGCGACTGACGCGCAGATCGGCGCGGCGCTCGTCGCCCTCGCCGTCAAGGGTGAGACGGTTGACGAGCTGGCCGGCATGGCGGCGGCGATGCGCGCCCGCGCCGTCCGTCTCCGCACGCGCCACTCCCTCTTCATCGATACGGCGGGGACGGGTTCGAGCGCGTCGAAGACTTTCAACGTCTCGACGGCCGCGGCCTTCGTCATCGCCGGGGCGGGCCTGCCCGTCGCCAAGCACGGCAGCCGCGCGGCGACGAGTCGTTCCGGCTCGGCCGACGTGCTCGCGGCGCTCGGCGTCAATGTCTCCGCGCCGCCCAGTGTGATGGAAGGGTGTCTGGACGAGGCGGGCGTCTGCTTCATGTTCGCGCCGCTCTATCACGGGGCGACGGCGCGCGTCGCCGGCGTGCGGCGAGAGCTTGGCGTACACACCACATTTAACCTGCTCGGCCCGCTGACCAATCCGGCCGGCGCGCCGCGCCAGCTCGTCGGCGTCTGGCATCCCGCCCTCGTCGAGCCGCTGGCGCGCACCCTCCACGCGCTCGGCGCCGAGCGCGCGTGGGTCGTTCACGGCCGCGACGGACTGGACGAAATTACAATTGCCGACAAGACCGTCGTCGCCGAAGCCGGCGGCGAGGGCGTCCGCGTCTTTGAAGTTCGCCCCACGGACTTCGGCTACCGCGCGGCCTCGCTCGAACGCCTGCGCGGCGGCGACCCCGAAGCGAACGCGCGCATTATCCTTGACGTGTTGGAAGGCACAAGGCGCGACGAGGCGCGTGAGCTTGTCGCGGCCAACGCGGCGGCGGCGATTCTGGTGGGCGGCCTCGCCGACACTCTCGCAACGGCGGCGCGCATGGCCGAAAAAAGTATTGACGAGGGGGCGGCGCTCGGCGCGCTCGATAGTCTCCGACGCGTGACGAACGCTTGATGGCCACACAAAATTTCCTGAACGCAATCTACGAACGGAAGCGGCGGCGACTCGACGCCGCGCTCGCCGTGCGCTCACTCGATGATGTTCGCGCCGCGGCCCTTGCGCTCAGGCGCGGCGCGGCGTCGAACACCTCCGCGCGTTCGCAGCCGCACGCCTTCGCCAGTGCGCTCGGTGTTGCGGGTCGGGTGAACATCATTGCGGAGTTCAAACGCGCCTCGCCTTCGAAGGGCGTGATCCGCTCAGGTGTCTCGGCGTCGGAGATGGTCAAACTCTATGAGGAAGGCGGGGCGGCGGCCGTCTCGGTTCTGACAGAGGAGGATTACTTTCAAGGGTCGCTCCGGGATTTGACGGAGGCGATGGCCTGTACGAGTCTTCCGGTCATCCGCAAGGATTTCATCTTCGACGAGTATCAGGTCTACGAGTCGGCCGCCGCCGGGGCCGACGCCCTCCTGCTCATCGCGGCGATGCTCGAAGACGATGCGCTCGCCAGACTCCGACTGCTGACGGAGGAAGTGCTCGGCATGGACGCCCTTGTCGAAGTTCACACGGCGGAGGAGATGGAGCGCGCCGAAGCTTCCGGCGCGAAACTCATCGGCGTCAACAATCGAGACCTGCAAACCTTTGAAGTGACGCTCGACACCTCTTTCACTCTCGGGCCTGATGCGCCGCCCGGTTGCCTGCTCGTCAGCGAGAGCGGCATCCGCAGCGGCGACGACATCGCGCGGCTACGCATGGCCGGCTTCCACGCCTTCCTCATCGGCGAGACGCTGATGCGCGCCGAGCAGCCCGTCGAGGCGTTGCAGGAACTGACCGGGAGACTCTCGGGTTGAGGGTGACGGTGGTCAAAGTAAAAATCTGCGGCATCACGAATCTGTCGGACGCACTAACAGCCGTGGAGGTCGGCGCGGACGCGCTCGGCTTCAACTTCTGGGCGGGAAGTCGTCGCTATCTCACGCCGGCGGCGGCGCGGGAGATCGTCGCGCAAATGCCGGCCGGCGTCATGTGCGTGGGGGTGTTCGTGAATGAGGCCGCGCCTGTTGACGTTGAGCGCGCGGCTGCCGAGGCGGACGTCGGCGCAGTGCAGTTGCACGGCGAGGAGACGCCCGAGTTCTGCGCCGGAGTCAAAGGCTTTGAAGTCATCAAGGCTGTGCGCGTCGGCGGCGGTTTCCGTAGCGAGATGGTTGTACGCTTCGCGACGGAGGCGGTTCTGCTCGACGCATACTCAGAGAGTCTTTCGGGCGGTACGGGGCAGACGTTCGACTGGGCGTTGGCGAAAGAGGCGCGCGTTCATGTGAAAAAGCTCTATCTCGCGGGCGGGCTGACGCCGGAGAACGTCGGCGCGGCCGTCGAGCAGGTGGGGCCGTATGCGGTTGACGTGTGCAGCGGGGTGGAGTCGGCGCCGGGGAAGAAAGACGCGGGGCGCGTGCGCGCCTTCGTCGAGGCGGCGCGCGCGGCCACGTATAAAACTTGACGCGCGGCGACCACCCTGAGTTATCCTTGCGCTTCGTCAGCGTGCGAGCCACGCTTTTCCGGCAAGCAGCCTTCGCCCCAACAGGTTAGTCACACCCTCATTAATTCTCGCAGGGAGCGTTTTCAGTCGAGCACAGATTAATGAGCGCGACGGCCCGGAGCGGCGAAAAGAGGCTCGCACAACCCCGCGACCAGGGGCGCGTGCTGCTCATTACGGACGACGCGGCGACCAACGCCTGCGTCGCGACGCTCGAAGGCGCGGGCCTCGCGGTCTTCGGCGTCGAGGGCGGCGGGGCGGCCGCGCTCGTCGCGCTCCAGCGCACGCGCCCACATGTCGTCGTCGCCGACGTGAGTCTCAAGGGCATCAGCGCAGGCGAGCTGGCGCGCTCGCTCGCGCGCGTCGAGGACGCGACGCCCGTGGTCTTCATCGGGGCGGCCCCGGCGGACGCGGCTCGCCGCGTGCAGGCCATCGCCGATGGGGCCTTCGACTACTTTCAAGTCCCGGCCGAATCGGCGCTCCTCGTCGCGCGGCTCGGCCAACTCGTCCGCATCCGGCAGACCATTGACCGCCTGCGCGCCGAGGCCGACCTCGACGCCCTGACGGGGCTGGCCAACCGCCGGCGCTTTCGCAAGTCGCTCGACAGGGAAGTGGAACGCTGGCGCCGCTACGCCGTCCCGTGCGCGCTCCTGCTGCTCGACGTGGATCACATGAAGAAGATCAACGACACGCACGGGCACCCGGCGGGCGACCTTGTCATCTGCGCCGTCGCCGCCGCGCTCTCGCAACACTCGCGCGACAACGACACGAGCGCGCGCCTCGGCGGTGAGGAGTTCGGGCTGCTCCTCGCCGGGGCCGACGAGCGGAACGCGGCCGCCGCCGCCGAGCGCGTGCGCCGGGCCATCGCGGAAATGCCGGTCGAGGGCGTCGGCCAATTCACAGTCAGCATCGGCGTGGCCAACTGCCCCGGTCACGCTCGCTCCGAACGCGAACTCTTCGCCGCGAGCGACGGCGCGCTCTACCGCGCCAAGCAGTTGGGCCGCGACCGCGTCGAGGTGGCCGACGGGGCCGCCGATCTCACGAAGGAGAATTAATGATATGACATACCCGAAACTTCGACTCCTGTTAACATTTTCCATCATCCTGCAACTCACGACCCCGGCGCTTGCTTCCGGCACTCAGGACAAGAGCGCGCCGCCGACCGCGTGGACGCCCGAGCTGGCGCTCAAGGTGAAGACCATCGCCAGCGTGCGTGTCTCGCCCGACGGCCGGCGCGTCGCCTACGGCGTGACCTCGGCCGTGACGACTCCCGAGCGCAGCGAACTCGTCACACAAATTCACGTCGCCAACACGGACGGGAGCGAAGCCTTTCAGGCGACCTTCGCCGACAAATCGTCCACCAACCCGCGCTGGTCTCCTGACGGCCGCTGGCTCGGTTTCACCTCCAACCGCTCGGGCAAAAACAACCTCTACGTCATGCGGATGAGCGGCGGCGAGGCCGAGCAGTTGACCGAGGTCAAGACGGCCGTCGGCAACTTCCAGTGGTCGCCCGACGGCCTCTCCATCGCCTACACGATGGCCGACCCGCCGAGCGAAGACGAGGAGAAGGGGCAGAAGGGGCGCGACGACTCGCGCTGGGTGGACGAGAACGTGAAGATGAGCCGCCTCTATGTGGTCGCCGTCCAGAAGGACGCGGCCGGCAAGCGCGAACCGCGCAAGTTGACGAAGGCCGACTATCACGTCGGCGGCGACTTCGACTGGTCGCCCGACGGCAAGCAGATCGTTTTCTCGCACACGAAGGCTCCGAAGGCGAACTACTGGACGACGGGCGACGTGTCCGTGGTCGATGTCGCGGGCGGGGAAGTGAAGCCGCTCGCGGCGACCCGCGCGGCCGAGGCCGCGCCCGTCTTCTCGCCCGACGGCAAGTGGGTCGCCCTGACCGTCACCGACGACCCACCGCGTTGGGCGCAAGCGGCCACGATTCAGATCATGCCGGCCGCGGGCGGCGCGCCGAAGCCCCTCGCCGTGAGCTTCGACGCGCAACCGAACGTCGCCGGTTGGTCGGCTGACGGCCGTGCCATCTACTTCAGCGAGTCGCGCGGCACGGGCACGCGCGTCTACTCGATTAACCTCGGCGCCAACACCATCACGGAGATCGACAAGGGCGTGGAGGTCGTCAGCGGCATCGACCTCAACGCGGCGGGCACGATGTTCGGCTTCACCTCGCAGACCTCGGAGCGCGCGCCCGAGGCTTACGTCAGCCGCGTTGATAACTTCGCCCCCGTACAGATCAGCCGCGCCAACGCAGACATCCCCAAACTGCCGCTGGGCAAGACGGAGGTGGTGCGTTGGAAGAGCACGGATGGTAAAGAGATCGAGGGACTGCTCACGTACCCCGTGGGTTATCAGAAGGGCCAGCGCGTCCCGCTCATCCTCAACGTCCACGGCGGCCCGGCCGGCGTCTTTCAGCAGACCTTCATCGGGGGCCGCGGCGCATACCCGCTCGCCGCCTTCGCCGCGCGCGGCTACGCGGTGCTTCGCGTCAACCCGCGCGGCTCCTCCGGCTACGGCGTCGAGTTCCGCCGCGCCAACATCAAGGACTGGGGCGGCGGCGACTATAATGATTTGATGACGGGCGTCGATCATGTCGTCTCGATGGGCGTCGCCGACCCGGAACGACTGGGCGTCATGGGCTGGAGCTATGGCGGCTACATGACCTCGTGGATGATTACGCAGACGAAGCGTTTCAAGGCTGCCTCGGCCGGCGCGCCCGTCACCAACCTGATGAGCTTCACGGGGACGGCCGACATTCCCGATTTCATCCCCGACTACTTCGGCGCGCAGCCCTGGGACAACATGGAGGTCTACCGCAAGCACTCGCCGATGTTCAACGTCAAGGGCGTGACCACGCCGACCATGATCCAGCACGGCGAGGCCGACGAACGCGTGCCTATCTCTCAAGGGTACGAACTCTACAACGCGCTCAAGACGCAGGGCGTCCCCACGCGCATGATCGTGCTCCCGCGCCAGCCGCACGGCCCGAACGAGCCGAAGATGCTGCTCAAGGTCATGCAGAGCAACCTCGACTGGTTCGACAAGTACATCATGGGCGCCGGTGAGAAGAGCGGTGAGACGGAGAGATCGACCGGCAAGTTGAATTAGCTTGCTGCCCCGCAGGCGACGACGTGCCGCTGAAAGCGGCGGAAGAGTGTAGCCCACGGCGCGAGCCGTGGGTAACGAGCGGGTAAAAAAACGGAAGCCCCGGAGGGGCGAAAGAAATGCGTGGTGCGTACGACGGCCATCGCATTTCTTTCGCCCCTCCGGGGCTTCAATCGTTTGCTCGTCGCACACCACGGGCTGACGCCCGTGGCTACATTCCGCCGCCGCCTCCGGCGGCTCGTCGTCGCCTGCGTTTAGGCATTATCACTTTTACCTTTCGCCTTATTACTTTTTCCTTCCTCAAGTTCCGGGTGGTAAGCTAGGCCGCATGTCAGAGACATCCAGCGCGTGGCCGGACTCGCGCGGCTACTGGGGCAAATACGGCGGGCGATACGTGCCCGAGACCTTGATGGCCCCGCTCGAAGAGTTGACGGCCCGCTACCTCGAAATCAGAGATGACGAAGAATTTCGCGCCCGGTTTGAATCGCTCCTCCGGCACTACGCCGGCCGCCCGACCCCTCTCTTTTACGCCGCCCGCCTGACCGCACACGCCGGCGGAGCACGCATTTTCCTCAAACGCGAAGACCTCTCCCACACCGGCTCCCACAAGATCAACAACGCACTCGGTCAGGCGCTGCTCGCCATCCTCATGGGCAAGCGGCGCGTCATCGCCGAGACGGGCGCGGGCCAG
>DASVES010000105.1:0-4896 GCA_036380435.1 Pyrinomonadaceae bacterium | reverse complement strand
TTCGCCCCCAAGCCCCTGCTCGATAGCGCGCGCCAGAGCGAAGTCTTCCAACGCCTCTTCGACAATATCCTGCACCAGCTCACGATGCTCTTCAAGGGCTTCGACCAGAGCCGATTTCAACAACTCTTTCAATTTCTCTTCATCAAATGTCGCCGCCATAAGATGTCCCTCCATTTCGCTGTCTCTAAATTATCATTGTCGCTCCGATTGAAGGAAGAAATCTAACGCTGAAGCCAGGCCATCGGGAGAGACCTAACCAAGCCTCCTAGTTTTACCAAATCATTCGGCCCGACACCCCTTTTGAGCGTGAAAGGCCAACGCGGGCCCGCCGGCATTTTACTCGACGCCCGCGCGAAGTCTGCGGGCGAACTCGGCGAACTCGCCCGGCGCGTACACCGGAGTTTTTATCAGCCGGGGATTGATCGGCTGATTTTCAAAAGGGTCGCCGACGTAGCGCGGGAACAGGTGAAGGTGAAGGTGCGGCACCGTGTTTCCGTGTATCTCGTAGTTGAGCTTCACCGCCTTCGTAATTTCATGCACCGCCTTCGACGCCCGCTGCACGTCTCGCATGAAGCGGGCCGCCTCCTCGGCCGATAGCTCGTAGAGTTCGACGGCGTGTCTTTTGAGCATGAGGAAGCAGTAGCCTTTCATCGGGGAGTCTTCGCCGGCCATGAGATAGGAGGCGTCAAGCTCCGCGATGATGTCTGTCGGCTTACCTCGCAGACAGACGGGGCACGTCTCGCCGCTGCGATATCGTTCCCATTCTTCGGGATTAGTCCACCTGCTCATCTTTGCTTGCCGGCGGCCGCTTCCGTCTCTGCCAGCATTCTCTCCATTAACGTCTTCGATAAATACTTTCCATTGAGGACGACGGCGGCGATTCGCTTTGTGTTAGCGATGTCGTCAAGCGGGTTCGCATCGAGCAGGACGAGGTCGGCGATTTTTCCTTTCTCGATTGTGCCGAGCGTCTTCTGCATTCCGAAAAACTCCGCCGGGTAGCGGGTCGCGCTGACGATTGCCTGCATCGGCGTGAGGCCGACGTATCTCACTAACAGTTGCAGCTCATCGTGCAGAGTGGAGCCGGGATAGATCAACAACACGCCGACGTCAGTGCCGGGCATCAGACGCACGCCGGCTTTGTGCATTTCCTGAAAATCTTTTATCAAGACTTCTTTGAGCTTCGCCAGATCAATCGGCGAAGGCTCCTTCTTTTCTTCAAGCTGCTCTTTCCAGTCTTCAATCAAATAACCTGAAAGGTATTTGCGCCGAAACTCGACTGTGCCCGCCCGGTCTTCAACAATCGTTTTCGCGTCGTCGTAGGAAACCAGAAGCGATTTGTCCGCGACGACTATCGTGGTCACGATTGTGGCGCCGCTCTCCGCCATCTTCCGATAAATCTCGGCGTGTTTCGGGTTCGTGATGATGGGCGGAAAAATATAATGTTCGATGCTCTTCTGCCCGGCGTCAATCATCGTTTCGGGCGAGCCGAATTGATGCCCGACGAACGGCAGACCTTTCGCTTTCGATGCTTCCGCGATGGCTTTGTAAGTTTCAGGCGAGGCGACGGTGCGGAACTTGATAAAATCGACGCCAAGACTCGCCATCAAATCAACTGCTTTTCGCGCGTCTTCCGGCGTGGCCACGCCGATGCGATATTTATCAACCGGCTCGACGGTTCCTTCACGTTTCATCCGGGCGACATTTTCGGCGCTTTCAAGTAGTGCGCCGGCAGTTTTGATTCGCGGCGAAAGGCGTGTTTTGTCCGCGGCTTCTTTTCGCCATTTCAAAACCTGCACATAGTCGCCGCCCATATCGCGGACGCTCGTGACGCCGTTGACGATAAAAAGCGGCAAGGTGTGTTCGCCCGCTTTCGTCAGGTGAACGTGCATGTCCCACAGGCCGGGAATCAAAAACTTGCCGCTCGCGTCAATCATCTGTGACTGCTTCGGAATTTTTACCTTGCCGAACTTTCCGATGTCCGCGACTTTTCCGTCCGCAACCACGACGACCATGTCGCTCCGCGCGTCTACAGCGCCCGCCACGGCGTCAATCACCGTGACGTGTGTGAAAACAATCGGCTTTGATTTCGTTTGAGCCGTGGCGATGATCGGCATCAAACCAAGAATCAAGGCGAACAACTTGATGGTTTTCATAAACTTCATCCTTCCATCTTGTCGCGCGACAGGCGCTTTGAACTCCTGACGCATTCAACGTCGCGTATTCTTCCCGCGCCCCCTCGTCTTCTGCTGCCCCTGAGACTGTTCAGCACTCGACTCCGCGCGGCCCGCGTCGGGGGCGTGCGTGGTGGTGATGGCGGTGTCGCCGACGTTTTCGTGGAGATGGTCGAAAATCTTGAGAGAGTTGATGAGGCGGAGGGATTCGATCTCGTTGTCGAACTTGAGGGCGCGCATGTCGTAGACCTCGTCGTTGGGGCCGAGGGTGAGCATGGCGTCGGCGTAGTTCTCTTCGCGGAAGGCGAGGACGAAAGCGTGCGGGCCGAGACGGAGGCTGCCGATGTCGTCGGCCCAGTCGCCTTCGCGGAAGTGCAGGTGCGGGTGTGAGGCCGGGCCGTGGAGGCGGCGCGTCTCACCTTTGAAGCCGGCCTCCCTCCACACGTCGATGTAGCATTCGTTGGGCGTGTGCTTCATGCTACCTCAGTACCGCGAGCGGTAGCGAGCGGGTCTACTCTCGACAGCGCCACCCGCTCGCTACTGCTCGCGGTACTGTTTTGAGTCAATGAAATCTTTCGCTAATGCAGGGCCGGTCGCTTGAGCACGCCGCCGGCGGCGTCGGAGAGCGGGTGCACCATGACGAAGGCCGACGCGTCGATCTGCCGCGCCAGCCCTTTGACGCGCCCGATCTCGAGGCGCGTCACCACGCAGAGCAGGATGTCCTGCTCCGCGTTGGAGAGTCCGCCGCGGCCCTTGTAGACCGTCACGCCGCGTCCCAGCTCGCGGATGATTCGGCGCCTGATCTCCTCGCTCCTCCCCGAAATGATGTGGACGGCCGTGTACTCCTCGATGCCGTGAAGGAGAAAGTCTATCGTCTTCGACGCCGCGAAGTAGGTGAGGATGGAGTAGAGCGCCGACTCGACGCCGAGCAACAGCGCGGCGGCCGAGAAGATGACGACGTTGAGCATGAGGATCACGTCGCCGACTCGCAGCAGGCTGCTCTTCTTGCTCACCAGCAGCGCCGCCACCTCCGTGCCGTCCAGCACCGCGCCGCCGCGGATGGCGAGGCCGATGCCGGCGCCGATGAAGAAGCCTCCGAAGACGGCCGTGAGCAGCTTGTCGGGCGTCACGTCCGGGTACTTGACGAACGCGAGGCAGACGGAGAGGCCCGCAATCGCCAGCGCACTCTTGAAGGCGAACGCCCGGCCGATCTGCCGGTAGCCGAGCGCGATGAAGGGCAGGTTGATGACGAGGAGCAGGATTGACAGCGACCACCCCGTCACGTCCGCGAGGAGCATCGAGACGCCGGTCACGCCGCCGTCGATGAAGCGGCTCGACAACAGAAAACCTTTCAGCCCCAGCCCCGCCGACAGAACGCCCAGCGCGACGAGCGTGACGTGGCCGGCCTCCCTGAACACGACTCTCGCCCCGCCCGTTGGCGCGGCCTCGGCCCGGCCGTCGTCGCCGTCGTCCCGCACGTCGCTCGGCGGACGGTCTGCGGCAACCTCTCCCGCGCGGGCGTCTGTCTGTATCGGCACTTCTGACATCGGAGGTCATCCCTTCAGCGTCGCGGCGGCGGCAGCGCACTCCAGTTGAGGAGCGCGTTCCAGAGCAGACGATAATCGGAGCGGTTGAGGTCGCGGTGCATCGGGTTGAAGTTGTAGGCCAGCACGCGCCCGCGCCCGGCCGGGAGATCGAGGATGGCGGGGCGGCCTTCGAGCGTGTCCTCGCCGCGCATCCCGCCGGAGATGAGCATGGGGCCGGCGTCCTTTTCTTTCGGCTTGTCCTTGTCGGCGCCGGCGGGCGGCTCCTCGCGCTCTTCGCTGGGCGGCTTGGTGCCCCACTGGAGGACGACGAGGTGACGCTCCGCCGGGCCGACGTTGTAGACGGGGAAGTTCGAGCGGAAGGCCGAGATGACTTCCGGGTAGCCGTAGGCGAGCGGGTGGTCGGGCCGGGAGAACTTGGCGCGCACCTCGACGCCGGGCGTAAACACCCCTCCGGGGCCGCGTCTCACTTCGCGGACGAGGCCGCCGTCGAGCGCGAGCTGCGAGCCGCCGCCGAGCGTGATGAGCGTGCCGCCGTCGGCGAGGAATTTTTCCAGATGCGCCATGCCGCCCCAGCCGATGCCGCCCGTGATGTCTTCGGAGGAGTCGGGCACGCCGTGGCTCGGGTAGGCGTTCGTCTTCGTGAAAGGCATCGGCCCGTACTTTTTGTCGATGCCGTGAATCTGTCCCTGAAGGCCGAGGAAGGTGTGGCCGTAGAGGATCACGTCGTAGCGGCGTCGGAGGTTGCCGGCGCGCACCTGGTCGTCGCTGATGTAGTCGTAAGCGATCTTCTGCTGGTCGAGCGTGTAGCGTATCCAGCCGACGGCCTGCGTGTCGTCCCACGTGTGCCAGACGGCAAGGCGCGGCAGACGCGACTCGTGGCGCGCGACCTCGGGCGCTAAGGGCGCGGCCTCGAAGTCTAAGCCGAGTTCGGCGGAGACGCGTTCGAGCGCCGCGCGCAAGTCTTTCTGCGCGGGGATGACCCATGAGCCGGCGCGGTACTCGGCGGCGCCGACCTTGAACGCTCGCTCCGCGATCTCTATCCGGTAGCCGGCGAGACGCTGCCGGGCCGCGAGCAGAGACTCCTGCCCCGTGTCCTTGAGAAGAAAGAAGGGGCCATCGCCCGCGATCCGGCCCGCGGGCCGAAGCTCCGCGGTGACCGGCTCAAGCGGCACGTCTTT
>DASVES010000104.1:0-8816 GCA_036380435.1 Pyrinomonadaceae bacterium | reverse complement strand
CGCGGCCGGCTCGTCACGCCGGGCTTTAACGACGCCCACATCCATTTTCTCAACGGCGGACTGGCCCTCCTCAGAGTCGAACTCAACGGCGCTCCGACGCTTGCCGAGGCGAAGCGACGCGTGGCCGAGCGCGTGCGCGCGGCGCGTCCCGGCGAGTGGATTCTGGGACGCGGCTGGGATCACACGTTGTGGGGCGGCGAGTGGCCGACGAAGAAAGATTTGGACGAGGTCGCGCCGGCCAACCCCGTCTTCCTGACGCGCGTGGACGGGCACGTCAGTTGGGCCAACTCGGTCGCGCTCCGGGAGGCCAAACTCACACGCGAGACGCGCGCGCCCGAGGGCGGCGAAATCCTGCACGACTCGGCGGGCGAGCCGACGGGGATTGTGAAGGAGACGGCGCAGGGTCTCGTCGGGCGCGTCATCCCCGCGCCCACGGACGAGCAGAACATGGAGGCGCTTGAGCGCGCGCTCGCCGAGGCCCGCCGCTACGGCATCACCTCGATTCAGGACAACTCCGGCTACCGCACGACGCGGCTTTATCGCGAACTGCTCAAACGCGGCCGGCTCACCGTGCGCGTCTCCGAGTGGCAGGACTTCTCGGACACGGTCGCGGAGCTGAAGCGACAACGCGCGGAGTTCGCCGCATTCAAGGACGACCCGCTCGTCCTGCGCCTCGGCGCGCTCAAAGGCGTGATGGACGGCACGCTCGGCTCGCGCACCGCCGCCATGATCACGCCTTACTCCGACGACCCCTCGAACAGCGGCCTCCCGCGCCGACCGGCGGAAGAGGTGACGCGCATGATCGTCGAGCGCGACGCCGCCGGATTTCAAATAACACTTCACGCCATCGGCGACCGCGCGAACCGCATGGCCCTCGACGGGTTTGATGCGGCCAGACAATCGCGGGAGAAAAACGGAACGCAGATGGGGACGCTAAGGGTCGAGTACACGATAAGGACGACCCCGCCGGGGTCGTCCGAGCGAGTGGTCTCGACCGGAATCTTGTCACCGCGCCACCGCATCGAGCACGCGCAGGTCGTCGCGCCCACGGACTTCGCGCGCTTCCGCGACCTCGGCGTCGTCGCCTCGATGCAGCCCGCCCACGCCATCTCCGACAAGCGTTGGGCGCAGGCGCGCGTCGGCGAGTACCGCGTGCTCGGCGCTTACTCGTGGCACACGATGAAGGCGCACGGCGTCCCCGTCGCCTTCGGCACCGACTGGCCGGTCGAGCCGATCAACCCTTACCTCGGCCTCTACGCCGCCGTCACGCGACAGAGCGCCGAAGGGGCCGACCCCGCCGGCGGCTGGTGGCCGCAGGAACGCCTCTCCATCGAAGACGCCATCCGCTACTACACCACCGGCTCGGCCTACGCCTCCTTCGACGAGCGCGAGAAGGGACAGATCGCCGCCGGGATGCTCGCCGACCTCGTCGTCCACACGCGCGATCTGTTGACCGTCAAGCCGGAAGAGATTTTGCAGACCGAGACGGCCATCACCGTCTTCAACGGCCGCGTCGTCCACGAGGCAGCGGCGAGGCCGTGACGGCATCGTTAAATATGTAGGGGCATGGCAATGGAAGCAATTAACATGGATGGACAGAATAGGCAGGATGAAGAAAGTGCTGATTCGAGATTTCAACGGAGGCGCGCGCAAGGCAGTAGCCCGACCGTGAGGCAGGGCGCCTCGACGTGACGCCCTCCCTCACGGTCGGGCTACTGCCTTTGCCCTACCCCGAGAACTTGCCCTGCCCCTACAGAAACACTTCGGCCTTCGATTACTGCGAGGGGGGTTAATCATACCGTGCGAAAGATACTGTTAATTGTCTTCCTCCTGCTCATCCTGAGCCTGTGCGCCTCCGCGCAGACCGTCCAGTCGCCGAACGGAAAACTTTCGCTCGTCTTTTCGCTGACGGCCGACGGCGAGCCGGCTTACGAACTCTCGTTCGCCGGCAAGAGCGTCGTCCGCAAGAGCCGGCTCGGCATGGAGCTGAAAGACCAGCCCGCGCTCACCAAAGGCTTCACCGTGGCGAAGTCAGACACGGCCGTGACGGACGAGACGTGGGAGACGGTGTGGGGCGAGGAGCGGCGCATCCGCAACAACTACCGCGAGCTGGCCGTCACGCTCCGCCAGCCCGGCCCGAAAGAGCGGACGCTCATCCTTCGCTTCCGCCTCTTCGACGACGGACTCGGCTTCCGCTACGAGTTCCCCGAGCAGGAACACTTGCGCTACTTCACCGTCACGGACGAGCGCACCGAGTTCAACCTCGCCGGCGACCACAAGACCTTCTGGATTCCCGGCGACTACGACACGAACGAGTACGCCTACTCCACGACGCGCCTCTCCGAGATCGACGCCGAGCGCGGCAAGGCTTCGCAGGAGATCGCCACACGCACCTTCATCGCCGCCAACCTCGTACAGACGCCTTTGATGATGAAGACGGCCGACGGCCTCTACATCAATCTCCACGAGGCCGCGCTCGTCGGCTATCCCGGCATGCTTTTGTCGGTCAACCGCCAGACCTTCGGCCTCACTTCCTATCTCACGCCCGACCCCGTCGGCAATAAGGCTTACTTGCAGGCGCCAGCTCGGACGCCGTGGCGCACCGTCGTCGTCAGCGACCGCGCGGGCCAAATCCTCTCGTCACGGCTCATCCTGAATCTGAACGAGCCGTCGAAGATTGCTGACACGAGTTGGATTAAGCCCATCAAGTACGTCGGCATCTGGTGGGAGATGCACGTCCCGAACAAGTCTTCGTGGAATTACGCCGACACCGGCAACATCAAGCTCTCGGAGACGGACTGGTCGAAGCTCAAGCCCAACGGCCGCCACGGCGCGACCACGGCGCGCACCCGGCGCTACATCGACTTCGCCGCCGCGCACGGCTTCTCGGGCGTGCTCGTCGAGGGCTGGAACGTCGGCTGGGAGGACTGGTTCGGCAACTGGAAGGAGGAAGTCTTCGACTTCGTCACGCCCTACCCGGACTTCAACGTCGAGGAGCTGCACACCTACGCGGCGTCGAAAGGCGTCAAGCTCATCATGCACCACGAGACCTCTTCGTCGGTGACGAACTACGAGCGGCGGATGGACGACGCCTATCGCTTTATGAAGAGGCACGGCTACGACGCCGTCAAGACCGGCTACGTCGGCCGCATCATCCCGCGCGGCGAGTGGCACGACGGCCAGTGGATGGTTAATCACTTTGTCCGCGTCGCCGAGAAGACCGCCGCCTACAAGATCATGCTCAACGCGCACGAATCCGTTCGCCCCACGGGTCTGCACCGCACCTACCCGAACTGGCTCGCCAACGAGGCCGCGCGCGGCAACGAGTTCAACGCGTGGAGCGCGGGCAACCCGCCCGACCACGAAACGATCCTGCCCTTCACGCGCCTCATGGGCGGGCCGATGGACTACACGCCCGGCATCTTCCAGATCAAGATGGACTACTACCAGCCGGGCAAGAAGGAACAAGTACACACCACGCTCGCCAAGCAGCTCGCCCTCTACGTCACCCTCTACAGCCCGCTCCAGATGGCCGCCGACCTGCCCGAGAACTACGAGAAGCATCTGGACGCCTTCCAGTTCATCAAGGACGTTGGCGTCGATTGGGACGAGACGCGCATCCTTGAGGCCGAGCCGGGCGACTACCTGAGCGTCGCGCGAAGGGCGCGCGGCCGTGAAGAGTGGTACGTCGGCGCGATCACGGATGAGGAGGCGCGCACCGCCAGCGTCCCCTTGAGCCATCTCGCCGCGGGCCGCCGCTACGTCGCCACCGTCTACGCCGACGCCGACGACGCGCACTGGGAGCGCAACCCGATGGCGTACAAGATTCAGAGTTATCTGGTGGACAATCGCACGGTGCTCAAGCTCAAGCTGGCGCCGGGCGGCGGCGCGGCGGTCAGTTTGAAGCCGGCGACGGCCGAGGACATGAGGAAGTTGAAACCCTATGCCGATTAACTTCCGCGAGGAGCACGCTATGAGAGAAAGCAACCGCAGCAAAATTTCCGTCAACCGCCGCCGCTTCCTGTCCGCCGTCGGTCAGGGCGTCGGCCTCGCCACGCTCGCGTCGCCGGCGGTGGCCTCGTTGCTGGGAGACGTGGAGGCTGCTTCGCGCCGCGTCGCGCACCTCACGCCGGAGGAGGCCGCGCGCGACGAGGACTTCTGGTTCAGCATCCAGCAGGCGTTCACCGTGACGCGCGGAATCGTCAACCTCAACAACGGCGGCGTCTCGCCCTCCCCCCGCATCGTCACCGAGGCGCTGGTGCGTTACATCTGGCAGCAGGAGGACGCCACCGCCTACACGATGTGGCAGATTCTGGAGCCGCAGTCGGAGACGATTCGCACGGGTCTCGCCGAACTCTTCGGCTGCGACCGCGAGGAGATCGCCATCACGCGCAACGCGTCGGAGTCGTTGGAGGCTTTACTGTTCGGCTTCGATTTCAAACCCGGCGACGAGATTCTTTCGACCACGCAGGACTACCCGCGCATGCTCACCACGCTCCGCCAGCGCGAGCGGCGCGACGGCGTCCGCCTCAAGCTCGTGAAGATTCCGCTCGCGCCAAAGAACCCCTCGGAGATCACGGCCGCCTTCGAGCGCGCAGTCACGCCACGCACGCGCCTCCTGCTCGTTTCGCACCAGATCAACATCACGGGCCAGATCACGCCCGTCCGCGAGGTCTGCGAGATGGCCCGCGCGCGCGGGATAGAGACGGTCGTCGATGGCGCGCACTCCTTCGCGCAGTTCGACTTCAGCCGCGACCGCCTCAGTTGCGACTACTTCGCTTCTTCCCTGCACAAGTGGCTCTACGCGCCGAAGGGCGCGGGGCTGCTCTACGTGAAGCGGGACAAGATTGCGAAGGTGTGGCCGCTGATGGCGGCCGACGGCAAGCAGGACACGGACATTCGCAAGTTCGAGGAGATCGGCACCCACTCGGCCGCGCCCCGCCTCGCCATCGGCGAAGCCATCCTCTTCCACCGCGGCCTCGGCCCCGCGCGCAAGGAGGCGCGTCTGCGATTTCTTGCGCGCCACTGGATGAATCAATTAAAGGACGTGCCGCGCGTGCGCTTCCACACCTCGTTTGACGAGCGGCAGTCGTGCGCCATCGCGACCGTGGAGATCGAAGGCGTCGAACCCGGCGCGCTCGGCGCGCACCTGATGGGCGCGCACAAGATTTTCACCACGCCCATCGTCCACGAAGAATTCCGTGGCCTGCGCATCACGCCCAACGTCTACACGACCCTCAACGAACTCGACCGCTTCTGCGAAGTGATGAAGCGCGTCGCCACGAAGGGACTACCCACGTAGTAAGCGCGACACAGTACCGCGAGCGGTAGCGAGCGGGTGCGGCTGTAGGTCACGCCTTGCCAGAGTACGCACACCCGCTCGCTACCGCTCGCGGTACTGTGCGTGCCCTCATCCTTCATCCTTTGATTTACGGCCGGGCGACGCCGAAGCCGGGTGGCGGGAGCACGTCGCCGCTGCTCTCGCGGTCGAAGTCCGAGAGCAGTGGCAGGCCCGCGTGTCTGGTGAGGCGCACACGCGCCGGGTACTTGCGCCCGCCGCGGCTTGTCGAGAGGACGGAAGCAGTCTTCTGCCCCGCGTCCTCGTCTATGACCTCGACGGAGACGCGCAGCGGCAGGTCGCCGCTGATGTCCTTGTCGGCCGCGTATCCCCTCAGCTCGCGTATCTGCGCCTCAAGTTCCTCCAGCCCCAGCGACTTCAGTGTGTAGCGCGCCTCGACCGCATAGCCGCCCTCGCGCGGCGCGCTCTTCATCTCGACGGGCCTGACCACCTGCCCCGTTTTGGAGATGAGGCGGACGGCGTCGCCGGGCGTGACCGAGTCGTCCGCGACTTCGGCGCGCAGGTAGAGTTCGCCGCCGCGCCAGGAGGCCGACAGGCGCGCCGAGGCGTCGTCGGCGCCGCGCCACAGCGCCGTGCCGACGGCGACTTGCTCCTTCGCGGCGAGGCGGACGACGTGCGGGTCGCCCCACTCGCCGGCGGAGGCCGCGCCGTCCACGGCCGGCGCACGTTCAATGAGCGCGGCCCGCAGCTCGTAGAACGTGCGGTTGTAGGAACTGCGCCCCATCTTGCCGCTCTCGATTACAAGCCCCGTGATGAGGTTGGCGTCGCGCTCCTCGAAGTATGAGCAGTCGAGCGTGTCGGTGTGTCTCTCGGTGGCGCCGATGTGCGTCCAGCGTCCGTCCTGTAAGCGGAAGCGGTCGATGAAGCCCCAGCGGTCGCGCGAGCCGGAGTAGTGTCTGATGACGAGCGTGCCGCGCTCGACATCAATCGCCTCGAACGGGTCGCCGAACACGCCGCCGCACCCGCGGCAGAGCACCACCGCGTCGCTCGCGACGGACAGCCGCAAGCCCCCGGACTCTTCGCCCAAAGCGATGACGAGCAGGCGCGGCTCCTCCCACACGTCCTCCGGCCCGGAGCCTTCCGCATCGTGCGCGGCGACGACGGCGGCGTCCGCGCGCCCGTCGCCGTTGAGGTCGCCGGCGGCCTTCCCCAGCAGCCGCCAATCCTTCGGCACGAAGCCCTCGGGCGCGGCGGCGCGTTCGGGGACGGGCGGCATCTTGAACTGTAATGCTTCGTCCTGCGCCGCTGTGGAAACGCACGCGGCCGCAATGAATAATATGAGAAGGACAGTTTTCATCATCACCTCTTTGGGCACTCGTGACATGAGTGTAGCGCAAGTCAGTTCACCGCAATCTTATGCGAAAACGTCATCAGCGCGAGAGTCTTTTTAACATCAACGTCTTCAGCAAGCGACCGGGCGACGCGCGGAAAACCTTGCAAAGTCGCGCCGCCCCACGTATCCTACCCGGCAAGGTGATACCGATGATTCGCAATAGAGCCTAACGGCCCCACCAACCGCGCCCGCGTCCACACTTTCCCGCTTCGGAAAGCCGATACCGTCCTACACAAGCCTTCGTGGTGAATTGCGATGTCGAATCTCGGGATAGAAGTCCGTAATCTTCACAAACATTTCAGCAAGCGTAAAGGTTTCCTGAAGGGCCGCAAGACCGTCCACGCGCTCCGAGACATCTCCTTCGAGGTACGCTTGGGCGAGACTTACGGGCTGCTCGGCCCCAACGGCTCGGGCAAGTCCACGCTCATCCGCGTGCTCGCCACCTTGCTTTTGCCCGACTCGGGGTACGTGCGCCTACTCGGCCACCGCATCCCCGGCGAGGAGGCCGAGGTGCGCCGCAAGATCGGGCGCGTCAGTGTGGACGCCGCCTTCTACAAGAAGCTCTCGGCGCGCGAAAACCTCCTCTACTCGGCCTTCCTCTACGGCATGGACAAGCCCACGGCCGAGCGGCGCGCGCAGGAGATTCTCGAAGCGTTAGGTCTGGAGCAGGAGAAGTTTACCGACCCGCTCGAAGAGATGAGCCGCGGGATGCAGCAGAAGGTCGCCATCACACGCGCGCTTCTGGTCAACCCGCCGCTCCTCCTGCTCGACGAGCCGACGACGGGCCTCGACCCGAAGAGCAAGCGCGACGTGCAGACCTTCATCGAGCGCCTGCGCCGCGAGGAGGGGACGACCATCCTTCTGACCTCGCACGACATGGCCGAGACCGAACGCCTCTGCTCGCGCATCGGCTTCCTCGCCCACGGCCGACTGATCGCCGAGGGCACGGCTACGGAGCTGAAGCAGAAGGCCGGCGCCGACTCGCTCGAAGACGCCTTCATCGCCCTCGCCGGTGAGAAGCTCGACGCCGACGAGAAGAACGATGGCGATAAGGGCGGCGAAGGCGACAAGGGCAACGCGAACGGCCAAAGCGAGGCCGCTAAAGTTGTCGGCGCCGTCGAGAACGGAGACGGTGCGGGCGTCGCTGACGAGAGCGGCGCGGAAGTTTTGGAGAGTAAGTGATGGAAAGGGTATTGAGACAGACGTGGGCCTTCTTCTTCCGCGACTACCACCTGACGCGGCGGTATATGTCGTGGGTGATCGTCTACACCTTCTACGCGGTCGTCAACTCGGCGACCATCGCGCTCATCGGCGTGGCGGCCGGCGACCGTCGCCTGACGCTGACGCTCCTCGTCGGCGTGCTCTTGTGGAATTTCCTCTCGGTGCTCTTTCAGGAGATATCGAACTCGATCACCTACGAGCGTTGGGAGGGGACGCTGGAGTACACCTTCATGGCGCCGGTCTCGCGCATGACGCATCTGGCGGGCGTGAGCCTGTTCACGCTCGCCTACAGCGTCGTCCGCACGATCATCATCGTCGCGGGTCTGTCGCTCATCATCGACTTAGACCTTGCGCGGGCCAACTTCGCCGGTCTCTTCGTGGTGCTCATGGTGAGCAGCATGGCCTTCGTCGGACTGGGTCTGATGGCGGCGGTGCTGCCCGTGATGAGTCCCGAGCGCGGGGCCGAGGCGACGAACATCTTTCAGGGGATACTGCTGCTCGTCTCGGGCGTCTACTACCCCGTCGAGGTGTTGCCCGGCTGGCTCCAGCCGCTGGCGGCCATCTCGCCGGCGACCTACGCCCTGCGCGCCAGCCGCAAGCTGCTCGGCATCGAGGGCGCGGGCGAGGGGCCGCAAGCCGGCGCGCCGCTCTCGGAAGTCGTGCCGGAACTCCTCGTGCTCGCGGTGATGGGCGCGGCCATGATCCCGCTCGGCCTCTACGTCTTCGGCCTCGTCGAGACGTGGGCCAAGCGCACGGGCAAGCTCAAGCGCACGGGGTGAAGGAAGAGGGTAAGGGGTAAAGGGGAAGGGGTAAGGGAAAAGAAGTTGTCTTTCCCTTACCCCTTCCCCTTTACCCCTTACCCTTTCTGCCGTTAGTTGAGCTTCGGCAGTACGAGCAGGTGCG
>DASVES010000103.1:0-9529 GCA_036380435.1 Pyrinomonadaceae bacterium | reverse complement strand
GCCAATGCTTAGGCTATTGTGTTCGTCATCATGTGCCGGGCATCTGGCCGTCCAGCCCTCGCCGCTACGCCTGACGCCTTGCAGGAGATTGATAACGTCGTGCGGAATCACGCAGCGCCTTTCTGCGATTGGGCTTTACGTTCTACACGGCTAAGAAAATCGCTGATATGGGATTCAGAGAACAGAATCCTTGTGCCTATTCTATAAAAGCCTATCCTCCCGGCCTTTCGCATTCGTAGCAATGTGATGCGTGAGACGCCACACCTCCGCGCGGCCTCTGCTTCAGACATCAGCCCTGTTCCATCACTTTCTGTATTACTCACGTTTTCATTCCTTTCTCCATAAAGCTAAAAGCCACTGCCGTTAGCAGTGGCTTCAGTATGCACCCCGAGGTGAAAAACTCTTGCACTTTATTAAGTTTTTTTAGCTCAGCATAATGGTGGTTCGTCGGTGAGCTATTCAACGTCTGAAATGTTCACCGCTGGAATACCTTTCGGTGAAATTAGCTATATGCATCCTGTTCACCATTCCTACATTTTCTAAGCTTGATATACAGGTAGCGAACGCTGTACTCATAGGGTTCTGAACCGCACAACCTTGCCGCATGTTCAAGGGCAATACTCGACGGCTTAGAGTCGCCACCCTTCTCTGAGAGCTTTGCTTGGATGTTTTCTGGGAGATCGTTTAGCCTCCCCGAGAGCCGCGATATTAGATCATCATAATCCTTCAAATCTGGTTGCGCCGCCCTGACTATATCTCGCCAAGTTTCACGATTTCGATTCTGTTTATAAAGGGTTTTCGCGTCCTTCCACATTGGTAGGACGCTACGATAATGCTCTTCAAGTTCGTCCAAGTTTGGTGACAGAATATACTTCAATGTCCCTTTTAGAGACGCCTTTCTCTCCGCTGCCGCTTGTTTAGTGATTCGATTATACTCGGCGCTAATGAACTCCGTATTAAAAGAGGCGAATCCTAGATCACTGAACTCTTTACACTCTTCAAGAAAGGCGGCTAGGGCGACTAAGACACAATCGCCTAAGAGTTCATCCGCCGCATCCTCTACCTTATTCCCCAGAGCATAAATAAATCTCTCAACTGTGTGCTCAGTGAGTGTTTCTAGTAGTAATTTGTGCAACGCGGGTGAAACAACATCGCTTAGATTATGCGATTCACCCTCCGCGTCTAGGACTGTAGTGCCGGCAATAAATTTATCGAGTATTCCATCGCACTCATATATCACCTCTTGCGCGAAGCCCTCCATAAAAAAATGCAAACGCATTCCCGCCGTTCCGGCATCGAGACGATATTGCAACGTAACAGTTTGGGGTAGTAGGCCATACTGTCGCACTATTTCAGGTGGCAACGGATCCGACCTCACCACCCAGAATGGCGTTTCCGGTTCAAAGTTACTTGGTTCCCTTTCAGCAGTAATCAAGACGCTGCTCTTTATTTTCTCGCCAAGCTCGTGAATTTCGCTCTCATCTATCATCGCATCCGACCCCATGAGTCTCCCCGTATTAGACTGTGGCACAACTATCTTAACGGAAGCCCTAGATGTACTAATCTGTGTTGGGAAATAAGAAGCGCCTTCCCTTGAAAGGCGAGATGTGATGCTCAATTTTTTGAGCTTTTACTTCACTGTTTAGTTTGAAAAGGGTGTGCGGCGTGGTGCCGTCTCACGCTCTAACTATCCAGCATGGGGGGAGATTTTGAAGGGTATAAACACATCAAGCGCGCGTCATTCTACATAAATGACAGCTTCCGTCAACGCGTTTTTTCTAAAGATTGACCGGAGTTTTCATCTGACGAAACTGCAAGGATTTTAGCAAGGCCGATTATCTTTATTACTCACCTCAATAAGCTAAAAATGCGAACAGCCCGGAGGGAACATTACTAATTTACAGTCTCCGCGTTTGGCTCCTCCGTTTCGTTTCCAGAGTGATATGCGTCTAAGGCCGCTGCCGCGCGCCGGGCCGTCTCGATATTCGCGTTGACATAGCGATAAGTAGTGTTTGCCTGCGTGTGGCCTAAGACGCGCCCGACTTCCGAAAGCGGGATGTGCGCGCCGACGAGCCGCGTGGCCGCTGTGTGCCGAAGGTCATGGAAGCGTAAATCATCTAGGCCAGCCGCACGCCGCACAGTGGTAAAGCTGCGCTTCACATTATTGACGACGCCAAACACAAGAATGTCCGGGCGCTTTGGCGACACCTCGTAAAGCCTTTCTAGCTCCAACGCCAAGCGCGTCGTCATGGATACCTGGCGCTCGCGCATGGTCTTGGTATTGAATGCCTGAATTGTTATTACACGGTTATCAAAATCCACGTCGCGCCAGCGCAGCGTGATGATCTCTCCGCGCCTCATGCCGGTGTCGAGCGCGCAGACGATGATCGGGCGAAGGTGTGCCCGCCGCCCCTCACATGCCTCTAAAAGCTTTGCCTCTTCGTCGCGCGTGATTATTCGCTCGCGTTTCTTTTCGTCGGCCTTGCTGACGAGAGGATCGCCGCCCTGCATCGGATTTCTCAGAATCCAGCCCTCGCGCTGCGCGATGTTCAGCATGTGACGCAACTTCTCAAGCTCGCGGTTCACGGCCGCGATGGTGCGGGTGACGCGAACCTTTACTTGCGGGTCTTCCTGCAACTCGCGCTCGTGCCGGGCGAGGTCGCCACGTGTCGGCGTCCTGAGCCTCGCCGCCCGGTATTCGAGTATGTCGCCGTAAGTGATGCCGCGTAATGGACGCACGCCGAAATAGGCTTTAAGGGCGCTCACAGCCGCCTTTGCCGGCGTGAGGCTTCGCACTCCCGCGACTTTGCGCCCTTCAACGTACACGGCGGGTTTGAGGTAAGTGGCTTCGTAATGCTCTGCAAGCTCAGCGAAAGTCTTGCGCCCGTGTTCCAGCGAGCGCCCGCCCGTCGCGTCGTACTCCGCAATAAGCTTTTGCACCAACTCTTTCGCGTGCGCGCGGTTCTCCGCCCGGCGCTGTCGGTCGCGGCGCTTGCCGGTCACATGGTCAACATAAGTGAGACGCGCCCACCACGTAACGACCGTTTTACCGTTCTCAAGTTTCTTTTCACGTTTGAAGAATGAGCCAGATCGTTCTCTTGGCATGGGTTTTCAGCCTCTCAATCTGTAATATATTTGCCGCCGCCGCACACACATTCACACACATACTTGATGCTAGTACGAGCCTACATCAGAACCGCATGAACCGCTGCCATCAACGGAAACATAATAAACATGCGGTGTGTGTGGATTGTGAATCACTTGGATAACTCCTGATAATGCCCTCGCATCGGTTTGGGACCGAGAGGTCGCAGGTTCGAATCCTGCCGCCCCGATTGCAATCTGCTCGTACAATCCGCGTTTTGATTGTTTGCTGAGCGGGCCACGTGCCGGCTAACCATTAGCAGGTAAACGCCCTTCGGGTTTATTAAGTATTCGCCTTCACTATTCCCTCTCGCTGAAAACTCTCACTCTCCGCCCTGTTTGAATTTCAAAAGGCGGACAGTTTTCGCCTCGCCCCGGCCGGATATTTTGTCCGCCCGGCGGTGTCGAGTCAGCCACTTCATCCCGAATCATAAAAAAAGCGCCGTTTTTCGCTTTTTTTTCGAGACTTAATGACTCCCGTGTGATATATGTGCTTGGCAAGCTCTTTCGGAATTTTCACGATTTGCAGGAGGAATTAAGATAACGCCATGGCGACGTCCAAAGCAGGTAAGAAGCGCATGTCTCAGTCAGAGGTCTACAATCACTTCGCGGAAAAGACCGGGATGAAGCGCGCGCAAGTGAAAGAATTCTTCGAGGAACTGTCAAACCTCGCGATGGGTGAGGTTAAGGGCAGCGGCGAGTTTGTCCTCCCGGGCTTCGGAAAGCTGGTGCTCTCCGAGCGAAAGGCGCGGGAGGGTCGCAACCCTCAGACGGGCGAGACCATCCAGATTCCAGCCAAAACGACGCTCAAGTTCCGCGTCGGCAAAGGCATGAAAGATAACGTGGTCCCGAAAAAGTAGACAGTTCACTCGTCCGTCATTTTCCAAGGCCATAAGCTGCGATTACCGCCTGAATGTTCCAACTCTGTCTGCCCGCGGGCGAGTTGGAATCTCAGGCGGTAATTCTTTATATCAGTAGACTTAATATAGATATCAGCGCGTTTCGGCGCCTCCCCCGTAACATAACCAACTCCGATTGTCGCGACATCACATCGAGGCCCAGTCTTTGGAGTCCCCTTCTCCGGCTGCGGCAATCTGCGGCGAACCTACGTGTAATCAACTAGTTACTGCCATCGAAAATTTTTCTAGTATTTTTTACCGGGTTTAGTTAAAATGCCTCCTTTCAAGCACCCCTTCGCAAGTCGCCGACAGGTGGTCAGTAACGCGGGGAAGGTTGCGTAAAAAATTTCGGGAATGCAACGTAAACGCATCCCCTCCGGATGCTTCGTCATCTAAAGTCAGGCCAACGTTAAACTTAATTCGCCCCCAACTATTTCGGCGGGCTGGAAAAATAAGGAGCTGGGAGAAAGTGAACTTTACAACCGTTACTCTGGAAGATAGGCTGCAAGCAATCGACCACATCCAGGCGCGCCGCTATTCCAAGCTGGCGGGCGGCCCGCTGGATATCGCCACCGAGGGCATTTTGCGCCACCTGCGCGCCTGCGACCGCATGGATGTCAACCCTGATGTCGCGGCCGTGCGCGAGATCATCGACGACGCGCTCAACGGCCGCCGTGTTTTCGCCGAGACCTTCGACAACGCCGCGTAAGCCGGTTTCGACTGCCGCGCGCTTTTCCTTTCTGTTTGAATTCATTCAGAAGAGGCTGCCCTGCTAACGGGCAGCCTCTTCTTTTTATTTCCCGTCATCCCGTCTCAGGCTGGGGAGGCACCTCTCGCAGGTCTTCCTGTTCTTCGAGGAGCGTCTTCTCATCGGTTGTGGCGTGCGGCGGGTCGTCGGCCTTCCTGAAAACGTCGAGGAGCGCGAGCGTGATAGCCACGATGACGGGGCCGAGCACGAGGCCGATGATGCCGAAGACGTGCAGGCCCCCGATGACGGAGAAGAAGATGATGAGTTCGTGCAGACGCGTCTTCTCGCCGACGAGCTTGGGGCGCAGGAAGTTGTCGATGGTGCCGATGACGAAGAGGCCGACGAGGGTGAGGATCAGCGCCTTCACCCAGTGGCCGGTCACCGCGAGGTAGAGGGCTGCCGGAACCCAGACGAGGAAAGCGCCGAGCATCGGGATCATCGACAGGAGAATCATCACAGCGCCCCACAGCAGCGCCGAAGGCAGCCCGAGCAACCAGAAGGCCAGCCCGCCGACGGTTCCCTGTATCGTCGCGATGACGAGCACGCCGTAGACGCTTGCGCCGATCACCTCGTTCGTCCGATGAAAGATTTCGTTCGACTGCGACCTTTCGAGCGGCAGCGCGAACCTCAGCGCGCTCCTCATCCGCTCGCCGTCGCGGAAGAGGTAGTACATCGTGAAGATGACGAAGAACGTCTGGACGAGGCCGCCGACGAAGCCGCCGAGGAAGCCGAGCGTTCGCCCCGCAATCGTCCCGCTCAGGTTCTTGAGCCGCTCGGCGATGAAATCCTGAGAGCGCAACTGTTCCACGTCGATGTACTGGCCGAGCCACGACATCAGTCCGCTAAGTTGCGGGGAGTTTGGGTCGAGTAGCGTGTCGGCGTTCGCCTGTAGGTATTGCGCGAGCTGCGCCACCTCGCGCACGACGGCGAGCGTCACGAGGCTCAGGGGGACGAGGATCGTGACGATCACCAGCACGCTTGAGAGGAGGGCACTCAGAGAGGGTTTGCCCGTCCGCGCGAGGATGCGCCGGTGGACGGGGTAGAAGATGATGACGAGCACGAGCGCCCACAGGAGCACGTCGAGGAAAGGCTGGAGCATCAGCCAGCACAGGTAGAGCGCGACGGCGGTGACGAAAAGCAACGCGATCCAACGCGCCTGAATGTTTCTCTTACTCTCTTCTTGGGCGGGCATGGCCTCACACTTTATCACAGCACGTCCGCTCGCCGTCCCGCTTTTTGGGTCACTCCGAACTGCCCGCCGCCCGCCGTTGCAAGTGTCAGACTTGCCCGTTTGGCGATTCCCGTCCGACGCGTGTTAACATCCGTTCCGCGTCGAATTTTTCGGCTCCCGTAGCTCAGTGGATAGAGCATCTGCCTTCTAAGCAGAGGGTCGCAGGTTCGAGTCCTGCCGGGGGTATTGCCGTGCCGCGGCGCCGACCCTTTTCGCTTCGATTCCGGTGACGCGCTCACGGCCTGCATGCCCTTGTCATCGGGCGAAGGCTTGGCTACTATTGGTCGCGTCTCGCAGGTTCGGTTTTTGTGGCGGCTATAGCTCAGTTGGTTAGAGCGCCTGACTGTGGATTAGGAGGTCGCGGGTTCGAGACCCGCTAGCCGCCCTCTTTGATTCCGCGTGGCGGACGAGATCGGTCGCTGTTTGTCCGTTCTCGTCCGCCAACTCTTTTTGTAAGTCTGCCCTTACAAGCCCTCTGTTCGCGCAATCGGATTTTCGGAGTTGACCGGCATGAGTGTTAAAGGCCGCAGCGTTTGGGTCCTCATAGTCTTCGCTTCCCTGTCCCTCATTCAATTCACCACAGTTGAAGCTCAGGGCAACTCGAACGGCGTCGTGTCGGGTGTCGTCCACGACGCGTCGGGCGCGGTCGTCACCGGCGCTGAGGTTTCATTAGTCAACGCGCAGCAGCGGCAGTTCGGCCTGACGACGACCGACGCCGAGGGCAGATTCCGCCTGGGCGGCGTGCCCGCTGGCTCCTATGTGTTGTCGATTTCGCGGCAGGACTTCAGCCGGCGGCGCGAGGCCGTGCAGTTGGCTTCGGGCGCGAGCGTGGAGGTGGACATTGTTCTTGAAGTCAATCAGGTCGCCGAGGACGTGACGGTCACGGCCGAGACCGGACTGGCCGAGGACAAGGACAGAATTCCGCAGGCGGTGAACGTGATCCCGGAGGACTCGCTGCGACAGCGCACGACCGCCGTGCTCGCGCAGGTGGCCGACGAGGAGGTCGGCGCTTCGCTCCAGCGGACAAGCCCGACCGTCGGGGCCGTGCTGGTGCGCGGGCTGACCGAGGTGGGCGTCTACGTTGACGGCGTGCGCTACACCAACTCGACGCAGCGCGGCGGCATCAACACCTTTTTCAACCTGCTCGACCCGACGAGCCTGCGCGCCGTCGAAATCCAGCGCGGGCCGAACACCGCACAGTACGGCTCCGACGGCCTCGGCGGCACCGTGCAGTTGGTCTCGCGCCAACCCGAGTTCGGCTTCGACCCGGCGCAACTTCACGGCGAGTTCAACACTTTCTTCAATAGCGCAGACCTCTCCTTCGGCGGCAACACCCTGCTGACCTACGGGACGAAGCGCTTCGGTATCCTGACAAACGTCGCCGGCCGCCGCGTCAATACGCTCCGACCGGGTCGCGGCATCGACAGCCACTCGGCCGTCACGCGCTTCCTCGGGCTGCCGTCCGACATCATCGGCGAGACGCGGCTCCCGGACACGGCATTCACACAGTACGGCGGCTCGCTCCACCTGACTTACGCGCTCGCCGCGGATCAGCAACTCACGTTTCGCTACCAGCGCGCGCAGCAGGACGGCGGCAAGCGTTACGACCAGTTGCTCGGCGGCGACGGCAACCTTGTGGCCGACCTCCGCAACCTGATGCTCGACTTCGGCTACCTGCGCTACTTCAAGCAGGGCTTCGGCTTCTTCGACAACCTCTCGGCCACCGTCTCCTACAACAGCCAGCGCGAGGAGCGCGTCAATCAGGGCGGTCAGGGCAACCCGCTCGCCGGCATCACGCACGACAAGGAGCGCACGAGCCAACTCGGCTTCGGCTTCTACCTCGACAAACAGCTCCCGCACCGAAACAGTTTTCTCATCGGCGGCGACGTTTACCGCGATCACGTTGACGCCCCGTCTTACACCTTCGAGCCTTCAACCGGCTTAACGACGCTGACGCGCCCCCGCGTCCCACACGGCGCGCGCTACATCCTCGCCGGACTCTACGTGCAGAACGCCTTCGAGGCCGTGCCCGACCGCCTGCGCGTGAGCGGCGCGCTGCGCTACAACGTCGGCTCCTACCGCGCGCGCGCGACGGATGCCCCGCTGCCCGGCCTCTTCCCCGACGACTCTCTGCGTGTCGATGACTTTTCGGGACGCATCGGCGCCGTCGCCACGCCGTTCGACGGGTTCAACATCGCCTTCAACTTCAGCCGCGGCTTCCGCGCGCCGAACATCACGGCCCTCGGCTCGGTCGGCCTCGTCGGCGTCGGCTTCCAGGTCGCGGCCAGTGAAGTCGCCAACCTCAATGCCACCGTCGGGACGACCGCCGGCGCGGACGCCGTCTCGTCCGGCGTCCCCGTCGCGCCGCTCCTCTCCGAGACAAGCAAGAACGTCGATTTCAGTTTACGCTTCCGACGCGGGCGCTTCGATACGGAGTTGACGGCCTTCGTCATCGACTACGCCGACTCCATCGTGCGCCAGACGCTCATTCTGCCGCCGGGCGCTGTGGGCTTGCGGCTCGGTAGTCAGCGCGTTGAGCGGCAGGACGCCAACGGCGCGGTCTTCGTTGAGGCTTCCGCCTCGCCCGTGCTCGTGCAGGTCAACTTCGGCGACACGCGCATGAAGGGCATCGAGTACGAGGTTGATTACCGGCTAACGAACGCGTGGAGCTTCCGAGGCAATTACTCTTACGTCCACGCCGCCGACCGCGCGACGGGCGATGCGCCCAACCTCGGCGGCGGGGGGGTTCCCCCTCAGACGGGCTTCCTGAGTGTTCGCTATCAGCCGCCCGCCCGCCGCTACTGGGTCGAGGCTTACACAACGCTGGCCGGCAGGCAGTCGCGTCTCTCCTCGCTCGACCTCAGCGACCGGCGCACGGGCGCGGTGCGCTCGCGCACGAACATCCAGAACTTCTTCCGCCGTGGCGCGTGCGTCCGCGGGCTGACGACTCGTGGCTCGACGGGTCAGTGCGGCTCGGCCGGCGGCACGCTCATCGCCACCGGCGAAACGCTCGCGCAGGTACAGAACCGCGTGCTCGGCCCCGGCGTCGATTCCGCCCCGCTCTTTTCGGCCATCCCCGGCTACGCGCTCTTCAACGTGCGCGGCGGATTCCGTCTCGGTGAGAGACAGGAGGTCACGCTCGACTTCGAGAACATCGGCGATAAGAGCTATCGCGGCCCCGGCTGGGGCGTGGACGGGCCGGGCCGCAGCATCACCGTCCGCTACCGCATGAGCTTCTAGCCAGCCCTCGCTCAAATAGTTCGCGGCGCAACGGGATTGTAATCAGAACACAATCACCGCTTGCGCCGCGAACGTTTATTATCTCTGCGCTCCGCTCCCAGGGGCGCTTGCCTTCACCTGAACATTTCGGGTTTTTTACTTAACAGACGCGCGTCGCCACACACCGGGCCGCGTAAATTTTTTCGGCGGGGACGGCCGCCTTGTTTGCCGGCCCGCGCTGGTGCGACACACGCGCCGCGCTCGGCCGACGCGACGACGCGCCCCTGC
>DASVES010000102.1:0-9753 GCA_036380435.1 Pyrinomonadaceae bacterium | reverse complement strand
CGCGCGACGACGCGGCGGTGTTCGCCGGCTCGGTCGGCCAACAGCCTTCGCTCGCCGACATCGTCCGCATGGTTCACCCGCGCCCGCGCACGCCGGAGCGCGAGGCGCTCTTCGGCTACCTCGTGGGCCGCGAGCACGACGCCCGCCGCCTGCCGCTCCTCGTGCAGCAGTTCGAGGCGTTCAAGGCCGGCGACACGCTCGACGTGCCGGACGTTCCATTCCAGATGCTCACGGCGCTGCCGCTGGGCACGTCGGACTGGACGGCGATTGCGCGCCGCGCCCCGTGGCAGATGACGCGCATGAACCTCAACACGTTCGCGCGCCACGGCGTCTTCGAGCAGCCGGGCGTGGCCGAGCTTGTCGCGCAGCGTCTCGCCGACCCCGAAAAGGTACGCAAGGCGCGTGTCTTCCCGTACCAGCTTCTCGCGGCCTACGTCTCGACGGACGAGCGCGTGCCGCAGTTGGTGCGCGATGCGCTTCAGGACGCGCTGGAGGTGGCGACGACGAACGTGCCGCGCATCGACGGCAAGGTCTACGTCCTGCCGGACGTTTCGGGTTCGATGCACTCGGCCGTGACGGGCCAACGTCGCGGCTCGACCTCGGCGGTGCGTTGCATCGACGTGGCCGCGCTCGTGGCGGCGACGCTCCTGCGCAAGAACCCTTCGGCGGAGGTTATCCCGTTTGAGTCGGACGTGGTGAAGGTGCAACTGAACCCGCGCGACAGCGTGATGACCAACGCGCAGAAGCTCGCGGCGTTGCCGGCGGGCGGCACGAACTGTAGCGCCCCGCTCCGACGCCTCAACGAGCGCAAGGCCGAGGGCGACCTCGTCGTCTACGTCTCCGATCAGGAGTCGTGGGTGGACGCGCCGCAGTACGGCCGCTTCGGCGGCAGCCACACGGAGACGATGCGCGAGTGGGCGCAGTTCAAGGCGCGCAACCCGCGCGCGCGCATGGTCTGCATCGACCTCCAGCCCTACGGCACGACGCAGGCCGTCGAGCGCGAGGACATCCTCAACGTCGGCGGCTTCTCCGACCAGGTCTTCGACGTGCTGGCCGGCTTCGCACAGGGCCGCCACGACGCCGGCCACTGGGTCGAAGTGATCGAAGGCGTAGCTCTTTGAAGTAAGCAGTGAGCAGTAAGCAGTAAGCAGTTTTTCAGATTTTACTGCTCACTGCTTACTGCTCACTGCTCACTGTCAAGAGGGGCCGAATGCCGTCGGGGACTACATCCACCCATAACATGGCTGTCTCGGCAATCTTTGTCGGCCCCGTGAATTTGAAACGCGGTTCTTTGAAGTTGGCGAATGCAGGTGCGGAGTACATGGTAAAAGGCGAAAGCCTAATTACAGGTTCGAACCCTGTCCCGGCCAATTCTTGCCCGGCCGGTGACCTCTCACCAAACCTTGTCGCCGACAGAATGTGAGCAATGAGCAGTAAGCAGTGAGTAGTAAAAACTTCTTACCGCTTACCGCTCACTGCTCACTCCTCCGGGGTGAATGCGCGGGAGGACTACATCGCTCCAACCGATGGGCCTACGCGGGGACGCGATTCCCCGGCGGTCGAAAGGCCGTGCCCGGTCTTCCTCATTTTTGTCACCCCGAGATGCGGTCGGCACTCGGCGGTCAGTTATCACTTCTGCCTGACCGCGGAGTGCTGAACGCTAAAAGCTTTTTCGCGGCGAATGCCGGTGGAACTACATCCTAGATGACGGGGTTCCGGGTTCAAGTCCCGGTGGTCTCCAACTACGGAGGCCATAGCTCAATGGTAGAGCACGTAAACGTTTCATCAAACTTTGTCGCCGCGACTCTTTTGATACGCGTCTTTCAGGAGACGATTTTATGCCAGTGGCACACGTCAATGCACCGCACTACGAACGAGCCGCCGAGGTCGAGACGCTGGTGCGCGACTTCGTGTCGTGTACGCTCCCGTGGAGCGATTGGACGCACGCGGCGCACCTGACGGTGGCGCTCTGGCACCTGCTCCACTTCGACTGGGCGGAGGCGGTCGAGCGCGTGCGCCGCCGGATCAAGCGTTACAACGCGGCGAACGGCGTCGAGACCACGCGCGAGCGCGGCTACCACGAGACGCTCACGCTCTTCTGGATGCATTACGTCCGCTTCTTCCTCGAAGCCAACTACAACGAGGGCTGCTCGCTCGCCTCCCTCGCCAACACGCTCATCGAGCGCGCTGAGCGCAACGCCCCGCTCACGCACTACAGCCGCGAGCTGCTGTTCTCGTGGGAGGCGCGGCTCGCGTGGGTGGAGCCTGACCTGAAGGCGCTGCCGGCCGTCGATTCTCTGAGCCTCACGGGAGCTTGATTGTCGGCGCGCGCACGTTCACAATCTGCCAAACGTCAACGCGAGGAGATTGTGATGGGCCGTCAGAAGGGTGCGCGCGGAGGCTCGCCGCTGAGCCGTAGGGACTTTTTGAAGACGGGGGCAGTCGGCGGCGCGCTCGCCCTCGTCGCTCCTCTGGCGGCTCGTTCCAGTGCTAACGCCGAGAACGTCGCTTCACATCGGGCCGCCGACTCGTTCGAATTGGAAGAGACGACCGTCGCGGAGCTTCAGGCGGGGATGCGCTCGGGCAAGTGGAGCGCGAAGGAGCTGACGGAAAAATACCTTGAGCGCATCGAGCGCGTTGACCGGCGCGGGGCCGCGCTCAACTCGGTGATCGAGTTGAACCCCGAAGCTATCTCTATCGCCGAAGCCCTCGACCGCGAGCGCAAGGCGGGGCGCACGCGCGGCCCCCTGCACGGCGTCCCCGTTCTCATCAAAGACAACATCGACACCGCCGACCGGATGCTGACCACCGCCGGCTCGCTCGCCCTCGTCGAGTCGCGCCCGAAGCAGGACGCCTTCATCGTCGAACGCCTGCGCGCCGCCGGCTGCGTCCTTCTCGGCAAGACGAACCTGAGCGAGTGGGCCAACTTCCGCTCGACGCATTCGACGAGCGGCTGGAGCGCGCGCGGCGGGCAGACCAGAAACCCTTACGTGCTCGACCGCAACCCCTGCGGCTCAAGCTCCGGCTCTGGCGCGGCCGTCGCCGCCAGCCTCGCCGCCGTCGGTGTCGGCACCGAAACCGACGGCTCCATCGTCTGCCCCGCTTCGGCCAACTCGCTCGTCGGCATCAAGCCCACGCTCGGCCTCGTCAGCCGTTCCGGCATCATCCCCATCGCGCATAGTCAGGACACCGCCGGCCCGATGGCCCGCACCGTTGCGGACGCCGCCGCCTTGCTCGGCGCACTCGCCGCGCAAGACCCGCGCGACTCCATCACACGAGAGGGCGCAGGCCACGCCCACGCCGACTACACGCGCTTTCTCGACGCCGGGGCCTTGCGCGGCGCGCGCCTCGGCGTCGCCCGCAAGCACTTCGGCTTCAACGACCGCGTGGACAAGTTGATGTCGGAATCAATCGACGCGCTCAAGCGCCTCGGCGCCGTCATCATCGACCCGGCCGACATCCCCACTACGGGGAAGTTCGACGACTCCGAGCTTGAGGTTTTGCTCTACGAGTTTAAGGCCGACCTCAACAAGTACTTGGCCGCGCGCGGCCCCGAACAGAAGACGCGCACGCTCAAAGACCTCATCGCCTTCAACGAGCGCAACCGCGCGCGCGAGATGCCCTACTTCGGTCAGGAGCTTTTCATCCGCGCCGAGGCGAAGGGGCCGCTCACGAGTCGGGCCTATCTCACGGCGCTTCGCAAGAATCAACTCCTCACGCGCTCGCAGGGCATCGACGCCGTCATGCGCCGGCGCCGCCTCGACGCGATGGTCGCGCCCACGGGCGGGCCGCCCTGGCCGACCGACCTCGTCAGCGGCGACCACTTCACCGGCGGCTACTCCTCCGCCTCGGCCGTTGCCGGCTACCCGCACGTCACCGTCCCCGCCGGCTACGTCTTCGGCCTCCCCGTCGGCCTCTCCTTCTTCGGCGGCGCCTGGAGCGAGCCGGCACTTATCAAGTTCGCCTACGCCTTCGAGCAGGCGACCCGCGCCCGCCGGCCACCGAAGTTTACGCCCGCGGCCGTCCTCGGCTGAATGACGGCCCCCGGCCGCCTCGTCGGCGCACTATTCGTCCAACGCTCCCCCGCGCCCGCGCAACCAAACAACGGCGCACGTCACTCCCCCTTTAACCTTCTCGGAAGAATTTATTTTCACACTCCCGCGTCGCGGGCGAACAAGGGTCTTCAAACTATGCGTAGCATCAATAAACAGTCGTCACACATAACCCTGTCGTCGTCGCTGCTGTTCATTTTCTGTCTGCTCACAGCGGGTGTGGTCGCCGGAGCGCAGACGGGCGGGGGCCGGCGGGTTGACGCCGAGAAGTTCCCCGGCGCAGACCTCGGAGCCAAAATCAACGCCGCCGACAAATCACTCGGAGCAGGTGCGGGCGAGATCGTCGTCTCCTCGGGCGGGACGGTTCGCACGCAGGTCGTCATCTCGCCCGGCCACACGCTGCGCTTCGCCTCGGGCACATACGCCTCGGAGGTCGGCGGCTCGACGTATCTGCTCAAGGACAACACTTCCATGCGCTGCGGGCGCGGCGCAGTCCTCCTTGAAAGCACCGCGCCTGACCCGACCCACGGCGGCGTCGGGCCGCTTGGAAGTTCACTCTTCACCATCGTGCAGGATCACGCCGGCTCCACCTTGAACGGCAACATCTCCCGCAACATCACCGTCGAGGGCTGCACCTTCAGGGGCGCGCGCCAAGACTTCAACTCGGCCTACCAGACCATCTCGATGGGCAACTGTCAGAACTGTCGCATCGAGGGCAACCGACTTGAGAACACGCGCACCATCGGCATGCAGTTCGGGGGCGCGGCCGCCGGCGGCAACTACGCGCTCAACTCCGTGATGGCCCGCAACGAATTCATCGGCGTCGCCTCGCAGAACGCCGCCATCACCAACTGCGTCGGCTGCCGCGTCGAGAACAACCGCTTCATCAACCCCGGACAGGTGAACGGCCCCGGCGTCACGGTCATCGACATCGAGCCCAACGTCGGCGACCGCGTGGACGACATCCTCATCAGCAATAACCACATCGACGCCACGCTCACGCCCCTCGACGCCAGCGGCCCGAAGACGACCAACGGCATCGCCGCCAACGCCGGGAACCAGACCGTCATGTTCCGCAACGTCCGCATCGTCGGCAACACCGTCATCGGCGCGAGCCACAGCGCGCCCTGGAGCCGCATTCAATATGCCGGCATCCTCGTCCGCACCGCGCCCGGCGTCACGGTCTCCGGCAACACCCTGCGCCGCCTCAATCGCGGGATCGTCGTTGACCACGACAGCACCGACTTCACCATCCGCGAGAACACGCTCATCTCCTGCGGCACGGGCGGCACCGCCTCATTCTCCATAGAGCGTTCGTCGGGCGGTCGCGTGATCTCCAACGAGCTGCGCGACGAGCCGGGCGACGCGATGGGCCTCGGCCCACGCGCCCTCATCATCTACGAGGAGCCGCCCTCCGACAACAACCTGTTCCAGGGCAACCGCGCCAACGTTCAGAAGACGGGCCGCCGCTCGCGCGTCGTGCAGTAAGGCAAAAGGCAAAAGTGGAAGAGCGGAATCGCAGGCGTCAACCAGCCGCCGGGGCGGCGATAGAATGTAGCCCACGGCGTGAGCCGTGGGGACGCGAGGGATAAAATTAACGAAGCCCCGGAGGGGCGGAAGAATCAAGACGTGCGCGATGCATCGGCCTGAGATTCTTTCGCCCCTCCGGGGCTTCCCTGTTTTTCTTAACGGCTGACCCACGGCTCACGCCGTGGGCTACATTCTTCCGCCGCTTACAGCGGCTCGTTGACGCCTGCGGTTCGGCGTTAGCACTTTTGCCTTTTGCCTTTTAACTTTTGCCTTGTCCTCACTGTCCGCGCAGCGTCGCCAAAGGCTTCCGCACCAGCACGTCGAAGCTCGACAGCGCGCCGACGATGACGACGAGGGCGGCCGTCGCGGCCACGCCGCCGAGGACGACCGACGGCTCGAACGTCCACGGTATCTTCAGCATGTACTTCGCCACCGCGTAGGAGAGGGCGATGGCGGCGAGCGCGCCCACGGCGCCGGCCACCATCCCGAGCAGCCCGTACTCGGCGAGCAGGATGGTCAGAAGCGTCCGGCGCTTCGCCCCGAGCGTCTTTAAGACGGCCGCCTCGTAAACCCTCTGGTATTTCGTCATGGCGATGGAGCCGACGAGGATGAGCGTCCCGCACAGCAGCACGAAGCCGCCGATGAAGGTGACGGCCAGCGTGATGTTACCGAGTATGCGGCCGATGCTGCGGACTACGTCGAACACGTCGATGACGGAGACGTTCGGGTAGCGGTCGAGGATGGCGCGCTGGAATCGCGCGCGCGCCTGCGCGTCCACGGGGCCGTTGATGGCGCCGACCATGCTCTGCGGCGCGTTCTCCAAAGTGCCCGGCCGGAAGAGCACGAGGAAACCCGTGCGCGAGTTGCGCCAGTCAACCTTGCGCACGCTCGACACGCGCGCCGTGAGCTTGCGCCCGAGCACGTCGAAGGTGATGCGCGTGCCCACGTCGAGACCGCCCACCCCGCGCATCCCCTCCTCGATGGACACCTCCGGCTCGGCCGACGGCTCCTCCCCCCAGAACTCGCCCGCCACAATCGTCTCGTTCTGTTCAAGACGCGGCCGGTAGGTGACGACGTACTCGCGCCCGAGCATGCCGCGCCCCTCACGCACCTCTTCGAGATTGATGTCGCGGCCGTCGATGGCGGCGATACGCATCCGCACCGTCGGGACAAGATCGGCCGGCTTTCCGGTCGTCTCCTCGATTATCCGTGCGACGCCCTCGGCCTGATCTTTCTGGATGTCGATGAGGTACATGTTGGCGAGTTGTCCGCGGCGCGAGAAGTCCAGCTCGTCGAGGAGGTTCGACTGTAGTTGCAGCACCGACATCACGAGAAACGCGCCCAAGCCCACGGCCATGATGACGACGCGCGTCTGGTTACCGGGGCGGTGCAGGCCGCTGATGGCCTGACGCAATGCGAAGGAGCCGACGCGGCGCGCGCGCCGGACGACGAAGACGAGCGCCCACGCCGCGAGGTAGAGCAGCCCCGAAGTGGCCGCCAGCCCCGCGAGGAACCACGCGCCGACGCGCAGCGACCCCGCCTGCCACACGGCCAGCGCGAAGAGCGACGCGGCGAGCAGCGCGCCCGTCGCGAGGCGCGGCAGGTCGAAGCGGCCCCACCATGGGCCTTCGTCGTCGCGGTCGCGCAGGAGGATGTCGGGCTTGATGCGGCGGACGCGCAGCAGCGGGAGCGCGGAGAAGAGTACGGAGATGAGCACGCCCAACCCCAGCCCCTGCCAGACGGCGCCCGCGCTCAGCTCGTAGCTCATGTTCGCCGGCAGGCTCGCGGCGAAGCGCCCGGCCACGTAAACAAGCGCGGCCTTCGCCAGCGCGATGCCGAGGAGGCTGCCGGCAACACCGAGCGCGAGCGTCTGCGCCAAATACGCGGCCGTGATTCTCTTCCCGGTCGCGCCGACGCACTTGAGGATGGCGATTGATTTCTTCTTCTGTTCGATGAAGACGCGCGTCACGCCGGCGACGCCGATGCCTCCGAGGACGAGCACGACGAGGCCCGTCAGCGCGAGGAAGTTCTCGCCGCGCTCGAAGTCCTCGCTCATGTTCTCCTGCGACTCCCTGTAAGAGCGGACGTTGACGAGGTCGCCGGCCAGCTCCGCGCGCAGGCGCGCGACGAGTTCAGTGACGCCCGCGTCCGCCGTCTTAAAGAAGATGCGCCGGCGCGCGCGGCTCCCGAAGCCCGTCAGTCCCGCGTCTTCCATGCTCCCGCGCGCGACGAAGACGCGCGGCCCCAGACGAAAGCCGCCGCCCGCGCCCGGCTCCTGTTCGAGCACCGCGCGAATCTGGTAGACGGTCTCGCCGATCTTCATCGCGTCGCCCACGCTCAGGCCGAGGCGTTCGAGCAGCAGTGGCGCGACGATGGCCCCGCCGCCTTCGAGCATCGCGTGGTCGAACCTTTCGCCGCCCTGCAATTTGAACTCACCGTAGAGCGGGAAGGGCGGCTCGATGCCCTTCAGCTCGACCATCTGCGCGCCCTCGCGCGTGTCGTCGGCGGGTCGCGCCATCGTCGAAGCCTCGATGGCCTCCGTGCGCGCTTCGACGAGCGGCGGCCGGGCCACGCGCTCGATCTTCGCGAGCGTCTCCGCCGACCACGGCCGCGTGGAATCGACCAGCGCGTCGGCCGTCAAAAGCTGCTGCGCCTCGCCCATCATCGCGCGGTTCACGTTGCGGATGACCGTGCGCAGGGCCACCACCGCGCCGACGCCGATGCCGATGCACAGAAAGAAAAACAACAGCCGCCGCCACCCCGCGCGCAGCTCGCGCCAAGCCATCTGGAAGATGAAGTTCACTTGCGCGCCGCCTCCAACCCCTCGGCCTCAAACTCATCGCGGGCCGTCTCCGCCTCGCCCGCGTCGCCGCTGTCAGACACCACGCGCCCGTCGCGTAGGGAGATGCGACGGTCGGCGAGCGCGGCCAGCTCATGGTCGTGCGTGACGAGGACGAGAGTTGCGCCGCGACGCCGGTTCATCTCGATCATCAGGTCGAAGACGTGGCGGCCGTTGCGCGAGTCGAGGTTGCCGGTCGGCTCGTCGGCGAGGAGGATGGCGGGGTTGTTGGAGAAGGCGCGGGCGATGGCCACGCGCTGCTGCTCGCCGCCCGAGAGTTGCGAAGGGTAGTGGTGCGCGCGCGCCGTCAGGTCAACGTCTTCGAGCAGGCGGCGGGCCTTCTCGGCGGCGCCGCGCGCGCCGGCGATCTCCATCGGCACGAGCACGTTCTCAAACGCCGTGAGCGACGGGATGAGGTGGAACGACTGGAAGACGATGCCGATCTTGACGCCGCGCAACTCGGCCAGCGCGTCCTCGCCGATGCCGGTAATCTCCCGGCCGTCGATGCGAATCTCGCCGGAGGTCGGGGAGTCGAGGCCGGCGACGAGGCCGAGCAGTGTGGACTTGCCGCTGCCCGAGGGGCCGACGACGGCGATGAACTGCCCCGTCGGGATGGTCAAGTCAAGCTCGTGAAGGATGGTTAAGTTCGTTTCGCCCGAGCGGACGGTTTTGGATACCTTGTATAATTCGATCATGAAGACTTCCCTGCTTGCTTTCCTTCTATCGGGCCTCGCCTGTCTGTCGGCCGGTTGCTCCGGCGGCGGCGGCCCTCGTAATGATTCGGCGTCAAACGGCGGCGTCGTCGCCCCGTCGCCCCAAACTGCGACTGCGCCCGCCAGGGACAATTTACCTAAAATCGTCGCGCTCGGCGACAGCCTGACGGCCGGTTACGGCCTCGCGGACGTGCGACAGAGCTACCCGGCGCTGCTCCAGAAGAAGTTAGATGCGGACGGATATCAGTACGAGGTAATTAACGCGGGGGTTTCGGGCGGCACGTCGGCCGGGGGCCTGCGCAACCTCGACTGGGCGCTCGCCGGCGACGTGCGCTTCGTCATCGTCGAACTCGGGGCCAACGATCACCTGCGCGGCCAACCCGTCGCCGAGACCAGAAAGAACCTGAGCGAGATCATCCGCCGCGCGCGAGGCCGCGGCGCGGAGGTGATTCTCGCCGGGATGCTCACGACGGCCAACGCCGGCGACCGATACCTGCGCGAGATTGCCGACATGTACACTGAACTCGCGCGCGAGCACAAAGTCACTTTAATCCCCTTCTTCCTCGAAGGCGTCGCCGGCATCGACGCGCTCAACCTCGAAGACCGCGTCCACCCGAAC
>DASVES010000101.1:0-7976 GCA_036380435.1 Pyrinomonadaceae bacterium | reverse complement strand
CAGGAAGGTTCAAAGCTTGCAGGTCAGGAAGGCTCCAAACTTGGGGGCGGCGGCTCGAACGCGTTCTTTGACAGCTTGCGGCTCTTCAAGAATATCGAGAGCCGATGGGACATTTCGGGTTTTACGAAAAAGCCTGAGGAGCCGGCGCCGGAGACGCAGAATTCTGACAGCTAAACTCTTCATCATCCGCCGTAGATGATATCGAACGGGCTTCCCGTTTCTCGATGCTTTCCCAACAAGTGTCTTGCAAGCAGGTCATGCTCTTGGGAAGGTTGCCGTCCGACACTGCCCTCCCTAACGTCCGACACCGACTCGCCTCGTCAGATCGATGAAGCGCCGATCAGCGCGAAGCCCGTCATACTCGTAACCGGTTCCTATAAACCGCAACAACGGATCGTGCTTGATGTATGCCCGTTCGAGTAACTCCATCGCCTTGTCATTGTCATCGAGCGCCGAATGAACGGCCGCTAAAAGGGCCGGAGAAGAGTAGTCACTCATGGCCTCTATCCTCGTCAGCATAGCTCTCGCCTCGCGGCGCTTCTCGGGCATCCGGGCATAAGTCGCGGCCAGATAGACGAGGGGTTGACTATATTTCTCTTCGCCGCCGAGCAGACTGATCGATTTCCTGTAATACGCCGCGGCCTCGTTATAGAGACCCTTTCCGGCATAGGCATATCCCAAAGAAAAGTAGGGGATCTCTCTCTCCGGTTCCAGGGCCTGAGCTTCCCCGTACGCCTGTAGTGCTTCATCAAATTTTCTCGCCTGCGTCAGGATCATACCTTTATGGAGCAGGGTCAGGCGCTGGTTGAGCGGATCGCGGGTCCCCTGCTGTTCGAGTTCGGCGAGGGCTTCGTCTTGTCGCCCCATCACCGAAAGAAAGAACGCATAATAACCGCGAGCGAAGCCGAGATTAGGACTCAACTCAAGCGCCCGCCGGTACTCCCTCTCGGCCCCCTGCACGTCGAACTCATATTCGCTCACCATGGCCTTGAGAACATGGGCTTTCGCGATCTCAGGGTCGATTGTGAGGGCTCGCTCCGTCGCCGCCTTCGCTTTCGGCACCAGTGCTTGCGGGTCGCTGCTGCCGTTCGCCCGTGACCAGTAGACCCAGGCGATCTCGGCATGGGCCGCCGCGAAATCTGGATCGAGCGTTACTGCCCGCTCGAAATATTCGAGCGCCCGGCCCCGCACGTCCTGCGGCCCATTTAATTCAACCAGGCCGCTCAGGTAAGAGCGGTAAGCTTCGGAGTTTTCCGTCCCGTTCTCAACGAGACGTGTTGACTGCGCATCAGACAGTTTTACTTGCAGTTGCTTGGTGGCTGTCTGGGCTATCTCACTCTGAATGCTCAGAAGGTCGCCGGGCTTGCGCCGGAATTGCCCCCCCGTGAGCTGCCTGTTCTCAAAAACATCCGCAACGTCAAACCTGACGACCAGATCATCGCCGACTTGAGCCACATTGCCCGTAACAATCGCCCGAACATCCAGTTTTTCGGCAACGTCGCGCAGGTTGTGATTCGCTCCGCGAAACGCAAAACTCGAATAACGAGAGATAACTTTCAACTGAGGCAACTGCGAGAGCCGGTCTATCAGGGCTTCGCTCAGGCCGTCTGAGACAAAGGTCAGCTCTGGGTTACCGCTTAAATTCTCAAACGGAAGGACGGCAATCGAATCTATCCGCCGATTGTCACCAGATGTATTGAAAACAAAATAGACGCCGGCGGAAACCACTGCCAACAGAGCCAGAGCAAGGATCGAGTAAGTGACCCTCTGGGTTTTAACCAGCCGTGAATAACCTGCCGGGCGGAGCGACGACCAGAAATCACGCGGGGCGGCGGCTCCATCGAGTCCGTCGCTCGGTCTTTTGTCAGCCGTATTTGATGTCGGGTGGGCTGGTGCAACGCCGGACGGAAGCTTTTCTTTCTCCGTCGCGTCTTTGGGCAGATGGCGGCCTGCCGAACGGTTTACACTTTCTTCAAATTCGATCTGCTTTCTGATCTTCTCCAGATCAACCCGCAGTTCTGCCGCGGTTTGATATCGTCCCGCCACGTCTTTTGAGAGCGCCTTTGAAACTATCCACGCAAGTTCCGCCGGAATCTCCCGCCCGTATGACGAAATGGGGGGCGGTTCTGTCGAAACTACAGAGACGATGATGTCGGTGTGGGTTTGACCGGAAAACGGCCTGTGGCCCGTAAGCATTTCATAGATGACCACGCCCAGGCTCCAGATATCCGTCCTGGCATCGACGGGAATGCCGCGAGCCTGTTCCGGCGACATATAGGGGGCCGTGCCAAATACGGCGCCAGCCTCGGTGCGAATCAGGACCTTGGTCGGATACTCAGACCCCGCGCTCGTTGACGAGGGTTCACGTTCACAAAGCTTTGCCAGCCCAAAGTCGAGTACCTTGACGTACCCGTCACGCCTGAACATGATGTTTTCGGGCTTGATGTCGCGGTGAATGATTTTCGCTTCGTGTGCGGCGGCGAGGGCCTGCGCCGTCTGCACGGCAACGTCCAGAGCTTCATCGAGCGTGAAGGTCGCGTGTTGCAAGCGGGCGCGCAAAGTCTCACCGTCAATATATTCCGAGGCGAGAAAATGCGTTTCGCCTTCCACACCGAATTCGTAAATCGTCAGGATGTTTGGATGATTCAAGGCCGAAGCGGCAAAGGCCTCCTGCTCGAAGCGTCGCAGACGGTCTTTGTCCTGTGCGAGAGATTCGGGCAGAACCTTAAGCGCAACCTTACGGCGCAACAGCGTGTCTTCGGCCAGATACACCTCGCCCATCCCCCCCGCGCCGAGTTTGTGGCTGATACGGTAATGAGATAAGGCTGTGTTGTCTGATAGCTCTATATTCATTGCAGATTGTCGAACTCGCCGGCGGTGATGACCTTGCGGCCGATGGCGGTGAGCAGGTAGGCCGCCATCAACAGCAGTAGATAAACGCAGCGCACTTCGACCGGACGCCCGACGGGCGCGCGGAGTTGTCAGAGAGCTTTGATGACGACGAAGGTCACGTCGTCGGTGGCGCCGCGGCCGCCCGTCCAGGCGAGCACGTCGGCATAGATGAAGTCGATGAGGGCGCGCGCGGCGAGGTCGCGGCCTTCGCGCACGGCGCGCTCCAGACGCTCGCGGCCGTACTCCTCGCCCTTCGCGTCGGCCGCCTCGGTCACGCCGTCCGTATAGAGCACGAGCGTCTGCCCCGCTTCGACCGCCAGATAATACTCGTAGTAGCGCGCGTCGCGGAACATGCCGAGCGGAAGGCCGCCGCGCTCGATGAAGCGGGCCTCGCCACCGGCGTCGAGCATGAGCGGCGGGTTGTGCCCGGCGTTCGTGTAAGCGAGCGTCTTGTTCGTGCTGTCGAGGACGCCGTAGAAGGCCGTGACGAACTGGTTGCGCTCGATGGACTCCCACAGCAGATAGTTGACCTTCGACATGGCGACGTGGGGCGCGTAGCCGATGTGGATGGCGGCGCGAAGCGACGCGCGCAGGAAGGCCATCAGGAGCGCGGCGGGGACACCCTTCCCCGACACGTCGGCGATGACCAAGCCGAGCTGGTCTTCGTAGATGTTGACGAAGTCGTAGTAGTCGCCGGAGACCTCTTCGGTCGAGAAGTTGTAGGCGCTGATGTCGAAGCCTTCGAGGGTGGGGTCGCGGGCCGGGAGCAGGGAGAGCTGCACCTGCCGGGCGACTTCGAGCTGCGCCTCCAGACGCTTCTTCTCCACGAGCTGCTCGTGCAGCATGGCCTTCTCGATGATGATGGCCACCTGCGAGGTGAGCAGCATCAACACCTCTTTGTCGTCCTCCGTGTAGGCGTCGAGGTGGTCGCTCTCCAGATCGAAGACGCCGATGACCTCGTCGTTCGAGATGATGGGCGCGACCATCTCGGAGCGGGTGGCGCGGCGGGCGTTGACGTAGCGCGGGTCGAGGCGCACGTCGGGGCAGATGATCGGCTCGCCCGTCTGCGCGACGTGTCCGATGAGTCCCTGCCCGGCCTTCAGACGCAGCTCCATCATCTCCTCCACGTCGTAGCCGCGCATGGCCTCGGCGTGGAAGACGAGCGTGGCGGTTCCGCCCTCGCTCAAGTGCTGGTCGCGGCGGATGAGATAGATGCCGGCCGCGTCGTAGGGGAGCAGCGAGTCGAGCGTGTCCATGACCATCATGAGCACTTCCTGAAGGCTCAGGGAGCGGCTGATCTTCTTCGTGATGTCGAGCAGGAGGCGCAGCTTGTCCACCACGCTTAGCCCGGCCATCGGGCGCGCCGCCTGTCTGAGGTCGTCGGCCATACGGAAATTATATCAGGAGAGTGAGCAGTAAGCAGTGAGCAGTGAGCAGTAAATGCTGGTTGAGCGTGCTGACTGCTTACTGCTCACTGCTCACTGCTCACTGTCTTCCAGCGCCGCTTCCGCCAGCAGCGAAAGCTCCAGCGAGGCGGAGGGGTGTTGGCGAAAGAAGTCGTTGATGTCGGTGGGCAGTGCGACGGAGGCGAGGCGCATCCGTCGGCGCGCGAACATCTCGGCGTAGCGCGCGGCGGCGCGGCGGCCGGCGGCGTCGGGGTCGAGCGCGGCGACGACGCGGAAGCGCGCCAGCGGCGCGAGCCAGTCCTCCCTGAGTCCGCCGGCCCCGACGAGTCCGACGGCCGCGAAGCCGCGCGCCGCGAGTGTCAGAGTGTCCGTGAAACCTTCGACGAGATAGACGACCGAGTCGGTGGGCAGCTCCGCGAGCGCGTCCGCGTTGTAGAGCGCGGGGACGCTGCCGCGCATGTTGTGCCAGCGCGGCTCGACGCCGGGCGCGGTGGTGCGCGCCTGTAGATAGCGGGCGCGGCCCTCGACGAGAAACGGGAAGAGCAGGCGGTGTCGGTAGAAGGTGAGGTGCGCGCGCCGGTTGAAGAGGCCGCTGCGCTGAAGCTCTTCGGGTGGGAAGGCGTCGAGCATCCGGCGCATCACGCGGCGGTAGGCGCGGCGCGGGAAGTAGACGACCCCCGCGCGCCTGACAGTCTCGGGGCCGATGCCGCGTCGCGAGAGATACCTGACGCCTTCAATCTGGTCTTCGCCGCGGCAGACGCGGAGGAAGGCTTCGCAGATTTCGGTGGTGCGCTCCGCGTCGAGCGGCTCGAAGGTCTCCGGCCCGGCGGCGTCCGGGGCGGCGCGCTGCGAGAGCGGGGGCTGGCGTGGACGCCGGCCGGTGAGGCCGAGTTCGCGCGCCAGCTCGCGCACGGCGCGTCCGAAGTTGACGCCGTGCATCAGCTCGTAAAAGGTGATGTGGTCGCCGCCCTCGCCGCGCGAGAAGCAATTGAAGAGTCCGTGCTGTGTGTCGATGGAGAGGCTGGGGCTGCCCTGCCCGCTGTGTCCGTGTGAGGGGATGGGGCAGAGACTCAGGAGACGCGCGCCCGCCTGACGGGCCTCGGGGCAGTAGCGCAGGTAGAACGAGCGATAGTCAATCGTGCGCTTGATGTCGTCGCGCAGACGGCGCAGGCGCTCTTGCGGCGTCTCGCTCGCTCTATCCATAGGAGGTCGGTGGCCGAACAGGTCTTCGGTGGGCGCGCTGGCGTCAGTCCTTCTCGGGAACGGGCGCGTTGTCGGCCTGCGCGCCGGCTCTGGCGGCGAAGCCGTTGCGGCGGGCGGCGCGCGCGGCCGTCTCCTCGGGGTGCCGCTCGCGGTACTCCGCCCACAGACGCGAAATCTTCAGACGAAACTCGACCAGCTCCCGGCTCACGTTGAAGTGGCGCGCGATCTCGATTGAGGTCTTGCCCTGTCGCATCAGCTTACGCAGACCCGCGTAAGGCGCCAGCGCCGCCGCCCCGACCGAGTAGGCCGCCTCCTCGTCATCGTCATTGTAGTCGCGCGCGACCGTCTGGCCATTCTTGTTGCGGGCGACGATGGACAGGCGGTTCGCCTTGTGACCGAGGAAGACGTGACAGACCTCCTCCATCAGCGTCGCGTTGTTGCGCGACCGGCCGTGCTTCGGATTCAGGATGACGAGCCGCCAGCCGTTCGGCAGCGGCCGCGAACACGTCCCGCCCGACCACGCATCCGTGCCCGCCCCCAGAAGATGCTCCTTCGTCTCCTCCGACAGCCCCTCGATCTGCTCGAAGTTAATCACCATCAACCGCGCGAAGTACGCCAGCTCGAACGGGTCGAGCGCGTCGTCGTCCCGGCGCAGGCCCGCGAAGTCGCGCAACCCCAACGCGCGCACCTCGTACTGTCTCCCCTTAAAACTCGGCGGTAGAACCTTCTCGTCCACGTCGTCGATTATACTCGTCCCGGCGGGGTGTTTCACTTCAAAAGGCTATGCTGGAAGAAAAGTCTTGCGCTAAACTGATGTCATTCACGACGCCATGAAATCACGCTCACTCAGACGCCATCACGAGGAACGCATCAAGCGTCGCGTCAGGAAGTATTACGGCGGCGTACATGATGGCGACCTGCGTCGCATCGGCCAGATGGCCCACGCACGCAAACTCTGCTCGTGTTGGATGTGCGGAAGTCCACGCCGTTACTTCGGGGAGCGCACGCTTCGGGAGCGCCGCTTAGATGGGGAGTCGTGACGCGGATGCTGGCTCAACGCGGCGGAATTGAAAACGGCGCGGCTTCACTTGTGGTGGCTGGCTATCTTTTCTTTAAGCCACTCGTTGACCAGCACCTCGACCGGAACCTTCTTCGACCTGGCAATCTCGGTTAGCTTGTCCTTCACTGCCTCGTCAAGTGCGACGAGATTCGCCCGCCCTTGAATACTCACCTCGAACTCGGCCGGCTCGGTCTCGTCCCAGTTCTCGCCCAGGTCGTGCGAATCCCAATACTCGCCGATCTCTTTATAAGATTTAGCCTTTGAAATGGAGCTTTTACTTCTTGTCATATCTTCTCCGTTCGGCCCTGCTCATGTCGCGGGCGGACAAGATTAACGCACGCCCCTCCTGCTTATGAACAAAAAAGCATATCAGATAGCGGCCGGCGTCCGTCCGCCCCAGCGCCGCGTAAACATTTTCGCCTGAACGGTGCCCCTTTTCAACAAAACGGAAACGCGGGGCGTTGAGGAAAACCTCTGCGACCTCATCCTGCTCGACAGAATGCTTCCGCGAAAGCTTCCGCACGACCTCTTCGAGCCAAATGAAGCCGGTGATTTTCAAGCGTTGACCTTAAATCGTTATGACCTGTGAAATAGCGAGACTCTTCAACTTTAGATATAGCCAACACTTTTGCGATTGGATGCAACCGCTCCGGCGAAGCGTCGAGTCAGTATTGCCTGCGATAGCGGGCGAGTGTGGCGGCGGGAGAAGACCCACCCGCTACCGCAGACTGATGCACGATGTTTCGGTCAGTCGCGCTTCATGCTCCCGCGTGTTGCGCCATCTCGGCGTCGCTGCGCTTCTTGACCTCTTCAAACGTCAGGTTCTCGATGCGCGTGGAGATGTACCAGAAGTGGCCGAAGGGGTCTTCCACCCCGCCGCTGCGGTCGCCGTAGAACTGATCCTTGACGGGCCGCACCAGCTTCGCGCCGGCGGCGACCGCCTGCTCGACGCGCGCGTCAACGTCCTCGACGTAGATCATGAATTGAGCAGTCGGGCCGCCCAACGTCTGCGGGCTGCGGAAGTTGATTTCGGGAAACTCGTCGGCGAGCATGACGTGCGAGTCGCCGATTTTTATCTCGGCGTGCCCGATCCTCCCGCCGGGCGCCTCCATACGCATGATCTCGGTCGCGCCGAGCGCCTCCTTGTAGAACTCGATGGCGCGGGCCGCGTCGCTCACGCACACGTAAGGCGTCACGGTGTGGTAGCCCTCGGGGATGGGTTTCACTTTGTCGGACATGATTTTCTCCTATACAGGTTTGATCTGATCGGGAGTTTCAGATGGCCGCCGGATTAACGGTTGTCACTCCGGCCCAAAGCGAGGAGTCTCTTGGTACAAGTAGAAACGCGTTACAAGAAAAAAGGCGCTCAACCCTGCCTTGAGTCGAGCGCCCCGCGCAAAACTTCTGTCTCGAAC
>DASVES010000100.1:0-20853 GCA_036380435.1 Pyrinomonadaceae bacterium | reverse complement strand
GGGCGGGCTGTTTCTGTGGGTCGAGTTGCCGGAGCGCGTCCGCGCCGAGGAGTTGTTCGAGGAGGCGCTACGCGAGCGCGTGGCCTTCGTCCCCGGCGCGCCCTTCTTCGCCGCCAAAGCGCGGCACAACTTCATGCGCCTCAACTTCTCGAACAGCCCGCCGGAAAAGATCGAAGAGGGCATCCGCCGTCTCGGCAACGTGTTGTCGAAGATGGTGGCTGGATGAGTAACATTAACTTGAGTGAGTTTAAAGAAGATTCACCGCGGAGGCGCAGAGGGCGCGGAGTTCACGCAGAGGGTTCAACTCTCCGCGCCCCCTTTGCGTTTTCTGCGCCTCTGCGGTGAATAACCCCGCCGTTCAAATTCAAGTGGGCAAGGATCAGGAGCATCGCCGATGAGTGAGCTGAAGCAGACCGATAGAACCGAACTCGGCAGGCACCCGGAGCGGGGCGTGTTCGGGCGAGAGCGCGTCTACGAGATTCTCGACGAGGGACTGGTGTGCCACGTCGGCTTCGCCGTCGGGGGCAAACCCTACGTCATCCCGACGGGCTACGTCCGCCACGGCGACAACCTCTACGTCCACGGCGCCGCGGCCAGCCGGATGATGAACGTATTGCGCGAAGGCGTTGACGTGTGCGTGACGGTGACGCTCCTCGACGGCCTCGTGCTCGCGCGCTCGGCCTTCAGCCACTCGATGAACTACCGCTCGGTCGTCGTCTTCGGCCGCGCCCGTGTGGTTGAGGACGCGCGCGAAAAACTCGAAGCCCTGCGCGCTTTCACCGAGCACGTCATGCCGGGCCGCTGGGGCGAGGCGCGCCGGCCGAACCGCGAGGAGCTGTCGGAGACGCTCGTGCTCGCCGTGCCGCTCGAAGAGGCGTCGGCCAAAATCCGCACCGGCCCGCCGAAGGACAAGGAGACCGACTACGAGCTGCCGGTCTGGGCGGGCGTCGTCCCCTTAAAACTCGAAGTGGGCACGCCGGTCGCCGACCCGCGACTCGTGGCCGGAACGGACGTGCCGCGATACGTAAACGACTACCGCGCGTCCGACGGCCACGCCGAGCGCGCGGCCGGGCGTGAGCTGTGGAGTGAGTGATGAAGTTATCAGCTATTAGCATTTAGCTGATAACTGATAGATGACCGCTTTCTTATGCGAATCGCCTTCATCATCTATGACGGCATGACGGCGCTCGACTTCGTCGGGGCGTTCGATCCGTTGACGCGTCTGAAGACGATGGGGTTCGTGCCGGGTGTGGAGTGGGACGTGTGCGCTCTGGCGCGCGAGGTGAGCGACGGGGCGGGGCTAAGCATCGCGGCGTCGAAGGTCGGTGGGGCGCTCGACGGTTACGATCTGCTCGTCGTGCCGGGCGGCTACAGCGCGCGGGAGTTGGCCGGCGAAAGCGCTTTCGTCGGGTGGCTGCAAACGGCCGCCGATTGCCCGCTGAAGGCGTCCGTTTGTACGGGGTCGCTCCTGCTTGGCGCCGCCGGCTTCCTGCGTGGAAAGCGGGCAACGACGCACCCAACGGCTTTCGCGGAGCTGGAAGAATACTGCCGCGAAGTTTCGCGCGAGCGTGTCGTGGACGAGGGCGACGTGGTCACGGCCGGCGGCGTCACGGCCTCCATCGACCTCGGCCTGCACCTGTGCGAGCGCATCGCCGGCCGCGAAGTGCGCGCTCTGGTTCAGGAGCAGATGGACTACCGTCGCGTTGAAGTGTCGTGAAACTTACGCGCGCGCATCCAGCGTCAACAAAAAAAGAAACCGGCGAGAGCGCCCGAGCGGGGTGGTGTAAAGACATGACGACGAACAGACTTCCCATCGCCTGCGACCTGACGGTGTTCGGCGACAACGAAAGGAAGCGGCAGAAGTCGATACTCGACGAGTTTCGCGCGAAGGTGAAGGGCATGGAAGAACTGCCCGACGGCTACGCCTTCACCCTCGCCCGCGAGCCTTACATGCTCCAGCTCGTCGCCGAGATGATCTCCTTCGAGAGCCGCTGCTGCCAGTTCCTCGACTTCACCCTCGAAGTGAAGCGCGGCGGAACGTCAATCACGCTCCGACTGACCGGCGGCGAGGGCGTGAAGGATTTCCTGCGCGAAGAGCTGTCGCTGTAGGCGGCACGTCTTCCCTGGTCGAGACTCTTTCTATAGTCGCTCAAAATCTTTACAAAACAAGAATTCTCACTATAATCCGCCCTGCTCACGGCAGTAGCATCTTTGACCACGCTGTTCAGCCGCACGCGCTTCGCCGTCGTGCGAGTAGCATGATCCCTCACGCTCAGTAACGTCTCTCCCTGTTTGCCCCCGTTCGTCAGAAAGCCATACTCCGAAACTCGGCGGCGCGGCGCTCCCAAAGCCCGCCCTCCGGCAACCCACACTTCTCACCCGACAGGAGTTGCGAGACCATGCCCGACACACCAAACGAACCGATGATCAAGCTCGAACCCGGCGGGGTTGCGCCCGTGCTCAGCTACAACGTGCCTGAGCCGACTTCCTACAGCGGCCGGAATTTTATCGACCTTCAACTCGGCGACTCGTACTTCAAGAACGACGACGCCCCGACGGCCGCGTCATCGAAGTCCCTCGAATCCCTCGTGACCGGGGCCGCGGGCGAACGCGCCTCGGCGGGGCGGGCCTCCCTGATGGAGGGCACGTCGGGGACTGCCGAGACGCCGTCGCTGGCCGTCGCCCTGAAAGCCGTCGATGCCCCCCCCAGCCCGAAACTCGCCACCCTCGACCTCGCCGAAGTACGCGCCATGCAGGGACTCGGCAAACAGCTCTGCATCTACCGCTCGCTCTACGGGACGCTGACCTACACCTACATCGAACCGCCCGCGGCCGACTCTGCCCAAGCCGCCGGCGCACCGCCCGTCTCTGCCAGAGCCGGCTCGAACGGGACAGAGGCCAGCGCCATCGATAGCGACCCCGGAGGCGGGGGCGGGGGCGGCGGCGGCGCCATCATCGCCATCCTCGTCGAAATCACCGGCCCGCAGTCAGGGGCCACGGTCAACGGGCCAAGCGGCGGGGCCGCCCTTCACGTGACAGGCGTGGCGAGCGTGCAGCGCGGAGGCGGCTCGATCTCCACGGTCAGTGTCCGGGTCGGGTCGGCAGACTTCCAACTTGCGACGCCGGTCGCCGCCAACAACTGGGCGACGTGGTCGTATGACACCGTCGTCACCACGCCGGGCGAACTCACCATCGAGGCCCGTGCCGCGCACAGTACCGGCAAGACCGCTACACACAGCATCACGGTGCAGGTTGCGCTCGCCCCGCCCGCCGACACGACGGCCCCCGGACTGGGCATCACCTACCCCGAGAACGGACAGGAGTTGCCCGGCACGTCGGCCGGCTCGGCCGCCGTCAACGTCGCCGGGACGGCCTCCGACGTGCAGAGCGGAGTCAGACTGGTCGAGGTCAAGATTGACGACGGGCAGTTCTCCGAGGCGACGCGCGGCGGCCCCGACTGGGCGAGTTGGACGAAGGTGGTCAATCTCACGGGCGCCGGGTTTCACGCCATCACGGCGCGCTCGACCGACAACGCCGGCAACATCACGACGAAAACCGTGAGCGTCAAAGTAGTCGCGGCGCCGCCAGCCGACACGACCGACCCGGCGGTGAATATCACGGCGCCGGCGCCGAACGCCGAGATCGCCGGGCCGTTCAACGGGGCGAGCATCAGCGTCACCGGCACGGCCTCGGACGTGGGCGGCGGCGTGAGCAAGGTCGAGGTGCTCGTCGGCGGCATCGCCACGCCGGCGCAGCCGAGGGCCGCCGGCGACTGGTCTACGTGGGCGGCGACGGTGATGCTCAGGGAGACGGGGTTACAGATGATCGTCGCCCGCTGCACGGACTCCTCGGGCAACGAGAGCGCCAGCGCCGTCCCCGTCAACGTCACGCTGATCCCCGATGTCGATTCGCGCCTCAAGCGCCTGATCCTCGTCGAGAGTTACCGCCTTTCCTCGTACCTCGGCAGCTACGGCGCCGGGCGCACCATCAAGACCTTCTCGCTGCTGCCCGGCGAGAAGACCAAGATCAGCATCAAGACCTTCACCAAGACCGAGGAAGACGCCAAGAGCGCGTCGAGCATCCTCGACTCCTTCACGCAGGAAAGCTCGGACGACTTCGAGGAGTCGATGGGCGAGGAGCAGTCCAACAAGAAGAACTACGACGAGAGCTTCCAGTACAAGGTCGAGGCGACGGCGCAGGCGAGCTGGGGGTGGGGCAGCGCCGGCATCAGCGGCGGCCTCTCGGGCGGCACCAACTCGGCCCGCGAAGACTTCTCCAAGAACATCTCGAACGCCACGCAGAAGCACGTCGCGAAGGCGTCGGCCAAGCGCGACGTGAAGATCGAGACCAGCTACGAGGTCAAGACCTCCGAGGGCGAAGAGACCTCGGTCGAGCGCGTCATCGAGAACATCAACGTCAGCCGCACGCTCAACTTCGTCTTCCGGCAGATGAACCAGGAGTTCATCACCCTGCTGCACCTCGTGGACGCGCGCGTCGGCTACTTCAACGTCGTCCACGTGCAGGGGCAGCCCGAGCCGCGGTACAGCTACCGCGAGGCGACGCTGCCGGAGCTGGACGCGCTGCTCGCCGAAGTCGTCGTCCCCGAGAAGCAGGCCGAGGTGCGCGCCGACATCGTCCGCCAGCTCTCGAATATCTTCGACTACAAGGATCGCCACCACCGCTTCGCCGAGGAGGAGCCGCTTACGGATCGCGACGGCAAGATCGTCCCGCTCTCGCAGTACCTGCGCGTCAGGAAGGACTACACCTCGACCTATCTCGACGAGGCGACGGGGACGCAGCTCACCGTGCCGGGCATCATTATGGCGGCCAGCAAGTACGTCCTGCGCACCGAGGGCGTCATCGTCGAGGCGCTGCTCGGGCAGGGCGACTCCCTCGACGCCTACTCGCACGGATTGCAGGACGAGTCGGTTGAGGAGCGGAGGCTCGCCAACGAGAGGGCGAAGGTCGAGATCGAGAAGGAACGCCTCGCGCTGCAAATCATCCAATCCAAGAACGCCGAGGCCGCCAAGCTCTTCGCCCTCCTCTACCCGCCGCCGACCCAACTCGTACCCTACGTCCCGCCGGCCCCGGCGCCCGCGTCACAGGAGGCCCCGGATGGGAAACCCGTTAGGAAGTAGTGCGAGAGTTCTGAGCCGGGCGGCGCTCGCCAACGCCGACAAGGCGGACGGGGGGTTCTCGCCCCTCGCCGTCACGGCCGGCGCGCTCGGCTCGCCAGACCTCATCGCCCACGACGACGCCCTCTACGACCGCGGCGTCGTGCGCGTCATCACAAACCTCCCCGGCGGGACGCTCGAAGTCTTCCAGGGGACTATCGTGCCGTGGAACGCGCAGGAGAAGCAGATCACGGAGGCGAAGTTCCTCGACGTGCTGGCCGAGGAGTTGGCGCGCCGGCTCATCGGCATCGGCCATGGCGACGGGCCTGACCCGGAGTTCGTCGCGGTCGCGCGCGGCATGCTCGAACGGTTCATCGCCACTCTCATCCCGCCCGGCGCGCGCATGGAGCGCGTGCTGCGCGCGGCGCTCAACCTGCCGGCCGATCTCAACGTCCCCGTCCACGTCACCGAGTTCGTCAGCGGGCTGCTGTCCAAGGTCACGCCGCTCATTGAGAACCTGGAAACCATCCTGCGCCTCGCCGAGGAGTTAGAGCGGATGGAGGGGGCGAGGAGCCCGGACGACCTGGAGCAGGCGGCGCTGCGCCTGTTCATGAGTGCCGGCGTCATGTACCTCCCGCCCATCGGCGGCCCCAAGAAATGGTCCTTCCGGGAGTTCGTGACGAAGGTCGGCAACCGCGTCCACACACTGTTACAGGCCCACTACTGGCTGGCACACCCGAACGATGTCATCATGTTCGAGGACTTCATCGTCGCCGGGCCGAACCTCCTCTTGAAGATTTGGGATGCCGGCACGTGGAAGGCGCCCTACGACTTCATGGTGGCGTTGCGTGTGGCGCTGATGGGCAAGACCCGGCCGGGGCAGGACACGGGCTCGACCAAGCGGCCCGACATCCTCAACCTGACGCGGCAGCACCTCTACGAGATTAAGACCGTCAGTCAGGTGCTCGACGGCGTCAGGCAGGTGGCCGACTACCAGCGGCGGCTCGCGGCGGTGGGCATAACGGTTCACCTCGCCGGCATGGGGCCGGCGGACTGGCGGCCGTTCCCGCTCTACTACGTCGGCGGGACGACGGTCGTCGCCGTCGAGGCAGTCCGGCCGGGCGTCATCGCCTACCAGCGCATCGGCTCAAGGGTGCCCGTCACCAACCCTCTGCGCTTCTGGTCGCAGGAGAGCCTGAAGTACCAACAGCGGCAGGCGCAGAGGGCGCAGGCCGTACAGCAAGGCGCGCTCGTCGCCGTCGCGCTCATCGGCACGCTGCTGCTCGCCGTCGCGCTCGCCCCGGCCGCGGTGGCCATAGGCGGGGCGGCCATCGCCGGGACGGGTGCGGAGGCAGCCCTCGGGCTGGGCGTCGCCTCGGGCCTCACCTTCGCTCTTTAGGCCCTGCGCGCGATTCCAGTCTCACGGGCGGGAGCTGGTTAACGCAGCGGGAGGGTTGAAACGCGCGCGCCCACGCCTGTAACATCAAGCCGTTTTGGTGGAAGCCATCTGTCAAGAGCGGGCCGGGCGCCCCACCGTTTTAGAACACGGACTCCAGCCGCACCTCGACGCGCTCGCGCGCTTCTCCTCGACGCGCGAGCTTGAGGCGTCGTCCCTGTACGGGGGGTTGAGGCCGGAGGTCGAGCGCGTGCTGGGCGGCGTGGTCGTCGAAGATCATCGCCGTGCGTCCGTGCGCGCGGCGGCGACAGAGGGCACTGTCCGCGCGACGGCGTGGAACATCGAGCGCGGGAAGCAATTTGAAAACATCCTGCGCGTGCTCGCCGAAGCGCCGTCGATGCGCGAGAGCGACGTGCTGCTGCTGACGGAACTTGACTACGGGATGGCGCGCACCGAAAACCGTTTCGTCGCGCGCGAGTTGGCCGAGAGGCTGGGCCTCGCGTTCGCGTTTGCGCCGTGCTACGTCGCGCTCAACAAGGGGAGCGGGGTCGAGAGCGGCGTCGGCGGCGAGAACACTCTGGCGCTGCACGGCAACGCGCTCCTGTCGCGTTTCCCCCTGACGGGCGCGCACTCCATCGCGCTGCCGAACGGCAAGGACAAGATGCGCGGCAAGGAGAAGCGTCTGGGGAATCAACGCGCCGTCGTCGCCGACGTGCTGCACCCTCGGGGAAGCTTCCGCGCCGTCAGCCTCCACCTCGACGCGCACTCCACGCAGCGACACCGCCTGCGGCAGATGCGCGTCGTCTTAGACCACCTCGAACACTTGCGCCCGCGCCTGCCTGTCGTCATCGGCGGCGACTGGAACACCTCGACCTACAACTCGAAGCGCGCCGCGTACTCCATCGCCGGCTACTTCCGCCGCGTGGCGATGGGCGTCGGCCACGTCCTGCGTCACCACTATCCGCACCCCGAGCGTTGGTTCGAGCGCCAACTCTTCCGCGAGCTTGAGCGGCGCGGCTACGGCTATCGCGACCTCAACGAGATGGGCGCCGGCACACTCCACTATGACGTGTCCGACCTCGCCACCCACGAGAACCTGCGCGAGTGGGTGCCTGCGTGGTGCTTCGCGTTTATCCGCTGGGCGCTCAAGCAAAACGACGGACGCTGCTCTCTGAAGCTCGACTGGTTCGCCGGCCGTCATATCGAGCCAGCTCCGGGTGCGTCGCCGAAGGTCGTCGGCGGGCTGAGCGAGATTTACGGCCCCGTCTCCGACCACGACCCCATCGTCCTCGACTTCGTCCTGTCTTTGCCGGCGTCGAACACTACAAAACCCGCCCGCGGGTTAAGACCGTCCACGCCGTGAGCGAGAGAGGGCTGGCCCGAGTCGGCTCGCCACCTTTTCGGCAACGTCGCGGGAACGCTCCGGCTTCCGCGGTGTTTCGGTCTCCGGCGCGGCGTTCAGCAAACCTTCGATGAGCTTCGACCTTTTTTTGGCCCCGACGCCTTTTGGCAACTCGCCCTCGACGCTGTTCGACGACCCACCGCCGCCGCCGGCCGGCATCACCCCCTCAGCGAGGTTCGCCATCCCGAAGGGCGCGCACTCGCCGCACCGCGGCATTATTCGCAAGGCGAATTGCGGCAAGTTTTTGCGCGTGAACAGGCTCCCTTCGGCAATCGGCGCCCCACACGCCGAGCACAGAAGCTCCCGCAGCGCGCGATAAACGGACAGCGCCCGCCCATCCGTCCCCCGACCCTCCGCGTATATTTCGCTGATGCCGTGGTCCATCAACATCGCCCGGCCCCGAGCTTTCACCAAATTTGAGTCGATTTTAAAGGAAAATGCTAGAATGACCGAAATTATTTTTGGTTGGGGCGTTGGAGCAACCGAGAAATTACTTAATGCATCGAAAATTTTTCGTATAATTAAGCTCTTGGAGGCTAAGACGAGCACGTGGCGGCGTCAGGCAAGGTGGAGGAGATATTGAACGATTTCGCCGAAAGAATGTCCGGCCTGATGATCGACCATTATCAGCGCCATCTGGCCGAGCTTGAGTTGACCCTGCCGCAGGCGCAGGCGCTCAGAATCCTGCGCCGCGGCCCCGTGACTACGGGCCGTCTGGCGGAAACACTGGGTGTGTCCGCCCCGGCACTGACGCAGTTGACCGACCGTCTGGCCCGGAAAGAGTTGATTGAGCGACGAGCGTCCGAGGGTGACAGGCGTTGCGTCATCGTGGCGCTGACGGCGAAGGGGACGGCCGTGGTGGACGAGTTCCGCGCGCGCCGCCGGGAGGCTTTCTGCGGGGCGCTGGGGGGCTTGAGCGAGCCGCAAAGGGAGCAGGTTTTCAGTGCTTTGGAATTGGTCGTCGGCGCGCTCGATACGAATGGCAGGGGTGCAACCGTGGTGCTGCCCAAAGTATCTAAACAAACGGGAAAAATCGTTAGGGTGTAACAACATACAGGGGGGAGTTAAAGGTATTATGAAAGGCTTCAAGAACAAGATTCTGGGAATCGCGGCCGTGCTTACGCTGGCCGCGTCGGCCGGTACGGCCGCGCCCGTGCAGGCGCAGACGCAGCGGGCCAGCTTCGAGCAGGTTTCCAAGAAAGTTCGCAAGGAATTGGTCACGCTTCCGTACTTCGGCGTTTTCGACAACCTCGCGTACAAAATCGACGGCGGAACGGTGACACTCTACGGGCAGGTCGTGCGCCCGAGCACGCGCAAGGACGCCGAGCGCAGCGTCGCGCGCATCGACGGCGTCGAGCGCGTCGTCAACCAGATAGAGGTGTTGCCGCTATCGGGCTTCGACGACGAGATTCGCTACCGGACGTTCCGGGAGCTACAGCGGACGGGGAACCTTTTTTACTTCATGCGTGGCGCGAACCCGTCGATTCACATCATCGTCAATCGCGGCCACGTGACGTTGGAAGGCTTCGTCAACAACGAGGGCGACAGGCGTCTGGCGAACTTCGCCGCGCGCAGCGTCCCCGGCGTGTTCTCGGTGACGAACAACCTGCGCGCGGAGCGCGGGGGCAAGTATTGAGGCGCGGGAGAGCTTTTTGAACTTTCCGAGATGATCGTCGGGCGGCGGAGCGAAAGCAAACCCGCCCGGCGGTTTTCTCGTATTGGTTTATTCGTATTTTTCGGCGCAAGTGTTTAAACGGCTACGCATTCATCAGTTAGAGGGGGCGCGAGGGGCTTCGTGGCAAAGATGATGGAAAAGGCACTTGAGAATAACGGCATCCGACCGCTCGTTTTGGGCGGCGAGGAGTATCTCACCTTCGAGGACATGAGCGGTGAAGACCGCCAGGGCGAGGGCATCTCGACCGACAAGATCGAGGACGTGTTGCAAAAGCTCGGCGGCGACGGCCACGCCGGGCCGGAAGACTTGCTCATCGACGACGTGGAGTCGGCCGCCTCGCACGGCGCCGACGCCTTCGACGACTCCGAGTTGGACCTCTCGGCCGGCGAAGAGGACAAGGGCAGCGACCCCGTCCGTCTCTACCTGCGGCAGATGGGACGCGTCCCGCTCCTCACCCGCGAGCAGGAGGTGACGCTCGCCAAGCGCATCGAGGCCGGGCAGATTCGCGCCAACCGCGCCATCGCCCGTTCGCCCATCGCCATCGCCGAGCTGTTGAAGATGGGCGAGGAGCTTGAGGACGGCCTGAGCGGAATCCGCGCCGTCGTCAACTTCGGCGATCAGGCCGAGTTCGGCGAGGAGGAGGATCGCGGCGAGGAGTATCTGCGACTCACCGTCGAGGGCATCGGGCGCATCCGCCGGCTCTACCACGCGGGTCTCAAGGAGGCCGTGAAGCTCTACGCCGAGCAGAAGCTTGCGCGCAACAAGAAGACGAAGAAGCTCCTGCGGCTGCGGGCCAGAGTGGCCCGCGCGCGCCTCGATATCGCGCGCGCGTACAAGGCTCTGAATCTGACCGAGGACGCCAAGGAGCGTCTGGTCGCCTCCATCACGAGCGTCCACAAGGAGATTCGCACGGCCGAGCGCGAGATCGAGCGCCTGACGGAGAAGCTGGGCCGGAAGAAGATCAAGCCTGAGGACGAGCGCGAGTGGAAGCGGCGCATCAGCGCCGACCGCCGCCGCCTGCGCCAGATCGAGGAGACGACGCACCTCTCCATCGTGGACATCAAACGTTCGCACCAGTCGATTGCGAAGGGCACGGCCCAGAGCATCGGCGCCAAGAGCGAGATGACGGAGGCCAACCTGCGCCTCGTCGTCTCCATCGCCAAGAAGTACATCAACCGCGGTCTGCCGTTCCTCGATCTTATTCAGGAGGGCAACATCGGCCTGATGCGCGGCGTGGAGAAGTTCGACTGGCGGCGCGGCTACAAGTTCTCGACCTACGCGACGTGGTGGATTCGGCAGGCCATCACCCGCGCCATCGCCGACCAGGCGCGCACCATCCGCATCCCCGTCCACATGATCGAGACGATCAACAAGATCATCAAGACCTCGCGGGCGCTCGTGCAGGAGTTTGGCCGCGAGCCTTCGGACGACGAGATCGCCAAGCGCGTGGACATGACGCCGGCGAAGGTGCGCGCCATCCTCAAGCTCGCCCAGCAGCCCGTCTCTCTGGAGACGCCCATCGGCGATGACGGCGACGCCAGCCTCGGCGACTTCATCGAAGACAAGTCGAAGGTCAACCCTTCGGACCGTGTCGTGGCGACGAACCTGCGCGAAGTCACCGACGAGGTCTTGCAGACGCTCTCGCCCCGCGAGGAGAAGGTCATCAAGATGCGCTTCGGCCTCAGCACCGAGGGCGAGGAGCACACGCTCGAAGAGATCGGCGAGAACTTCGACGTGACACGCGAGCGCATCCGCCAGATCGAGGCCAAGGCGCTCAAGAAGCTGCGCCACCCGTCGCGCGCCCGACTGCTCAAGAACTTCGTCTCGGGCACGCAGTCTTAAAGACGCGCGCGGGGACGCGCCGTACTCCTTTCGCACCTTCAGGCGGGAGGGCCGACTTTGATTCGGCCCTCCCGCCTCTGCTATTTTGGGACAAATACAAACAGCGGGGGTTTCTGGCATGGACTGGCGGAGCAATCTCATCGAAAACACAAGCGGCGTCAAAGAACTGCTCGCGCAGACGAAGCGCGTGGCCGTGCTCGGCATCAGGAGTGAGCAGCACTCGTCGCGGCCGGCCTTCTACGTCCCGCATTATCTCGCCTCGGCGGGCCTCGACGTAATCCCGGTGCCCGTGTACGACCTGCACGTCGAGGAGATTCTCGGTCAGAAGGTCTATCACAACCTCGCCGACATTCCCGGCGAGGTTGACCTCGTGGACGTGTTCCGACGTTCCGAGGACATCCCCCCACATCTCGACGACATCCTCGCCAAGATGCCGAAAGCCGTCTGGTTCCAGTCAGGAATTCGCAACGACGAGGCCGCCGAGCGGCTGGCGCGCGCCGGCATCAAGGTCGTGCAGGATCGCTGTCTGATGGTCGATCATCGGAGTTACGGCCCCCACCGTTAGGAAGGCAAAAGTAAAAAGGCAAAAGGCAAAAGTGAGGAAGCGTTTCGCCTCTTTACATTTGCTTGAGGTGGATAAGTCGGATGGCTGAAGATTTCATCGTCTTTTCGGGGACGGCTAACAGGCCGCTGGCCGAGCGGGTGGCCGGTGAGTTGGGGCGTCCGCTCGGCGCGTGTACGGTCGAACACTTCTCGGACGGCGAGGTCTTCGTCAGGCTCGACGAGTCGGTACGGGGCCGTGAGGTCTTCGTCGTGCAGCCGACCTCGCCGCCAGTTAACGAGCATCTGGTCGAGCTGCTGGCCTTCGCCGACGCCTGCCGCCGCGCGTCGGCCGCGCGCGTCACGGCCGTCGTCCCATACTTCGGCTACTCGCGCTCCGACAAGCGACAGGGCGAGCGCGTCGCGGTGGCGGCGAGCATGGTCGCCGACCTCTTGCAGACGGTCGGCGTCGATCACGTCGTCACCGTAGACGTACACGCCGCGCAGGTCGAGGGCTTCTTCCGCGTGCCCTTCGACAACCTGTCGGCGACGCCGTTGCTCGCCAACTCCCTGCGCGCTCGTCTGCCCGAGGGCGCGGTCGTCGTCTCGCCGGACGCGGGGCGCGTGACGGCGGCGTCGGAGTTCGCCGACTGTCTGGGCACGGAGGTCGTCGTGCTCCAGAAGCGGCGCACGAGTGGGACGGAGACGGAAGTGACGCACATCGTCGGCGACGTGAAAGACCGCGCGTGCCTGATTATCGACGACATGATCTCGACGGGCGGGACGATTGCGAAGAGTGTGGAGGCGCTCGTGGGTGCGGGCGCGCGGCCCGAGTTTATCGTCGCGGCCACGCACGGATTGTTCGTAGGCCAAGCCCGCCGCAAGCTCTCGGGCGGGGCCATCAAGGAGATTGTCGTGACGGACACGGTGGCGGTCGATACGGAAGGCTGGCCGGGGCTGAGGGTCGTTTCGGTCGCGCCGCTCGTCGCGGCGGCCATGAGGAAGTCTTTCGGCGAGGGGGAGCCGGAAAGGAAGTAGGCCGCACAGATGTTATTCCGCGACCGCTCGGAGACGGGGAACAAGGATAAGACGGATGGGGCGGATTCACACGGATTGAATCCGCCCCATCCATCTTATCCGTGTCATCCGTGTTCCCCCTCCTTCCGTCATCGGCCGTCGCGCCCGCCCGAACATCGCCATAATCCTCGCAGTGTCATCAGATAGTCGCCTTTCCCCAGCACGCCCGAAAATATTTTCGCCGCCTCAAGAATTCCTCAAGTGGCCCGTCTTACTCTGATGATGGACTAAGGCGGGGGAGTTCATGCCCGCCGGGCTGTCACGAAACCTCGCGGCGCAGAAAGTGAACAAAGCAGTTGATGTTACAAATTTCAAGACAGGTTCACACCTCATCCATGAGAACCATTGACTCACTCCCGGTGGAGATTCTGCCGGAAAAAATCACTCCCCCGTCGGAGTTGCCGCGCATCTCCCGGGCGCGTCTGAATCGGACGCTCGAAGAGAGCCTCGACTCCTGCAACTCGACCATCATCATCGGGCGGACGGGGACGGGGAAGACCATGCTGGCCCGCGACTTCTCGCGCCTGTGCGCGCGGCGCGCGGCCTGGTACAAGGTTGACGCGCCCGACGCCGAGCTGCGCGTCTTCTTCCGCTACCTCTGCGCGAGCGTGGCCGCCGCGCGGCCGGGCTTCGGGCGCAAGACGCTGGCGCGTCTCGGCGAGCGCTTCGGCGAGGAGGACGTGCCGCAGCTCGTCGAGTATTTCGTCTATGAGCTGCTGGAGCGCGATGAGCCGCTGCTCGTCGTCGTCGATGATCTGCATCTCGTCTACGACGCCGAATGGGTCGTCCCCTTCTTCCGCCGGCTGTTGCCGCTGCTGCCGCCGGAAGTCCACCTCGTGCTCATCGGCCGGAGCCTGCCGCCCGCGCCGCTCTGGCGCATGCGCTCGAAGCAGACGCTCTGCGTCATCGACGAGCCGTCGCTCGCCTTCAGCCCCGAAGAGGCCGAGCACCTCTTCGAGAGCTACGGCCTGCCGTGCTGGATGGCCCAGTCGGCGCTGGAGCAGACGCGCGGCCGCGCCTGCACGCTCGACATGCGCGCCCGCACCGCGAAGGTCAACGAGGAGGCGGCGAAACTCTCCGCCTCGCGCGACGACGACCGGCGCGAGCGCAACCTCCAACTGGTGAAAGGATTCCAACGCAAGTCCTCTTTGGGGACAGCCTGAAGGGACTGTAACGCTCGCCGCCAAACTCCTCGCTAAAAAAACCTCGCACGGACGGGGCCGTTTGCATTAAATTGAATGGCCGCCCAAGTCGAAAGCATGAAGGGAGCGCAGGGTGAGTGGCCGCCGCTCGCCGCCGCCGCCACAGCCCGCGCCGCAGACTCCCAAACGTTTCCCCGAAGGACGATGGCAAACCAGCCGCATCGTCAAGACCAGTTCCAGGCCATCACGTCCCCTCTGCCGCAAATCTCCGGCGAGGCGGCCGCGCTTGCGCCCACGTTCTTCCTCCGCACAAAACTTCTGCCGCCGCGCCCTGCGCCGACCTTGCTGCCGCGCCCGCGCCTCGTCGAACGGCTCGCGCAGAACTTCGCCAACCCCGTCACGCTCGTCACCGCCAACGCCGGCTCGGGCAAGACGACTCTGGTCGCCGACTTCGTCCGCGCGCACGCGCAGCAGTTCGTCTGGTATCAGCTCGACCACACCGACACCGACCCCTACGTCTTCCTCGGCTACATCACCTACGGCATCAAGCTCATCGTCCCCGGCTTCGGCGAGTCAACCTTCGCCTACCTCAAGGAGGCAGCCCGTGAGCTGGCGCAGCAGCCCGAGCGCGCCGTTGACGTTCTCCTTAACGAGATACTCGACCGCGTCGAGCAGAAGTTCGTCCTCGTCTTAGACGACTACCACCACCTCGGGGCCGACACACCCGTGCATCGCATCGTGGACAGGCTGCTGACCTACCTGCCCGACCTGATCCACGTCGTCATCATCTCGCGCGATTTGCCGCCGCTCGCGCTCGCGCGCCGTCGCACGCAGTCGGCCGTCTCCTTTATCGACCGCGAAGAACTCCTGTTCACGGACGAGGAGACGCGCGAGCTGTTCCGCAAGGTCTTCGATCTGGAACTGACCCCCGAACAACTCTCGGAGTATCGGGAGCGCACCCACGGCTGGATCACGGCGCTGCAACTCGTCCGGCAGGTGGCGCAGCGTCAGGCGCTCGCGCGCGGCGCGGGCACGGACGCTGACGCCGCCGCCTCGCTCGACCTCGTCGAAGTGCTCCGCCAGTCCGAGCGCGACATTTTCGACTACTTCGCCGAGGAGGTCTTCGCCGACGAGTCCGAAGACGTGCAGGGGTTGCTGACGAAGGTTTCGCTCCTCGACCGCGTGGAGCCGGAGACCATCTCGCGCCTCTACCCCGGCGAGCAGAGCGTGCAGAAACTCCAGACGCTCGTGCGCCGCAACGTCTTCGTCACGCTGGCCTCGGACGGCGGTGGCGAGGAGTTTCGTCTCCACCCGCTCTTCCGCGGCTTCCTCCAACGCCGCCTGAGAGCCGACGCGGGCCGTGCCGGCCTCGCCGCCGAGCACGCCCGCTGCGCCGAACACTTCCTCGGGCGCGGGCAGTGGGAGCAGGCCATGCGCCACCTGCTCGCGGCGGAAGACTTCGACCGCGCCGCACAGACCATCGCCGAGCACGGCGGCGCATGGATTTCCGCCGGCGCCTTGGCCTCGCTCGCCTCCTTCGCCGACGCGCTCCCCGCCCCCGCGCTGGAGAAATACCCGCGCGCTCTGGCCCATCGCGCCGAGGTCGCGCGTCTGCGCGACGAGTACGACACCGCGCAGTCGATCTTCCACCGCGCGGCGGCGCTCCTGCACGAGCGCGAGGACGCCGAGGGCGAGGCCGAAGTGCTCCACTCGCTCGCCACTATCGCCCGCCGCCGCGGCGACTTCGAGACGGCCTTCTCCTACCTCGACCGCGCCGTCGCGCTCACGGACGAACGCTCCGGCGTGCGCGCCAAGTGCGGCAACACGCGTGGCCTGTGTCTGGTGGCGATGGGCGAGTGGACGGAGGCCGAGAGGGAATTTCGGGTGGCGCTCAAGTCCGCCGAGGAGCGCGGCGACCAGTACTACGCGCGGATGATCTCGCACAACTTAGGGATGCCCGCCGGCATCCGCGGCGACTTCAGCGAGGCCATGCGCTGGCTGCGCCGGATGCTGCGCGATGAGTCCGACACGAGCCGCGTGCCGCAGGAATCGGTCGCCCACTTAAACCTCGCGCGCTGCTACTGGCACCGCGGCGAGTTCACGGAGTGTGAGCAGCACCTCGACCGCGCGCTCGAAGCCAGCCAGATGTTCAACCTCACGGGCCTGCGCGGACAGATTTTCGAGACCTACGGCAATCTCTATCGCGAGCGCGCCGACGCGGCGCGCGCCAGCGAGTACTACGACCGCGCCGAGCGCGCCTACGAAGAGGCCGGCATCGACTGGACGCGCTTCCCCGCCGAGCTTCTGGAAGAGCGCGCGATGCTGGCGTGGCTCACGGGCGATTTGTCGGAGGCCCGCGCGTTGCTCGACCGACTGCTCGGCGCGCGCGGCGCAGCCAAAGACGAGATGGGCGCGCACCGCGTGATGCTCGCCCGCGGGCGCGTGCTCGTCGCGCAGGGGAGCTTCGAGGAGGCGGCTGCCGACCTCCGCCCTTCGCTCGAATACTTCCGCCAGCAGGGCCTCTACTACAACGAGGCGCAGGCCGCGCTCGCCCTCGCCGCCTGCGACCAGGCGGCCGGCCTCGAAGGCGACATGCTCGAACACCTCCGCCGCGCCCTCGACCTCGCCGCCCGCTACGACTACGAGTACTGGCTCCAGCGCGAGGTGACCCGAAACACGCACCTCTTCTCGACGCCGGACGCGGCCGAACTCCTGCCCGCCGACTTGCGCGAGCAGGTGGCCTCCGTGTCGGGCCGTCCCGAGGCGCAGCGCGCGGAACGGGCCGTCGTCGCCGCCCCTTCGGCGCCGGCCGTCGATCTGAGTATCAACATGCTCGGCTCCGTGGAAATCTTCCGCGACCCGGCGCGCCCGCTCGCCGCCGACGCGTGGGTCACCAGGCGCGCCCGCGACATCCTGTGCTTCATCGCCTCGCGCCGCCACCGCCGCGCCTCGAAGGACACCATCATCGACACCTTCTGGCCCGACGCCGACTTCGAGGCCGTCGAGAAGAACTTCCACCCCACGGTCTCCCACATCCGCAAGGGACTGAACAGCAACCAGCCCCTCAAGCAGAACTTCCTGCTCTACCGCGACGGTGACTACCAGTTGAACCCGGAGTTCTCCTACTTCATGGACACGGAGGAGTTCGACCGCCTGTTGGCCGAGGGCGAGGCTGCCCGCCGCGCGCGCGACACGGAAACGTCGGTGCGCGCCTTCGAGAGCGCCATCAAGCTCTATCGCGGCGAGTTCGTCTCTGGCAGCTACGACGACTGGGTCGAGGAGCAGCGCACCTACTACCGCGAGCAATACCTGCGTCTGCTGGAGATGCTGGCCGCCGCCGCGCAGAAGGCCGAAGACTGGCCGCGCTCGCAACTGTTGGCCCAGCACATCCTGCGCGAAGACCCCTTCCGCGAGGACGTTCACTGCATGGTGATGCGCTCGCAGGCGGCGCAGGGCAACCGCGTGGCCGTCCGCGAGCAGTACGAGATGCTGCGGAAACTTCTACGCAAGGAGCTGGGCGTGGAGCCGGCCGCCGAGACGCAGCGCACCTACAAAGACCTGATCAAATGAAGACGCCGGCCGCGAGGCGTCGGAGTGTCACAAGTTTTGTAGAAAAGTTAGATTTTTGGCACATATGGAGCGCGAATGTATTAGGACTTCTGGCGCGGTTCAGACTATAATCTCCGGCGCAGTTCAAGCCGCGTCCGAGCACAATCTGATCCGAGCCTTCGGCCATACGTTCCCCGACGACGTGATGCCAGCCTCGCTTGGGAGTCACCCGTTACAAGTAACCGTTCTCCCTGTCGTCCGTCTTAATCTGGAATGATGTCTCGAAGAATGTCTTACAACGTCAGAAAAACTGTCGCCGTCGCGCTGTCCCTCGTGCTCGGCGCGAGCCACGCCTACGCCGGCCTCATCATCCGCGGCGGTGACGGCCTCGTGATGACCGGGGCCGACGGCATCCAGTACGAAGACACCAACGGGCTGGTGATGACCGGGGCCGACGAATCGCTCATCGGCGTCAACGGCATCACCGTCACGCGCACCAGCGGGGTTGCCCTGCGTTGGGAAGACGGTCTCGTCATGACCGGGGCCGACGGCGTCACCTACCGCGCCGAGCGCGCCGACAGCGTCTCCATCAACCACCTCAATGGCCTCGTGATGACCGGCGCTGACGGTCTTGTGATGACCGGCGCGGACGGCACGCAATACCAAGCGGTGAGCGTCAGAATCAGGCAGGCCGACGGCCTCGTGATGACGGGCGCGGACGGCCTTGTGATGACCGGCGCGGACGGGCTGCGCAAGGCCGAAGAGAACGGTCTGGTGATGACGGGCGCGGACGGCCTCGTGATGACGGGCGCGGACACCGTTCGCCTGGTCAGGGCCGCGGAGGTCACGGCCACCGGCCCCGACGGCAGCGTCTACAGCGTCAGCGGCGACGGCCTCGTGATGACCGGGGCGGACGGTCTCGTGATGACGGGCGCTGACGGCGTCGCCATGCGTGAAGTGCAGGGCCTCGTGATGACGGGCGCTGACGGCTTCCTGATGGCGAGCGTGGGCGGCGCGACGGGCGTGGGCCTTCAGAGCGTTGATCCCGAACTGGCCGCTCTCCTCGAACAGTCAACCAACGACGAACACATCAACGCGGCGATCATCTACCACAGCGCCGTCACCGAATCAGACCTCGCCACGTTGCGCGGCATCGGCGTCACCGGCGGCACGCGCTTCCGCGTCCTGCCCGTCGTCCTCGTCACGGCCACGCCCACACAGCTCGCCGCGGTCTCCAGCCTGCCGACGGTGCGCGCGCTTTACGGCAACCGCACTTTGCAGTGGACGGCCGACACGAGCCGCGAGACGACCGGCCTCAAGCGCGCGCGCGCTGACGCCGACCTGACGCAACGCTTTTCAAACGTCCCCGTCAGCGGCGCTGGCGTGACCGTGGCCGTCATCGACACGGGAATCGACGCGACGCACCACGACCTCGCCGGCCGCGTGGCGCGCAACGTCAAGCTGGCCGACCTTCAGGGTCTGCCCTCGCTCGATTTCAGCTACCCCGTCAACCTCGAAGGGTTGCAGAACACGGATCAGGCCTACGGGCACGGCACGCACGTGGCGAGCGTGGTCGCCGGCGAAGGCAAACGCTCCGGCGGGCGCTACGCCGGCTACGCGCCGGGCGCGCGCCTCGTGGGCCTGAGCGCGGGCGAAGCCAACCTCTTCTTCGTGCTCGGCGGCTTCGACTACATCCTCCAGAACCGCGCGGCCCTCGGCATTCGCGTCGTCAACTGTAGCTTCTCCGCCAACACTCTCTTCGACCTCGACGACCCCGTCAACGTCGCCACCAAGATGCTCACGGACGCGGGCGTCAACGTCGTCTTCTCGGCCGGCAACACCGGCCCCGGCCACGGCTCGCTCAACCCCTACGCCGCCGCCCCGTGGGTCATCTCGGTCGGCTCGACGGACGCGCGCGGACGCCCGTCGAAGTTCTCCTCGCGCGGCGAGTTCGCGAGCGGGATGTTCCGCCCGTCCGTGGTCGCCCCCGGCGAAGCGGTCGTCGGCGCGCGCGCCTCTGGCGTCAACGTGACGGGTGCGGCCGGGGTCGTCGGCGACACCGGCCTCACCAATGGCGAACAGAAGTATTACACCACCGCTTCGGGCACGAGCTTCAGCGCGCCGCAGGTGGCCGGCGCCATCGCACTCATGCTTCAGGCCAACCCGAATCTTCGGCCCTCGGACGTGCGCGCCATCCTGCGCCGCACCTCGACGCCGCTCCAGCCCTTCCTCAGCCACGAGGTCGGCTCCGGCATGCTCAACACGCACGCGGCCGTGCTCGAAGCCGCGTTCCCCGCGCGCTACATCAGCGAGTATCGCGGGAGCCTCGACCGCGGGCAGGTGGCGTTCTACAAAGACGCGCCGCAGGAGTTCGCCGGCGCGGCCATGCCGGGCCAGTGGACGGAAGTGGGGCTGACGATTCCTGACGGGGCGCTCCTCGCCTCCGTGCAAATCGCGTGGGGGCCGTTCCAGAGCGCGAACGACCTCGCCCTCTACATGGACGACCCGGCCCAGACCACGCGAGGGTCCTCGAACGGCATCAACTTGCCGGGCCTCACCGGCAAGCGCGAGCGCGCCGTGCTCACGAAGCCGCAGCCCGGACAGTGGAACGCGCGCGTCGCGCACACCGTCGGCCTCGCCGCCACCTTGCAGGACTTCAGCGGCACGCTGGAGATCGGCCGCGTTGACTACGCGCCGCTCGCGGACACATCTGCTTACGCCGGCACGGCCGCCTACGACGACATCCGGCAGGCGCTCCGCCACTTCGTGATGCTGCCCGACGGCGACCTCTTCCGCCCCGACGCGGCGGCCACGCGCGCCGACGCGGCCGCGGCCCTGCTCATGGGCGCGCGCGTGCCGCTCTACGTCGCGGCGCAGCCGATGTTCACGGACGTGACCGACCCGTGGCTCCGCAGCTACGTCGAGAGCGCGCACATGGCGCCGGCCGGTGCGATCTTCCCCAACGTCTCTGCCGGCGGGGTCTTCAACCCCTCGGGGCAACTAGAGCGTCTGACGGCGGCCGTCGCGCTCGTGCGCGCGGCGGGTCTTGAAGCGGAAGCGCAGGCGAGCGCGGGCGAGCCGTTGGCCTACACCGACGCCGCGCAGATTCCGTTGCC
>DASVES010000099.1:0-6242 GCA_036380435.1 Pyrinomonadaceae bacterium | reverse complement strand
CGCGCGCTCAAGTCGCGATGCGCCAGGCGCTCGTCACCCCCCGAGGCCTCCATCACCACCAGCGCGCCCGGGCTTGCCCAGGCCACCAGCCGGGCGATCCCGGCCGCATCATTGCCCACCGTCAGACGCCGCACCGCGCCGAGATGCAACCGTTCGGGCTCAGAAGAGCAGCGGGGCGGGATCACGCTGAGAAACGGGCTCAGAGTCCCTGGTTCGTTCCGATCTCCGACCCCGCGCGCCCACCCCGTGCACGGGGTGGCCGCCCCACCTCCATGCCACAAATCCGCAACACAGGGTTCGGTGGCGTCCCAATCGAGCGCATCGCCGTTCTCCTCCTTCCACGGAAAACGGCCTTCAGCGAAACCAGAACCGCCTTTTCCTTATTGGTCTCCGGATCCGGACCGTAGCTAAGGGTGAGCTCGGTGATAGCGAGGAGCCAAGATCGAGCGGCGGATCGAGGGGCTTCGTGAGGCGAACGTCCTTGGTCTCGAAATTGAAGGAGAGAACGAGGCCGTCGAGGCTGATCTCGTCGAGTACGTTCCACGGCGCGGTCAGGCCGAATCGGCTGCCGGTCGCCCAGGAGACGAACATCGCAACGAGATCCCGACGGTGAGCCCGCTGAGCGCGAAGGTCGCGACCTTGGTCTGGTCGTCGTAGACCGCAGTCTGGCCGCCCCATGAAATGATCCAGGACGTCTTGTCGCCATCGAACGCGTAGCTGGCGATGGGGGCGATCGACCGCCAGGTGAGATGCGCGTCGACACGGCTGGCGTAGCGGGCTTCGTCGCCGCCGATGTAGCGGAGTTCGACGGCAGCGCCGACGCTAAAGTGCGGGCCGAGGAACGGGATCTTGAAGTCCTCGGCCGTCCTGGCGGTGAAGGCATAGGAGCCGGTCGTGGTCTCGATGGCGAGACCCAAGCCGGCGATCTCGATATCCGGTGCCTCCTTCCATCCCAGGTAACGCTCGGCCAGCTTGCCGAGCGGCAGCGTGCCGGTCGTCTGGTGGGGCCTCGAACCGCCAGCCTGCTTCTTCCGACCGGGTCGCCACCAGCAGCAGGTCTAGCCCGCATTTCTGTGGCGCGGATTATGATAGTACCGCCTGACATGATTAAATTCACATGCCGCTTGAGCTCCTGCTGTTCCTTTCCCGCTCTGGCCCCGGCGGGAATGCTTGGATAGATATCGTCGCTTTCCTTGAGCGTCGGCCGCATCAGCTGTAGGAAACCGTCTCCGATGTTGAGGGCGAGGTTCGCGGTGTTGTAGCCCTCGAATACCGGCGGCAGTGTGCAACGGCTAAGGACGTAGCCAAAAACCTCCGGAGGCACGCCCCCAAGCTGCAGCAAGAAGACGCGGTCTTTGCGCTCAATGAACCAGTGCAGCATAAACGCCTTGAGAGTGAGAAGGTCCTGAGCATTCTGAAATCTAAGACGGCGAAGCTGACCTTGTTTTTGTAACTTCGACAAGCTTCTTAAAATATGTCTCCCTGCGTCGAAGACGTGACGTCTGATCTATAGTAGTCGCCGGTACGTCGTTGGCCTGTCCCACGTCGGCGGCGAGTGCTCAGCCGTCGAACGTCATAGTGTTGTGGAACCGGGGCTCGCCCGCGGCTGCCGGCTCCGGCGGATAGCCGGCGAGGCTGCCGAGCTCCGTTGCATTGGCGACGACCACGAAAGGTCGCTCGTCTGGAGCACCGCCTGCACCGAGGGCCGCGGAAGATCGAAGCCGAACTGGATGTTGGCCTCGCCGGCGGTCTGCCCCAGCAGCAGCTTCTGCCACCCGCCGTCGGCACCGACAGTAACGACGAGGCCGGTCGGGGTCGCCGCGTTGTAAGACTCCGTAAGACTCCGCGCATGGGCGCCCGCCCGTCGCGTCGCGCTCGGCGGCGCGACGGCGGTCGGGTCGCGGCAATCACCGCCCGGCTTCGGGGATAGAACGGTGCGCGGCCTTCGAAGAGAAGGCTCGTGCCGCCGGCGCGGCTCTTCGGCTTCTGGGTGCCCTGAAATAGGATTTCGCGGGGGTGGCCCTTACCGATCGCGAGAGCCGTCCTGTCGCTCGCCAGCGCCAGATCGGGGGTCGGTCCCACTACCAGACGGAGCACGTCGCCGACGAGGTCAGCCCTGAAGCCGTCGGTGATGCCGGATCCGGCATCGGCGATCCGTGCAAGTGCCGCCGTCCCGGCGGCCTCAGCCGGCGTCGCCGCGGCATCCTTGATCCAGATGGGAAGGCGGCCGGGTTGCCGACCGCGCATCAGGCTGTCGACGACGTCGATCAGAGCCGCGGCGGGCGCGATCGCGTGCCATCCCGGGTCGACCGAGAGGAAGATGAAGCTGCCGCGCAGGCATTCGGACTGCAGGGCATCGGCCAGCCCTGTCGTTTTCGGTCCCTTGCTGCCCTCTGGCAACACCTAGCCGATCCACCCCGCCTCGTCTTCGGAGGGATCGGCAACATACAGCCGCGGCTGATGTGGGCTTTGCGTGAAGGACATCATCGCTGCCCTTTCGTTTGCGCCGTTCTACGGCTCATCACGGTACGGGAGCGGCATTCCTGGCTTCCGCGTGATGACGATGGGCGTCTTAGTCGGTCGTGTCCCAGGAGCTGGTCTAGGCGGCGGCGATCGCGGCTCGCCGGCAGGCTGAGGTCGGCAAGGCGCCTAACCATGGAAACCCACGCGACATTGACAGGATCACCCTGTAGGACCTGCTTGGTAGGACCTGCTTGGCAAGGCCTCATGTTAGCTTAAACCTAGCGACCGCTGAAGCGAAATCGTAGCGACCGCTAGATAGAGCTAACCTGCTGACGGCGCAGGATTTGCCCTATGCCGTGGCATTGCCGTGGCATCACCGCGGCCGGAGGCTCTCGGCGACTTCGTTCCAGCTCGGCGCCCTGACCTCGATCGGCAACCGATGCTCCGGGGTCGGGGCTTGCATTCAAGCACGTCACTGCTTGTCGATTGTGACCGCAGCGCGCACGGGGTAGCAGCCTCGCGGCCCTTCTCCACGACCACGATGCTGACCTCGCAATCGAAGGCGGTCAGCATGCGCATGAGCCGTTCGGCGGAGTAGCCCCGGAACCTGAGCGGGTGTCGACAGTCGAACATGAACCGCGATTAGAGAACCGCAACGGCATTTGGCTGCAAAGGCAAGCTAAGCTAGCCATGAACACTGCTATGGTGCGATCGCCCGGTCGCGTGGGCGCGTTTACGATACGCTCGCAGCAGACGCCTGTAGACGGCTTCGGTCGCCTCACCGGCGCGCTCCCAGGTGCACTGATGCTCCACATGCTGGCGGGCATTGTCGCCGAGCGCCTCCGCCAGATGCTCGTCATCGACCAGCCGGACGCAGGCCGCAGCAAAGGCCTCGATGTCGTTGTCGGGCACGACGAGGCCGCTCTCGCAGTGCTTGAGCACTTTGGCAGACCCCGCGAATGCTACCACAGCCTTGCGTGCGGCCATGTAGTTGAGCAGCTTTTGCGGGATACCCGGACAGCGCGCGCGTGGGTTGAAAGCAACGTCCGCCTCGCTAAGACACCTTGAGGCTTCATCGATGTCGCCCCGGTGAAGATCGATCTGGTCGCGAATGCCGAGGCGGGATGCCGGTTTTGCTGCGACGTTGGCGTCGGCGCGCCCACCGGATGGCTGGTCTGCCAGACGATTGGATCGTCGGTCACGCCCTTGAGCCCGCACGATCGATGGCCCGCGCCATCTCGGCCGCGATCTGGCCCGGCTGGCCCGGAGGGAGTTGGCGTCCACCGCGGCCCGAACCTTGGGGTCGCCCCCCATTGGAGGCCCTCCGGTGGTGGATTATTCTCCTGGCGATACCTGGGGGGCGTCGGCGCCCGCTGACGCCCCCGGGCGCGCCTACACGATCCGGTTCTCGAGGTCGTCCCGGCCCGCCCAGAGCCGCTCCAGGTTCTCGGCCACGACACCAGTTACGCGGTCCTCGTACTTGCGTGTCTCGCCGCCGGTGTGCGGAGTAATGAACACGTTGTCGAGGTCCCAGAACGGCGACTCGGGCGGCAGCGGCTCGTCCCAGAAGTGGTCGATCGCGGCGCCGGCGATCCCCTTCCTGCGGAGCGCCTCCAGCAGCGCCGGCTCGTCGACACAGCCGCCCCGCGCTATGTTGACCAAGTAGCAGGAGGGCCTCATCGCCGCCAAGGCGGCCGCGTCGATGATGCTGCGGGTGGCCGCCGTGAGCGGGCAGCAGAGGGCGACGAAGTCAGCGCGGGGAAGCACGTCGAGCAGCCGGTCGGGCGGGAGCACCTCGTCGGCCACGCCGTCGTGCTTCGCCGTGTCGCGTTTCAGGCCGATCACCAGCATGCCGCACGCCTTCGCAATCCGGGCGAGCTGGGAGCCGATGGCGCCAAGGCCCAGGACGACGAGGGTGTGGCCAGAAAGTTCGTCTTCGCGCTCGGCGAGCGAGGAGATCATGCCCCGCCAGACGCGGGCGCGCTGATTGTCCCGTGCCTGGGGCAGGTGGCGCGCCAGGGCGAGGATGAGCGCCATGCCGTGCTGGGCAACGGCGTCCCGGTTGACGCCGCTAGCGTTTGCCAGCGGGATGCCCCGCGCGCGCAGGTCGTCAAGGGGGAACTGGTCGTAGCCCGCGCCGATCGACTGGATATAGGCCAGCCTCTTCGCGCGCTCCTGCATCTCGTTGCGCCAGAAGCCCGAGATGACCAGGACGTCCGCCTCGCCCACTCGCGCCAGCGTGTCGTCCAGAGTCCAGGTCTGGAAGTGGCGCACGCCGGTGCCCCGCGCCTCGAACCGCTCCGCCAAGCGGTAGGCGGAGTGCGCGAACTGGACCGTGACTTCGTCGCGGGCGGGGAGTCTAAGCCCTGTCACCGGCTGTCTCCTGTTTGGATGGATGTCCGTTCCGCCGACCTTTCCCGGATCGGCTCGGTTCGCGCCCAAGACGCTGCCCCTCCGCGGGGCCCTGGTCAACCCGAACCGGCGCTCGGCGACAGATCTCGCCACTTCAACGGGTCGGGTGATCGACAAGGGATATTCCGGGACACGATCAACGGCATGAGGTCGTGCCGTCGTTCCGCAGTTCCATACATCGGTAACGCTCTGGAGCTTGACCCCGATGTTCGCGTCGCCGAGACGGTCGAGATGGCCCAGGCGTTCATGGACGCATGCGCGAAACGCGGGTGCAATACTTCTCGAAGGCACCAACATGTGCCCCTTCAGCCGGCATCTGCGGGAGGTCTCTGGCCTTCCGCGTTCGACATCGACACGATGATCAACTAGTTCTGTCGGCCCAACAACTCGGCCCGTTATCTCGATTGAGCCCCGGCACCACCGTATAGATAACGCGGGGGATCCTCATGCGCCGCCGAACTCGGCGGACGTGCACCCACTTCCGAAACACTCAACCAGATGAGGCCATCCCTTGAACAAGCTTGACGCCGCGCTTTCTCCCATCCGCATCACCGGCATGACCGTCCACGTCACCCGCATCCCCGTACTGATCAAGCGCCGGCACGGCTCGGGCGACGTGGAGGGCTCGGTCAGGAACGCGATTCTCCGGCTCGACACGGACGCCGGCATCACTGGTTGGGGCGACGCCGCGCCGTGGGCGGTCTTCACCGGCACGATCGAAGCCGCCGTCGCGGCGCTCCACGTCTACCTGCGGCCGGTCCTGATCGGCGCCGACGCCTCCCGCATAGGGGCGCTGATGGAGGCCGCCGACCACGCCTTGGTCGGTCATCCCGAGGCCAAGGCGGCGATTGAGATGGCGCTGTTCGACATCGTCGGCCAAGCGGCAGGGCTGCCCGTGGCCGAGCTGCTCGGCGGGCGGTGCCGCGACGACATCGCGCTGTCTTTCTCCGTCGCCGATCCCGACTTCGACCGCGACATCGACACGGTGAAGCGCCTCTACGGCGAGGGCCTGCGCCTCTTCAAGATGAAGACCGGGTTCGCCGGCCACGCCCAGGACCTGAGGCGCATGGAGCGGTTCCGCAAGGAGATCCCCGCCGACGCCGAACTGCGCATCGACTACAATCAGGGCATGACCGCACATGAGGCGATCCGCCAGCTCCGCGACGTCGAGGCGTTCGAGCCGGCCTTCATCGAGCAGCCCGTGCCGGGCCACCAGCGCGCCGCCTTGGGCGAGATCGCGCGGGCGCTCGACACCCCCGTGCTTGCCGACGAGAGCGTGTTCACGCCGTCGGACGCCCTGACCGTCGCGGCGGGGCGCCTGGCCGACCTCGTGAGCATCAAGATCATGAAGCACGGCGGCATGATGG
>DASVES010000098.1:0-6127 GCA_036380435.1 Pyrinomonadaceae bacterium | reverse complement strand
CGCCTACGTCGCGCACCTGCCGTTCTACCCGCCGGAGACGACCGTCACGCTGGCGCTCTGGTCGAGCCGCCTGCCCGTGACGTGGAAAGACCGCGTCAAGCGCGTGCCCCTCGTACAGAAGAACAGCGCCGCTCTCAAACGCCTCGCGCGCCGCGCCGGCCTCACGCGCCAACTGGAACTGAAGGTCGTCGAGTATTTCGACTTCTACCCGACGCCCGCCGGCTTCTGCGGCATCCGCGAGCGCACGGAGTTCGAGCGCGGCCCCGTCGAGGACTACCTCTACAGCCTCTTCCACGTCATTCAGGCCACCGGCAACGACCAACTCGCGCCCGTCGTTGCCGAACGCCTGGGCGCGGGCGAGGCCGTGGATAACCCCGAACTCGTCCGCCGGCTCAACGACGACCTGCGCCACGGGCGCCCCATCGAGGGCCGGCTCTCGCCCACGCACTACGGCGTCGAGCGCGCCAACTTCACCCGCGACGAGGTCGAGAGCGCGCTGGCCGCGCAGGGCGCGAAGGCGGCGCCGGCGTCGGTCTGAACTTCACACTGATAATCTTCTGGCCGTGGCCGTACACTTCCAGATAGAGGGCGGGATCACCGACGTGGAGACGATTGCCGCCGGTAGCTCGATACGGGAGTTGCCCGAGTTGCGGGCGCGATTCGGCCGAGGGCGCTGGCGAAAACTAAAGGGCGTTGCCAATGTCCGCCTCTCCGATGGTACGATACGTCTGGCTGAAGTACATTGGTACGAGGCGCACGGCATCGGCAAAGTGAGGATGAAGATCAAGCAGTATTTGGATTAGAAGTATGGAAGCCGAGAACACTGTAGAACTGCGTTTCGCCATTTGCGTCAAAAACGACGGCCACGAAGACGACCTGAAGGTGAGAACCGTCTACCAAATTCTCCCCGACGAGTCGGCGGCGCGAAGTGACTACGTCCGTGTGATAGACGAGACGGGCGAGGATTATCTGTACCCGGCCGCGTACTTCGTCCCCGTTGAAGTGACGCCCGAGGCGGCCCGGACGCTGGTGCTCGCGGCCTCCTGACTCTTCCTCGCCGCCGCCGAATATTTTCTCTCAATCGAACCCCGCAACCAGATGTCCTCCAACACCAACTCATCCCGGCGCGAAGCGTGCGCCACTGACAAGGGGCGGCCGGGTACATCCGAGGTATGAACGATGGGCGCTAACTCCGCCGCGCGGCGTCTGGTTAAGAAGGCGCTCTACCCGGTGCTGAACGAGCACACGTATCGGTACATCCAGGCGGCCTCGAAGGCTTGGGACATCCGCTCGGGCAAGTGGACGGAGCCGGAGATCGAACTCCTCCCGCTGGCCGTGCGCGCGGGCGACACCGTCCTCGACATCGGCGCCAACTTCGGCCTCTACTGCCATCACCTCTCACGCGTCATCGGCGCGGGCCGCGTCTACGCCTTCGAGCCGGTGCCGTTCACCTTCAGCACCCTCAAGCTGATCGCGCGCCTGCTGCGCTTCCGTCCCGGCGTCGAACTCGTCGAAAAGGGTTGCAGCGACCACACGGGCGCGCTCACGTTCACCATCCCCGTGCAGGCGTCGGGCGCGGTGGCCGCCGGGCAGGCCTACATCGGCGCTCGCGACGACGAGCGCGAGGGCAAGGAGGGGCAGGTGCGCTGGGAGGGGACGCGCGACGTGACCTGCGAGGTCGTCGCGCTCGACGAGTTTCTGCCGCGCGTCGAGCGGCTCTCGCTCATCAAGTGCGACGTGGAGGGGGCGGAGCTGCTGGCCTTCCGCGGCGCCGCGCGCCTGATCGGCGAGCACCTCCCCACCGTCATCTGCGAGATCAACCCGTGGTTCCTCGAAGGCTTTAACATCCGGCTCGAAGAACTGCTCGGGTTCTTCTTCGAGCGCGGCTACAAGCTCTATTACTACCGCAAAGGCGAAGGCCACGGGCGCTTGCGCGAGGTGCGGGCCGAGGACGTGGTCGAGGACAACTACGTCTTCGTCCACCCTTCGCGCATTGACCGTCTCGCCGCTGTGCTCGGGTAGTGGTTCCCGGTTAGAATCCTCCCCGCATGGAAGTCCTGACCCTCATCCCGAACCGCTACGGCTTCGCGCCCGGTCAGCGCGGCAGCATCGAGCTGTGGGAGCGCGTGCTGGGACCCGCCGGCATCAACCTGCACTGGGCGCCGTTCGAGTCGGAGCGGCTGCGCGAAATCCTCTACCAGCCCGGCCGCCGCGTCGAGAAGGCGCGCGAGATGCTGCGCGGCTACAGTGAGCGCCTGCGCCTCCTCGGCCGCCTCAAGGAATTCGACGCCGTCTTCGTCTACCGCGAAGCGGCGCTCTTAGGCCCCGCCTTCATCGAGCGGCAAGTGGCGCGGCGCGGACTCCCCATCATCTACCAACTCGACGACCCGCTTTTTGTGCCCTACCGCAGCCCCTCGAACGGGCTGTTCTCCTATCTGAAGTTCTTCAGCAAGATTGCCGAGATCATCCGCCTGAGCAAGGTCGTCATCGTCAACTCGTCGCACATCAGAGAGTTCGCTGAGCGCTACAACCAGAACATCTGGCAGGTGCCGAGCATCGTGGACACCGAGCAGTACGTCTACCGGCCGCAAGCGGCGAACGTGGAGCGCGTCACGGTCGGCTGGAGCGGCAGCCCGACGACGATGAAGAACATCCGGGTCGTCGCCGACGCGTTGCGCGAACTGCGTGGCCGCGTTCCTCACGACGTGCATCTCATCGGCGGCGAAGAGTTCGACCTGCCGGGCGTCGAGTACACGGCGCAGAAATGGCGGGCCGACACGGAGGTGGAAGACCTGCGCCGGATGCAGGTCGGGATGGTGCCGCTGCCCGTCAACGAGTGGAACAAGTATAAGTTCTACATGAAGACGGCGCAGTACATGGCCCTCGGCATCCCACCCGTCTGCACGCCGATGGGGTCGAACCCCGAGGTCATCCGCCACGGCGAGACGGGCTTTCTGGCCGACACGACCGAGGAGTGGGTGACGTACCTCGAACGTCTGATTCGCGACACGCCGCTGCGGCTGGAGGTGTCCGAACGCGCCGCCCGCGAGGCGCGCGCCAAGTACAGCCTCGAAGCCAACGCCGAGAAGGTCATCGACGCGTTCCGCTCCGCACTGAAATGACGACCCCGCGAGAGGCAGAAGGCACGGAAGCGCGAACGCGCCCGATGAGCGCGCTTGATGACGACGCGCGTCCGGGCGGCCCGAGTCTCACCCCGGCCGAGGCGCCCGTCCGCGTGGCGACTGCCGAGCGCCGGCACCGGCCCGGTAAGCTCCGCCTCGCCGCGCTCGCCGCCGTGGCCGTGCTGCCGAGCTTCCTGAAGCGTCCGTGCTACCGACTCTTCTTCGGATACAAAATCGGCAGGCGCGTCTCCATCGGTCTGAGCATCATCGACGCGGGCGAGTGCGTGATCGCGGACGACGTGCGGATCGGCCATCTGAATTTGATCGTCGGCGTGGGCCGCGTCGAGATGGGCGACCATGTGAAGATCGGCCACCTGAACGTCATCCGCGGCGGGTGGGAGGTGCGTCTCGGGCGTTGGGCCGAGATCATCCGCCTCAACGAGATCAACTCCATCCCCGACCCGGACGTGGTCAACCCCATCGAGCCGGTCTTCCGTCTCGGCCCGGCCAGCGTCGTCACCACCGGCCACAAAATCGACTTCACCGACCGCGTCGAGATCGGCCGCCGCAGCATCCTCGGCGGGCGCAACTCCAGCTTGTGGACGCACAACCGGCAGCGGACGCGACCCGTCATCGTTGGCGACTACGCCTACATCGGCTCGGAGATTCGCGTCGCGCCGGGGGGCGTGATACCATCCCGCTGCATCGTCGGCATCGGGTCGGTCATCACGGGCCGGATAGAAGATGATAACCACCTCATCGCGGGCGTCCCGGCGAAGGCCGTCAAGCCGCTCAGCCAGGAAGATCAATTCCTCGTCGAGTACAAGACGCGGCCCGACCTGCCCGACGACGTCGTCTGACGTTAGAAGCGAGCAGCGCCGGCCGCCGTGGCCACCGCGGCCGTCCCTCGGATCGGCGACGCCGCCGCGCGCCCTCGCCTGTTCACGCCTTTCCCTATTTTTGAAGACCGGCGAAGCGACCCACGAGTGACCACGGCTCGCGTTGAACTGCGCCGGCGCGCCGCGCCCGGCGTCGCGCGCCTCGCACGAAGAAAGTCAGAGTTCCCTAGCTATGAAATCCCTGCTGGCGACGGCGCCGCTCGTGCTGGGAATCGCCATCGCTCTCCTCCTTCCTGAGCATGGCCCGTCGGCCGTGCTCGTCTGCACGACCCTCGCCCTGGTCGCCTGTCTCCTGCTCTCGCGTGTCGGCGCTGCCGACAAAAACTTCCTCCTGCAAATCTTCGTCGCCGGCCTGCTGGCGCGCGTGCTCGTCGGCGCCGCCATCTTCACTTCGGGGCTGCAAGTGTTCTTCGGCGGCGACGCCGTGCTCTACGACGAAGTCGGGGACGCGCTCGCGCAGGTCTGGCACGGGCAGATGCACGCCGCGTCGTTCATGTCCGAGGCCGGGCGATTCATGACGCGGGACAGCGGCATGTCCTACCTCGTCGGCGGAATCTACTTCGTGACGGGGCGCAACATGCTGGCCGTGCAGTTCGCCAGCGCCGTGCTGGGGGCGGCGACGGCCCCGCTCATCTACCTGTGCGCGCACCACATCTTCCAGAACGTGAGGGTGGCGCGGCTGTCGGCCGTCTTCGTGGCCTTCTATCCGTCGCTGGTGCTGTGGTCGTCGCAGGGACTCAAGGACGGGCCGGTCGTCTTCCTGCTGGCGCTGTCGATGCTGGCCACGCTCCGGCTAAGTGAGCGGATGAGCGTGTCGCAACTGCTGGTGCTGGTCGCGTCCCTGTTCGGCATTCACACCATGCGCTTCTACATCTTCTACATGGTGCTGGCCGCCACCTGTGGGGCGTTCGTCATCGGGAGATCGACGCTGACGGCGCGCAGCGTCGCGCGCCAGACGGTGGTGGTCGTCGCCCTCGGGATGGCGATGACCTATCTCGGCGTGCTCCGCACGGCGACCACGCAGTTAGAGACCTTCGGCAACCTCGAGTTGATGCAGCAGAGCCGGGAAGACATGGCGCGCACCGCCGACTCCGGCTTCGGCAGGGACGTGGACGTGTCCACCACCTCGGGCGCGCTCACGGCCATCCCCGTGGGGATGGTCTACCTGCTTTTCGCCCCGTTCCCGTGGCAGCTCACCAACGTCCGGCAGTCCATCACGCTGCCCGAGATGCTGGTCTGGTGGACCTCGTTCCCGCTGTTGGTGGTCGGAATCTGGTTCACCCTCAAGTACCGCGCGCGGCAGGCGCTCCCCATCCTGATCTTCACGACGATGCTGACGCTGGCCTACTCGGTCGTGCAGGGCAACGTGGGGACGGCCTATCGGCAGCGCTCACAACTGCTCGTCTTCTACTTCATCTTCGCCTCGGTAGGGTTCATCCTGTTGAGGGAGCGTGGGGAAGACCGCCGCCGGCGGCTGGCGCAGGAGGCCGAGCGGGGCCGGGGATGGGTGCGCGCTCGCGCGCCGGGTTCGCCCGTCGCGTCGCGACCGAGCGCGCGGGGCCTCGTCGGCGCGGCCCGGCCGGCGGGTGGGCGTGACCTGAAAGTCGGCGCGGCGGGCGAGGGGTAGGACGGCGAACGCCATCGCCGCCGCGTGGTGAGACACGCGCGCGCGAAGTTGCGCCGCGTCGGCGGGTTGCGCGCCGCGTCGGCTGCGCCGCACACTATGTGGCGTTACAACTTGACTGCCCGGCGGCGGTGCAGACACCAACGCTTCTCTTCAAGATGAACGCAATAATCATCATGCTGGCGCTGGCGCTGACCATCACCGTCGCTTTCTTCACAGGGGGCGACGGGGCGGCGGCGCTCTTTTTGTGTCTCGTCCTGGCGGCGCCGTGCGGGGCGCTGGTGCATCGCGCGGGCGGGGAGTTCCTGCTGCGCGTCTTCGTCCTCGGCGTCCTCGTCCGGGTCGCCGTCGGGACGCTCATCTTCCACGCCGGGATGCAGGAGTTCTTCGGCGGCGACGCGCTGACTTACGACTTTCAGGGCACGGAGGTCTATCGCTACTGGACGGGGCAGATCCAATACAGGGAGATCAGGTTCGACCTG
>DASVES010000097.1:0-5364 GCA_036380435.1 Pyrinomonadaceae bacterium | reverse complement strand
CAGTACCGCGAGCGGAAGCCTCGCGGTACTGTCCTGTCAGCATTGACAAGGCTGCCGCCGCGCCTTTAAGTTCGGGCCGTCGGTCAGTTCAATTCCCCGCCGAGGCTGACGGAGGCCGTCGTGAAAAAATTCCTTCCGCTCTTCATCCTGCTTCTCGCCCTCGCTCCCACCGCTCCGGCGCAGACGCCGCCGACCGCCGCTGACTTACTCAAATCGGGGATGGAGAAGAAGGAAGCCAAAGACTTCGAGGGCGCGCTTGCCGACTTCACGCGCGCTATCGAGTTGAATCCGAATCTGGCGGAAGCATATCTCCGGCGCGGGCGCATCCACGCCAATCAGGGCAGATGGAACACGGCGATGTCTGACATCACCAAAGCAGTCGATCTCGACCCCTCTCTGACCGAAGCACTGGCGGCGCGCGCAAACCTTCGCCTGACGCGCGGCAACGACTTCGCCGGCTCAATCGCCGACTTCGACAAGTTGATTAATCTCGGTGTGGAACTCGAAACCTCGTACTACCACCGGGGCGTGGCGAAGTCGCGCCTGCGCGACTTTCAGGGCGCCGTCGCCGATTACAACGCCGTCCTCGAACTCCCGTCGCGCGACACCGAGACCCACAAGTTCGCCAACTACAAGCCGATGGCCCACAGCGCGCGCGGCAACGCCCGCAAGGCGCTCGGCGACTTCGACGGGGCGATAGCCGACTACAGCGCCGTCCTCAGCACCGCCCTCGCGGCCGACCCGAAGCACCCGATGGCCGCCATGACCTATCTTGAGCGCGGGCGCGCCTACGAGGCGAAGGGCGAGGCCGAGCGCGCGCGGGCCGATTACGACAAGGCCATCGAGCTGCGCCCGGAGCTGGAGGGTTTGATTAAGCACCGCGACGGCAGCGCATCCGTCGAGGCGGCGCGGAAGAAGATGCTGGAACAGTCGGACGAGCGTGTGAAGGCCGACCCGAAGACGGCCGAAGAATTCTACGACCGCGGCGACAATCACTTGATGAGGAAAGAGTACGACGCGGCCATCGCCGACTTTGACAAGGCCCTCGAACTCAACCCGAAGTTGCGTCACGTTCACAACACCCGGGGCAGCGCCCACATGAGCCGGGGCGACTTCCAGAAGGCCATCGCGGACTTTACCCGTGAGATCGAATCGGCCCCGCAAGAGGACATGGGCTACAACAACCGCGGCATCGCCCGTCAGAACGTGGGCGACCTCGCGGGCGCCATCGCCGATTACACGAAGGCCATCGAGTTGTCGCCGCACACGGCTTACCTCTACGGGAACCGCGCCATCGCCCTCACGCTCGCGGGCCGCGACGCCGAGGCCCGCCGCGACGTGGACAAGTGTTTGCAGCTCAACCCCTCCGTGCGCGAATGGATCGAGAGCCGCATCAAGTGGGCCGAGGAGCGACGCGCCCGCAGGTAAGGCAAAAGTAAAAAGGCAAAAGGCAAAAGTTGAAGAGCCGCGCCGGCCGGGTCGCAGCCGTCAACCAGCCGCCGGAGGCGGCGGCAGATTTTAGCCCACGGCGTGAGCCGTGGGTCAGCCGTTGAGAAGAAAGTGGGAAGCCCCGGAGGGGCGAAAGAAAATCAACCGGCGTCACGCACACGTTGATTTTCTTTCGCCCCTCCGGGGCTTGTTTATTTTCCTTGCCGCTACCACGGGCTCACGCCCGTGGCTACATTCTGCCGCCTCCTCCGGCGGCTCGTAACTCTGCCGCCGCTGCCCGCGCGGCCTCGTCACTTCATCCTTCATCCTTCCGCCTTCATCCTTATTTCAGCCTGCCCGTGAGCCAGCCCAGCACGTTGAGCAGGAGCCGCGCGTTCTGCGGGGCGTCGGGCGAATTCATCCCGACCTTATTTTTATTCGGCCCGGCGAGCTGCGCCGTGAACATCGCCGCCTCGCCGAAGACGGCGACCCGGCCCTTGCCGTGGCGCAGCGTCGCGCCCTGAAGCCAGCCGCGCACATCTGTCTTCGGCGTCTCCGGCGTGAACTGCCAGGCCACCTGCGGCTCAAGCGAAATGACTTGCGGCCCGAAGACAAGGATGGGTTCGCCACCGCTGTCGATGCGGAAGGCCGAGCCGGTGAAGGTGGCGACCGCGTCGATGCGCTCGTCCTTCGTCGCGCCGCGCGTGACGGGGTGGTCGGCGAGCAGACCGTCGGCGCGCTTGAAGACGAGCGGCGCGTTCACGTCGGGGATGAGGGCGAAGCCGTTGCTGAAGCGGACGCCGAAGGCCGCGGCGAGCGTGCGGTTCGCGCCCGGCATCGGCATGTGATCGACGATCAGGAAGAGCGAGCCGCCGCTCTTCACCCACGCGGCGACGGCCGACACCTCCTCGTCCGTGTAGGCCGGGTCGATGGGCAGCGACCAGCTCGACTGATTACGCTCGCCGAGCGCGTTCGCGATGACAAGTACGCGGCAACTCGACAGCGCGGCGGCTGAAAACTTCGCCGCCGACGCATTCACGACGTAGCCGTCGCGGCGCAGCAACTCGGCGAACGGCGCGTAGCGTCCCGAGGCCGTGTGGAAGTTGAAGTGTGCTTCATCCAGACAGACGACAGGGCCGCGCCCGGCCGCGTAGGCCGGCTTCCTGATCTCGGGTTTGAAATCGGGGTCGGCGACCTGTTGCGCCGTCGCGCACGTCAGCGCGAGTCCCACGGCCAACACGAAAGCCAACACCGGCACGAGCATCTTTTTTATTGTCACGTCTACATCGCCTCCGATTCTTCATCGTCCTGCTAAACAATTCTTCTCAGATTGTCACGCCTCCAAGACGCCGGGCAATATCTTTGACGCGAGCGCGCAATTCTTCCTCGTCCACGGTCGTCACGCGCCCGTCGCGAAACACTTCCCTGCCCGCGACGACGGTGAGCAGCGCGTCGCGTCCCGATGAGGCGAACAGCAGCGCCGCCGCGGGGTCGTCATGGACGGGCGTCTGGTGCGCGCCCGCGAGTGAGAAGACACAGAGGTCGGCCTGAAGGCCCTCTTCGAGCGCGCCCGTGAGGCCGCCGAAACCGAGCGCCCACGCGCCGGCGAGCGTCGCCGCGCGGAGGGCTTCATCGGCGCCGACCATCCTTTCGTCAGCGAGTCGTTCACCGGCGGCGCGCGAGGCGAGCACGGCGAAGCGCCCCTCTTCGAGCAGGTCGCACGTGTTGTTGCTGGCGACCGAATCACTCCCCAATCCCGTCAACACGCCCGCACGCAGGAAGGCCGCGAAGGGCGCGCGGCCGTGTCCGAACTTGGCGTTCGACTTCGGGCAGTGGGCGACGCGCGTGCCCGACGCAGCGAGCGTCGCTACGTCCGCGTCGTCGGCGCGGACACAGTGTGCGAGTAGAGTCCGCGGCCCCGTGACGCCGAGCCGGGCGAGATATTGAATCGACGAGACGCCCGGCGCGCTCCACTCGATGCCGCGCCGCCGCAAGCCTTCGGCGAGGGGGCCGCGTCCCTCCCGCATGAACTGCTCTTCCGCTTCCGACTCGGCCGCGTGAACCATCAGCGGCAAATTCTCCGCGCGCGCGTATTGCGCCACGGCCTCGAACAGCGGCGCGCTCACCGAGTAGGGCGCGTGCGGCGAGACGCCGAGCGTCACCAGCTCGCTCTCTCCCGCGCGCTCGCGCTCGACCTTCTCGCGCAGCTTCGCGAACTGCTCGCCCGACGTGCGCGCATCCGGCCCGAACACCTCCTGATAGACAACGCCGCGCAGGCCCGCGTGCCTGAGCGCGCGCACACAGGGCGCGGCCGTGTCGCTCGCGTCGCCCACGCACGTCACGCCGGCGCGCGCCGCCTCGACCGCGCCCCACGCCGCCGAGACGTAACGGTCTTCCGCCGTCATCCACTCGTTGCGCGCGATGGTGAGCTTTTGCAGCCATGCGGGGAAGTTGTTCTCCTCGCGTTCGAGATAGCCGCGCATCACCGTCAGTTCGAGGTGCGAGTGGCAGTTGACGAGACCGGGCAGGATGGCGGCCTCGCCGAAGTCGTTGAGGTCGGCGGCGGGGAACCTGCGTGTGATCTCATCGCGCGTGCCGACGCCGACGATCTGCCCGCCGCGGACGGCCACCGCGCCGTCGCGCACGGGCGCGGAAGTGATCGGCAATAACCAGCTCGCGCAGTAAAGAGTTGTCATAAGGACAGGTGCGAATTACGTTCAGATGGCATGACAAGTCACAAAAATTAACATGGATGGGCAGGACGGGCAGGATGAGAAGGTTTGAAATCTCAAATCTGAAATCATCTTTTCTTCATCCTGACTATCCTGCCCATCCATGTTAATTTCTCTCACCGCGCCGCACTCCCACCACTTGAGCCTGCGGCTGAAGAAGAAACCAGAGCAGGCCGGAACAGGTAATCACAAGGCCGCCGGCGAGCGCAACGGGACGGATGCCGAGTGAGTCGGCGGCGACGCCGGAGGCGAGCATGGAGCCGACCATCATCAGCGTCGTCAGCGTCTCGTAGGAGGCGAAGACGCGGCCGGCGTAGGCGTCGTCGGCGCGGCGCATGAGGATGGTCTGCTGGGCCGTCCACCAGACGGCGAAGTTTACCTCGCGCGCGACGAGCACGAGGGCCGCGACCCACAGGCTCGGCATCAGGCTGAAGAGGGCGAGGCCGCAGCCGTCGAACGCCATCGAGCGCCCGAGGCGCGCGCCCAAGTCTCGCCCGCCCGCGTTGTTGAAGCGGCGCGCAAGCGGAGCGCCGAGCACGCCGCCCACGCCCATCGCCACGAACAGCACGGAGATGCCGAACTCGCCCGGCCGCTCAATCAACTCGCGCGCGGCGACGCCCCAACCCGCAACTTCCGCTTCACCGAGGCGCGCGCCGAAGATGCTATAGAGCGCCCGCGCCACGCCGTTGCCCAGACCCCACCCGGCCGCCACCACGAAGATCGCCCGCAGCACCGGCTCGTGTCTCACATAGCGCAAACCGCCTCGGAAGTCTTCTAACGCACGACGGAAAAGCGAGTCGGCAGAAGGCAGCGGGCCGTCGGCAGTCGGTTGAGTGTCGGCCGGCGTCTCCATTTTCAGAGACGCCTCCTGATTCAAATTCGTCTCGACTGACGACGGCTGCTCGCCCACTGCCCACTGACGACTACTGACTGCTGAGTGCTGACTGCCGACTTCCGACTTCCTTTCCGTCCGCGTGCGGATGCGCCGGATGAGTTCGGCGGAGGCGAGGAAGGTGGCGGCGTTGAGTAGGAAGACGACCTCGCGGCCGGCGAGGGTGGCGAGGATGCCGCCGAGTGCGGAGCCGACGGCGATGGTGGCTGCCGTCGTCGATGCCGTGAGCGAGTTGGCCGCGAGCATTTCTTCGGCGCCGCGCGCGAGGTTCGGGACGGCGGCGCGCTTGGCGGCGTTGAAGAAGGCTGAGAC
>DASVES010000096.1:0-3059 GCA_036380435.1 Pyrinomonadaceae bacterium | reverse complement strand
GCCGCCGCCGCCTGAGCCGCCCGTTCCTTCACGATCTTTCTCTGACATCGTTAATCTCCTCCCATAATTCAATTGTTAGTGGTCGGTAGATGAACACGTGCGCCTAAGTCGGTAAAGAAGAACAAGGAGAACCGGCGCACGTCTCCACCCGGTTAGTTAGAGCGGGATATGGATTAAGACGCGTCAGTAACTACATCAACCGTTATGCCACGAGTTTTATATAAAGAAGTTTCTTTTTTGATGCGAATTGCTTCTGGATTGATGGAGAGTTGAGGCACACGCGCCAATCAGCCGTCCCTTCAGACGCGAAAAGCCGTACACCTGCGCGAACGAAAGCGTACACCCGCCCGCCATCGGTTGAGCTTCAAAGTGCGCTGGTATACATAGCCCGGCGCGACGAGAAAGTGCTTCCGTTCCTCTTCGCGAGCGACACGCGGACGACTCCGCGAAGTGCGCTCGCGTGTCCAATGCCACGCCGTCCGGCGCATCACGAGTTGTCCGCCTGCACCGAGCGTCGTTTGTTCGGGCCGATCCGTGCGCGACCGCACTCCGCGCGTCTCGGCGGCCGCGTGTTATAATCCGCGCTTCCGCGATGAGTCAGGCAGGCATCTACATCCACGTCCCGTTCTGCCGTTCGCGCTGCTCCTACTGTGACTTCGCCACGGGCACGTATGAGAGCGCGCTGGCCGCAGTGTACGTCCGCGCGCTCGCGCGCGAGGTGGCCGCCTTCGACGACGACGCGGCCGCGCGCGCAATCGACACCATCTACTTCGGCGGCGGCACGCCCTCGATGCTCACGGCCGCGCAGCTCGCACACGTCCTTGAGGCCGTACACCTTCGCTTCCACGTCCTCCCCGGCGCGGAGGTGACGCTGGAGCTGAACCCCGGCACGGTGACGCCCGAGTCGCTTCGAGAGTTGCGCGCGCTTGGCGTCAACCGCGCCAGCTTCGGCCTCCAGACTTTCGACGACGAGGAGTTGCGCCGTCTGGGCCGCACGCACACGGCCGACGACGCGCGCCGCACGCTCCATGCCCTGCGCGAGGCAGGATTCCGAAACGTCAGCTTCGATCTCATCGCCGGCCTCCCCGAGCAGACGCTAGAGGGCTGGTCGCGCAATCTCGACGAGGCGCTCGCCCTCCGTCCCGAACACCTCTCGCTCTATCTCCTCGAAGTCCACGAGGGCACGCCGCTCGCCGACCACATCCGACGCGGCTTCTGGCGCGCGCCCGACCCCGACCTCGCCGCCGAGATGTACCGCCTGCTCGCCCGGCGCATGACCGGGGCCGGTTACGACCACTACGAGATTTCAAACTTCGCGCTACCGGGCCGGGAGTCGCGTCATAACATGAAGTACTGGACGGGCGCGCCCGTCTACGGCTTCGGCTGCTCGGCCCACTCCTTCGACGGACGCCGCACGCGCTGGTCAAACGAGCGCGACGCCAAGCGGTATGTCGCGCTCATCGAGTCGGGCGCCAGCCCCGTCGTCGAACGCACGGAGCTTGACGAGCGCGAAGCCTTCTCCGAATCGCTCTTCCTCGCCCTGCGTCTCCTGCGTCGCGGCGTCAACCTCTCCGAGCACCGCGCGCGCTTCCGTGTAGACGTGCGCGCCGACTACGCCGCCGACCTCGAACGCTTCAGCGACGCCGGCCTCGTCGAACTCGAAGACGACGTGCTCCGCCTGACAAGCGCCGGCGCGCTGCTCTCGAACGAGGTCTTCGCGGCATTCATATGAGAGGAGTCAGGAGCCAGAAGTCAGGAGTCAGAATAAAGACTCTCTGCCGTCCGGCCCTGACTCCGAGTAACACATTCACATTCTGACTCCTGACTTCTGGCTCCTGACTCCCTATGATTGATCTCCGCAGCGACACCGTGACGAAGCCGACCGAGGCGATGCGCCGGGCGATGGCCGAGGCCGAGGTGGGCGACGACGTGTACGGCGAAGACCCCACGGTCAATCGCTTGCAGGAGCGCGCCGCTGAAGTCTTCGACAAGGAGGCGGCTCTCCTCGTGCCCACCGGCTCGATGGGCAACCAGATCGCCGTCAAGCTCCACACGCGGCCCGGCTCCGAGGTCGTCATCGAGGAGCGCGGCCACATCTTCAACTACGAGATGGCGGCGATGTCGGTCGTCTCCGGCGCGCTCGCCCGCCCCGTGCGCAGCGCCGACGGCACGGGCATCCTCCGCTGGGAAGAGATCGCCCCGGCGGTTCACGGCGCGAACGCCGCCTACTACGTCGCCCCGACGCGTCTGCTCTGTCTGGAGAACTCGCACAACCTCGCCGGCGGCAGCGTCTACACGCGCGAGCGCATGGAGGAAGTCTGCGAACGCGCGCACGCCGCGGGACTCTTTGTCCACCTCGACGGCGCGCGTCTCTTCAACGCGGCCGTGGCCACGGGCGAGACGGTGGCGGCGCTCGCCCGCGCGGCCGACTCCGTGATGTTCTGTCTGTCGAAGGGACTGGGCGCGCCCGTCGGCTCGATGCTCCTCGGCACGAAGGCGTTCATCGAGGAGGCGCGCGCGTGGCGCAAGCTCCTCGGCGGCGGGATGCGGCAGGCCGGCGTCCTCGCCGCCGCCGGACTCGTCGCGCTCGAAGAGACGCCGCCGCGTCTCATCGACGATCACGCCAACGCGCGCCGCCTCGCCGCTGGCGCGGCCGAGCTTCCCGGCGTCGGCATCGACCCCGAACGCGTCGTCACCAACATCGTCATCTTCGATGTTTCAGGGACGCCCCATTCGGCTGCCGAGATCACCGCCCGCCTCCGCGACGACCACGGCGTCCTCGCCCACGGCTTCGGCGACTCGATCCGCATGGTCACGCACTACGACGTTTCGGCCGACGACATCGAACGCGCACTCGACGCGCTACGCGAAGTGATCGGGAGTCAGGAGTCAGGAGTCAGGAGTCAGAAGGTTTCTTCCTGACCTCGGCGCTGTATTCAACATTCAACTTTTCCGCCGCTTTGATTCTGACTCCTGACTCCTGACTCCTGTATTCTGTCTTTTATGCCTCTCATCATCGCCATCGACGGCCCGTCGGGCGCGGGCAAATCGACGCTCGG
>DASVES010000095.1:0-2390 GCA_036380435.1 Pyrinomonadaceae bacterium | reverse complement strand
TACGACCGCGAGGAGGGCGGCGGCCTGCGCGACTTCATCGACGCCGCCGCGCTCAGCTCCGATCAGGATCAGTACGAGCGCGCCTCGCCCGTCACGCTGATGACCATCCACTCGGCGAAGGGACTGGAGTTTCCCGTTGTCTTCCTCGTCGGTATGGAGGACGGACTCTTCCCACACTCGCGCTCGGCGGCCGACGCCGACGAACTCGAAGAAGAGCGCCGCCTCGCTTACGTCGCCATCACACGCGCCGAGCGCTTCCTCTACGTCTCGCACGCCATGAAGCGCCGCGTCTACGGCGAGGAGATGGCGAGCGAGCCTTCGCAGTTCCTCAACGAGATGCCCTTCGAGCTGATGGAAGACCTCTCGCGCGGCCCCTCCTGGCTCTCCTTCGCCCGCAGCTCCTCGGCCGCCGAGTCGCGCCACGTCGCCCGCGCCCTGCGCGGCGAGACGGGCGCCCCCGCGGCCGAGAAGAAATACGCCGGCAAGACTTACGACAGCGCCGATTCCATCGCCGAGTTCTTCCGCCAGCGCGGCGAGAAGTTCAAGGGCGCGTCCAGTCCGCCCATCGTCCCCGAGCCAAAGCGGCGCGCGGCCTCCGCGACCGGCGGCGGCTCATCAGCGTCGTCCGCATCCACCAGCGGCGGCGGGGGCTTCGTGCCCGGCTCGCACGTCCGCCACCCGAAGTACGGCCGCGGCCTCGTCCTACGCCGCGAGGGCGTCGGCGACTCCACCAAGCTCACCGTCAGCTTCCCCGGCTTCGGCCAGAAGAAGCTTATCGAGAAGTACGCGGGGCTGGAGAAGGCATGAGAAAGGTGATAAGTGATGAGTGATGAGTGATAAGAAAATCCGTCTTTCTCTTATCACTTATCACTCATCACTTATCACGGCTTTCAAACATATGACGAACGAGGAGATCGCGCGGAGGTTCGAGCGGCTGGCGGTGCTGATGTCGATTCGGGGCGACGACCAGTTCCGCGTGCGCTCCTACCGCAACGCCGCGGAGATCATCGAGACGTGGCCGACGCCGCTCGCGAAGATTGCGAAAGAGGAAGGCGTGAAGGGCTTGCAGACGCTGCCGAGCGTGGGCAAGGCCATCAGCGCCAGAGTCGTGGAGTTGCTGGAGCGCGGGACGTTCGAGGCGTGGGAGAAGTTGACGGCCGAGACGCCGGAGACGGTGCTCGACCTGCTCGAAGTCGAGGGCGTCGGGCTGAAGACGGCGGCGACGCTCCACCAGCAGTTCAAAATCTCTTCGCTCGAAGACCTCCGAAATTTTGTCGAGGGCGGCGGGCTGGAGATGGTTGACGGCGTGGGCGAGAAGTCGGCGGAGAGGATCGCGCGGAGCGTCAGGGGAAGGCAAAAGTAAAAAGGCAAAAGGCAAAAGTAAGAAGGCGGTTCGCCTTTCCACTTTTGCCTTTTGCCTTTTTACTTTTGCCCTCTTCAGTCACGGCCACGAGGGGCGCTGGGTCGCGGTGACGTAGGCGTCGCCGTCGAGGACGAGCATCGGGTCGCCGTTCTTGGGGTGGTTGCGCCGTTCGAGCTTGTAGATGTTGGTGCCGGTCTTGCTTGAGCGCGAGGTGATGGTCGTCGCCGTCGCCGTCCATGTGCCCGTGTCGGACTCCTGCGAGGCCGAGGAGGCGACGGGGCCGCTCGAAGACGACTCGGCGTTGAAGTCGTAGGTGCCGTCCTCGCGCAGCGTGAAGCAGCGGTTCGAGATGCGCCCGCCGGCGTAGTTGTTCACGTTCGCCATGTAGCACCACTTGCCGGCCAGCTCCCGCGGGTTCGCGCCCGCGCCTTCACTAACCTTGAGGCCGCCGCCGCCGCCCGGCCCTTCCTTCTCCCGGTCGTATTCTCTCTCCCGGCCCTCAATCGTCACGCTGAACTTGTCGTCGCCCTTCATGCGGAAGGGGAAGACCATGTCGCCCTCGCCGGTGGAGACCGTGATGCGGTCGCCCTCGATCTTGTAGGTCATCTTCATGCCGCTCAGGTAGAGCGTTCCGTCCTCGCGGATGTCAACCGTGTCTTCGTCGCTCAACCAGCGGCCGACGAGCGGGTTGCGCGCGCGCGCCGAAGACTTTTCGTCAGCGACGCCGCTCGCCTTCCCTTCGCCGCCGCCGACGCGCTCGAAGATGTAGCTCTGGCCGGCGCCACTGACGCTCAGCACGCCCCCCGTCAGCTTGAAGTCGTAAGGCGTGGTTACGCCGTTTGCCGTGACGTCGATCTTGTCGCCGCGCACGACATAGCTGAACGGCGTGCCGTCGAGGCTGCCCGTCCCGTCGGCGTTCAGCTTGACGACGACGGGGCCGTCCGGCCCCTTCGCCTGCCACGTGCCGACGAGGCTCGCGTCAGTCTGCGCGTGTGCGCTGGCGGCGGCGACGCCGCACAGCAGGATG
>DASVES010000094.1:0-10748 GCA_036380435.1 Pyrinomonadaceae bacterium | reverse complement strand
CGTGGCGGCGATGGTGCGCAGCTCGCCGCGCGCGAGCGCGGGCTTGAGGAGGTTGGCCGCGTCGTTCTGGCCCGCCTGCCCGCCCGCCCCGATCATCGTGTGCGCCTCGTCGATGAAGAGGATGATGGGCTGCGGCGACGATTTCACTTCCTCGATGACGCCCTTCAGGCGATTCTCGAACTCCCCCTTGACGCCGGCCCCGGCCTGCAAGAGCGCGAGGTCGAGCGTGCGGACGGCGACGTTCCTCAGCGGCTCGGGCACGTCGCCGTCGGCCACGCGCTGCGCGAAGCCCTCGACGACGGCCGTTTTGCCGACGCCCGCCTCGCCCGTCAGGATCGGGTTGTTCTGGCGGCGGCGCGTGAGGATGTCCACGACCTGACGAATCTCGAAGTCGCGGCCGAGGACGGGGTCGATCTTGCCTTCGCGCGCCTTCCCCGTGAGATCGACGGTGAACTGGTCGAGCGCCTTCTGCTTGCCGCCGACCGCGCTGGGCGTCGCACCCGCGGCGTCGCCGCCGCCCGCGCCGGCCGCGGATGTCCCCTGCGCGGAGCCGAGCGCGCCGGCCTCACGGTCTTCGGTCGAGCCGGCGATGATGTCCGGCAAATTCTTTTTCAGCGACTCGACGGAGATGGCCGCGAACTCCTTCGAGATTTCGCGCGCGAGACGCGAGAGGTTTTCGCTCGTCAGGAGCGCGAGCAGGACGTGGCCGGAGCGCACACGGGCTGCGCCGTACTCGATGGAGGCGTGGAGCCATGCTTCCTGAAAGAGCTGCGGCAGGCGCGGCGAGAAGTCGGGCGTGCGAGTGTTGCCGGTCTTCAGCTTGTCGAGGGCGCGCGTCACGTCGTTGACCACGCGCCCCTGATTGATCTCGTAGTGGCGGAGGATGCGCTCGATGTCGGTGCCCGAGGTTTCCAGCAGCTTGAGCAGCAGGTGCTCGACATCAACGTCGTAGTTGGTGCGCGCCAGACACAGCCCGGCGGCCGCTTGCAGCGCGTTCGTACACGTCTCGTCGAGCCTGCCGATGAGCGATCTCAGAAAGTTAACTTCCATGGCCTTACTCCTCTCGGGGGTTTAAATCAAAGGGTCTGATGACTGTCTACGATTGCCTGAAGCCGTGAGCACTTGTCAGTAGTCAGTTTCTCGCCGCGAGCACGACCTGCGAGTCGTCGCGGTCGGTGGGCTGCGTCTTGAGCCAGGTCGTCCAGCCGAGCGCGGGGCGGTTCGGCCCCGCGGCGCTCAGGACGCAGGCCGGGACTTCCTCCGCCTTGAGGACGAGCTGCGCGTCGAAGTCGAGTTCCGCCCCGGCGAGAAAGCGCGTGAGCCGCACGGCCGCTCCGTAGTTTCGCCCCGAGGGGAGGAAGGCCGTGAACTCGGAGAACGTGAGCGGCCCGAAGCGCATGCGGAACTTCGACTGCGTGTCCCAGACGCGCGCGCCGGCGATGGTTGACACGCCGAGCGCGCTGTTGGCTCGTCCCAGCCGGCAGAGGCTTTCGTCGTCGAGCGCGAGCCACTGCCCCGTGAACGGCACGAGACGGGCGGGGACGCGGAAGTAGTCGCCGAGCGCCGACTCGACGGCGACGCCCGAGTGCGGGCGCTGCGAGATGAGGCCGGCGTAGAGGAGCAGCCCTTCGTCCGGCAAACCGAGCCGCCCGCGCAAGCCTTCGGTGCCCATGCCGACGAGCGCGAAGAGATGGCGTGTGAACTCATCGTGCGTGCCGCGCTCGAAGGCGACGGGAAATCTGTACCTCTCCCACGCGCGGTAGAAGAGCGAGATCATGCGGTGGCTGAAGAGGTCGAGGAATTCCCAGAGCGCCGTGTCCTTGTAGCGGGCGCGCTCGGCCACCAGTTCCGTCGTGTGATTCGGGAGCACGCCCTGCGGCCCCGTCAGGCCCATGAAGGCGACGGTCATCTCGGGCGGCGGCGCGTCCGTCTCCAAAGCGCCGTCGTTGTCGCCGTCGCGGCTGAACTCGTGTATCTCGCTGGGCGGAAACTGAAGCGAAGGATGCGTGCGGAAGCGCACGGCCTCGCGCCCCGGCGCGGCCTCCTGCCGGCCGACTGACGCGCGCTCGGGGTGCAGGCGCTCGACGACGCGCACCGCCTGAAAGAAGCGGAAGCGGTACGGCTCGTCTAAGAGCGTCTGCTCTAAAGTATCGAGCGTCTGCTCTAAAGTATCGCCTGGTGCCCGGCCCTCGGCGGCCATCGCTTCAAGACCTCCTCACGCTGCGCCGTCTTCGCGACGAGCTGATTGAACGAGTTGGCGGTGGCGTAGAGGGCGAGGAAGCGTTCGAGCACGGAGGAGAAGAGATAGACGCCGCTGCCGACGAACATCTCCTCGTCGAACTCGACGGTCGTCTCTAAGCCCCGCACGAACCCCGCCCCGACGCGCGACCCCGTCTGCCGCACGACCCGTCGGCCCGCCACCCCCGTGATGCCGCGAATCTGCCGGCGCGTGGCCGGCGAGTCCGTGAAGTCGTAGAGCGAGAGAATCTCGCGCAGCGCGTCGGCCGCCGCCCCGTCGGCGCCGCCGCCGTCGGCGTCGCCCATAATCGAGAGGTGGTTTACCGAGAGGTGCGAGATGAGCCGCCACTGCGCGCCGCGCCGCAGCGGCGGGCGCACCGTGGGGGTGGGCTTACGCAAGCACCGCGCCCGCGCGAGCGGCCCCGTCCCCTCGACCTCGAAGTCGCCGTCGCGCCCGCCGAAGGGAAGCTTGGCCGGCAGGTCGCGATTGCTCGCCGTGACGGTCGCCGTGACGGTCTCGACGGCCGGCACGCGCGGGTTGAAACCCAGATCGACGAGCGAGAGATAAATTTCGGTGCCCGCGTCGTCCTTGCGCGGCGAGAGGCGTCGGGAGGCGTACCAGAAGGTCTGCTCGCGCTCGGCCGACTCGGCGTGGCGAATCGAATAGAACGGCTCGTACTGTCGCGACTGCTTGAGGTAGGGGTCGGTCGAGGACACGGAATCGACCGAGTAGACCTCGGTCGCCATCTGCCGGTGCACATCGGGGACGACGCGGTACTCGTGCTGCAACTGCGTCAACTGAATCGGCTCGGCCACCTTGCGGAAGAGGTTGACGACGGGCGCGCAGCCCAGTTGGAACGTGGCGGCCGAGACCAGCGCGCGCGGCGGCTGCACGTCGCGGACGAAAATCGAGACGCTGAACTCTTCACCGAAGCCGCCGCGGCGGACGGCCTCGTCGAGACCCGTGAGGTCGAAGAAGAGAAACTTCTCGGGGAAGGTGAAGTACTCGGTGAGCAGCCGGTAGCCGGCGAACGAGCGCCGCGTGTAGGGCAGCAGTCCCTCGTCGGGCGCGAAGCCGACGGGCTTCAGCGACGAAGGCGGCAGCGTGATGACGGCCGGCGCGGCGCGCCCCGGAGCGCGCTTGCCCTCCGAGCGCAGCTCGACGCGCGTCGCGTTGTTGAAGATCATCTCGTAGAGCGCGTAGGTGAGCTGCGGCTCGCCGCTCAGGTAGAAGCGCAAGCGTTCAATCGGACGCGGCGCGTTGTCGCCGCTGCCGCTGCTGTCGCCCTCGCCCGTCTTGAGTTCCGAGAGCTTGGTGTTGTTGACGCAGCGCAGCTTGATACGCAGCACCGCCTCCTGCCAGCGGCCGCGGGTGTCCACGGGGTCGAGCGATTCGAGCGCGGCCGCGGCCACTTCGACGGGCCAGAGCGTGACGGGGTAGCAGGCGCGGAAGCGGCAGGGCGTGCCCTGAATGGGGCGCGAGTAGAGCGCCGTGTCGCGCGGGATGTGGTAGCCGGTGGTGAGCTTGCCCTGCTCGGGGTCGAGCGCGAACTGCACTATCGAAAGCGACGGGATGGGCGCGAGGTAGTGTGGATAGAGGACGTTTAAGAGCGACTCGGTAATCTCGGGGAACTCGTCGTCGATCTTCAGGTGAACGCGCGCGGCGAGGAAGGCGAAGGCCTCGATCATGCGCTCGACGTGCGGGTCTTCGCACTTGTCCGGTTCGAGGAGCAGACGCGAAGCGATCTTCGGGTACTTCTGCGCGAACTCGGCCCCCATCTGGCGCACGAAGGCCAGCTCGCGCTCGTAGTATGTGAGCAGGTCGTCGCGCATTACTTCTCTTGAACCTTGTACTCGCCGCTGACGAGTTGGAGGGTGGTGTCGAAAGTCACCGGCTCGGGCGCCGGATCGACCATCATCACGGCGTCGATGCGGAAGCGTAAGCTACGCTCGGTCTCGTGGCGCGGCTCCATCGTCACCACCACGTCCTGAAGGCGCGGCTCGAAAGTCCTGATGGTTTCCTCGATGGCCGCGCGCACCTGCGCCTGATCGTCGGTGTCTCCCGTGTTAGCGGCGGTGAAGTCGGGCAGGCCGTAGGCGGCGAGCGAGTTGTTCACTTCTTTCAGACCCTCGGGCAGCGGCGTCGCCACCCGCCGCGTGTTGAGCAGCCATTCGAGGTCGCGCCGGACGGCCTGCCTAAAGAGGCGCATGCTTTTGGCGCGCGACGCCGGCGGCTCGTAAGAGACCTCCGGCTCGTAGTCGAGCAGGCGGTCTAAGACCGAGAGCGTGATGCGGACTTCGTTGTCGATTCTGGCCATGAGCGTGAGAGGGGCCGGGCGTGTCGGCGCTTGCCTCGTGCCGACACGCCCGGTGACACCACTTCCGTCTACTCCGGCGAGTTAACCCCCCGGCGCGCGACGTTACATCTTGGTGTTCGCGGCGATGTCCCACCCCATCGTGGGGGTGGCGCCGACGCCGCCCGTCTTGGTCTGCTCCTTGTAATCGACCTTGACCTTGGCGAAGTTGAGCGTGACGTTCTCGGTGAGCCGGTCTTCGCCGCCCGAGCCGCCCGTCGAGACGCTGGTGATGATCAGGTCGGTCATCGTCACGACGAGGTATTCGAGCGGCTTCTCGCCGGCCTTGCGGACGACGAGCTTGGCCTCGGGGAAGTGCTTGCCGTTACAGCAGGCGAGCATCAGGTCGGGGCTCGACTTGTCGATGTACTTCGTCAGGCTGATGTCCTGCACGTTGACCTTGCCGGCGCCCTGACCGCCGCCGTGGTGGGCGCTGCCCGAGTTCGACATCCCCCAACTCCAGGCCAGCACGTCGATCTCCTTCCCGTGCGCCTTGTCCGACGACTCGCCTTCGAGCGCGCCGATCTTGATGAACATATCTACTGCCATGAGCTTTTAGTCCTCCTATTTTTATCTCTCGAGAAAGCGGCCTGCCGTGGGCGAGGCGGGGGTTGCTGCCTGCGCGCCCCCGGCGCAAGACGCGTCTGGTTTACTTCGGTCGGAGTCGGCGACCATCACCGCGCCGACTGCGGCAGCTCGGCCACCAGGCGCAGCGAGACCGTCAACTCGTCCAACTGGAAGTGCGGCCTGAGGAACGCCACCGCCCTGTAGGCGCCGGGCTTGCCCGGAACCTCCTTGACCTCGATGCGCGCCTCCCGCAGCGGCTTCTGCGCCTTGATTTCCGGGCCGGCCGTGTCGTTCGAGACGGTGTACTGCGAAATCCATGTGTTGAGGAAGTGCTCGCACTCGCTGCGCTCCATGAAGCTGCCGATCTTGTCGCGCATCATCGCCTTCAGGTAGTGGGCGAAGCGCGAGACGGCGAAGATGTATGGCAACTGCGTGGAGAGCCGGGCGTTGGCGTTCGCCGCGTCGGAGTCGTACTTCTTGGCCTTCTGCGCCGACTGCGCGGCGAAGAAGGCGGCGTAGTCCGTCCCCTTACAGTGGACGAGCGGGATGAAGCCGAGGTCGGAGAACTCCTTCTCCCGGCGGTCGGTGATGGCGATTTCGGTCGGACACTTCAGGGCCACGTCGCCGTCGTCGGTCTTGAAGGTGTGGGTGGGCAAACCTTGTACGAGTCCGCCGCCCTCCACTCCGCGGATGGTCGCGCACCACTGATACTTGGCGAACGACGCGGTCAGGCGCGTGCCGAAGGAATAGGCGGCGTTGCCCCACAGGTACTTCTTGTGGTCGCGGCCGTCAACGTCTTCCTCGAAGCGGAAGGTCTCGGTCGGCGTAGTGTCCTGACCGTAGGGCAGACGCATCAGCGTGTGCGGCAAGGTGAGTCCGACGTAGCGCGAATCTTCCGACTCGCGGAAGGAGCGCCACTTGGCGAACTCGGTGCGGTCGAAAATCTTCGCCAGATCGCGCACTTCGCCCAGATCGGTGAAGCTGTCCCAGCCGAACATCTGGGCCGAGGCGGCGGCCGTGAACGGCGCGTTGGCGGCCGCGGCGACGTTCGAGATTTTCTCCAGCAGCGAGAGGTCCTGCGGGTGGCTGGAGAACTCGTAGTCGCCGATGAGCGCCCCGAAGGGCGCGCCGCCGAAGGTGCCGAACTCTTCTTCGTAGACCTTCTTGAAGAGGGCCGACTGGTCGAACTCCGCGGCCTTCTCCAAATCTTTGAGCAGCTCCTTCTTCGAGACGTTGAAGACGCGAATCTTGAGCATCGTCCCCGTCTCGGAGTTCATCACGAGATGGTTGAGGCCGCGCCACGACCCTTCGAGCTTCTGGAAGTCTTCGTGGTGCATGACCTCGTTGAGCTGCGCCGAGAGCAGCTTATCGATGGCCGCGATGCGGGCGTTGATGGTCGCCTCCATGTCGCGCGACATCGTCAACTGCCCCTGCATCACCTGCGAGACGAACTCGGCGACCATGTCGCGGGCGTGCGCCTGTTCGTCGTCGCGCCGGGCGAGACGACCCTCGGAGAGGATGCGCGAGAGCAGGTCGCCCTGCGCCTCCTGCGTGACGGTTTCGGCCTGCGCCGCGTCTTTCTTACTACTCATTTGGCTCCTCCTTCTTCTGGCCGTCTTCGCCAAGCCCCAGCTCCTTGCCGAGCTGCTTCTGCGCGCCCGTGTTCGAGATGATGTCGGAGAGCAGCCCTTCGAGCTTGTCGTTGCCGTCCATCTTCGAGACGAGGTCGGAGAGGCGGCGGCGCGCTTCGACCAGTTTGCGGAGCGGCTCGACCTGCTGCACGACGCGGTCAGGCTCGAAGTCTTCGAGACTGTTGAAGCGCAGATCGACGCCGAGCTTGCCGCCGTCGCCCGTCAGCTTGTTCTCGACGCTGTAACTGAGGCGCGGCTTCATCCCCGAGAGCACCTTGTCGAAGTTGTCCCGGTCGATTTCGATGAACTTGCGATCCTTGACCCTGGGCAAAGGCTCGTCGGGCTTGCCCGAGAAGTCGCCGAGCACGCCGACCACGAACGGCAGTTCCTTCGCCTCAATCGCGTTGCCCACCTCCACGTCGTAGGTGAGATGCACGCGCGGGGCGCGGACGCGACTCAGCTTGTGTTGTGTGCTTTCAGTCTTTGGCATACTGCTTTTTCCTTTCTCACATTTTAACTTTCCGGTTTGTGGCCCGGCGGCCCGGCCGCGGCCGGGGGAAACTTAACTGGCGGCCGACAACACCGACACCACCGACATCGTCATCATCACCGCCGCCGCCACGGCCGGCGCTCTCACTCCTCGGCCTGACTGTTGTCGAGATCGACGCCGAGCGTCTCGCGCAGCGCGCCCAGCACCGTGTCGTCCTTAATCACGCTGGCGAGCCACTGCTCAAGCGGCATCTGGCTCCACTTGACGGAGCGCTCGACGAGGTAGGAGACGGGGCTGTGCGGCTCGGTCTGGCGGAAGAAGGCGGCCACCTCGGTGAGACGACTGACGGCCTCGGCCCGCGTCCTGATCGGCCCCGAGATAAAGACGCCGCCCGCCGTCGCCCCGCCGCCCGGCGCTCCGCCGTTCGCGCCGGCCTCGCCTTCGCCGCCCGCGGCCTCGCCCACGCTTATCGGGTCAGGCTCCAGCAGGCGCTTCTCCTTGACGATCTTCTCGACGGCGGCGCGCACCGAGTCGAGCGCCTTCTTCAGCTCGGTCATCGCCGGCGCCTGATTCTTGTAGCGCTCGTCGAGCAGGCGGTCGAGCGCCTGAAAATACTCCCACGCCTCGTCGAGCGTGGCGTGGGCCGCCTCGTAGAAGGCGCGCGGCGTGGACTGCTTGGCCTTGAGCCAGTCCTCGCTGGTGATCTTGCCCTCCTCGCCGGCGCGACGGCGTCGCTCCTCGGCCACCTCGGGACTCACCTCAGGGCCGACGTTGAAGGCGTTCGACTGCTCGAACTCGTTGAAGCCGTAGCTCTGACCGCCCGCGCCGCGCGTGATCGGAACTTCGCGCAGGGCGACGGCCGCTTCGCGCTCCATCCACGAGATGGCGTTGGCGCGCCCTTCGAGGTCGCCGTCGTCCTCCTCGGGGAAGAGCGTGTCCCAGAAACCGACGTGCAGGCCGTGGACGACCTTGAGCGCGTCGCGCAGACCCGCGAAGCCGTAGAGCTTCGTGAGCGCCTCGGTCATCCACGCGCAGATTTGCAAATCCTTCGTCTGCGACGTGAGCGCGTCGGTCGCAAGCGTCGCCGCCCGCACCCAGTCGGCCGACTTCGTGTCGCGCACCCAATCGCCCTGTTCAAGTGTGTCGTCGGCGCGGCGCGCCTCTTTTATCTCGTCGTAGAGGCCGGAGTAGGCGAGGCTTTCGCCCGCCGGGTTGTCGCCGGGGATGGGCGCGAGCAGCGCCTCGACATCGACGACCGGGGGCATCGAGTTGGTGGCGGCCGGGGCCGTGTTGGTTTCCATCGCGGAAGACATCGCGTAATACCTCTGACCGGGACGGTTGACTTCGTGCGTGTGGCCTCTACCTTACGAGGCCGGCGTCTCTTCGCCGTCGCCGGGGGCGTCGAAGACGAGGCTGCGGACACTGAGCGCGGGGCGCTCCTCGCCGTCAACGGCGAAGAGGCGGAGGCCCGCGCCCGCGTAAAGCTCCGGCCCTAGTTCCCTCCAGTCGGTCATGCGCCCGAGCCGGACGAGGTCGTTTTGGTGAGCGCCCGAATCGACGTAGCGCGTCGGCGTCATCGCCTTCATCTCCTTGTCGGCCGTCTCCACCTCCACGGTCGCCCACACGAGGTCGCGCAGTTGGACGGGCGGCTCGATTTCCACGCGCCTGATCTGTTCGTAGGGCACCCACGTGTACTTGTCGTGAACGATTAGTTCGAGCACGGGGGCGAAGAAGTCGTCGTAGTCGCGGAAGTCGGTGAAGAGCTTATCGTCGAGCGTTCCTGAGAGCGCCGGGCGCTGCTCCTCGGCCCGGTCGAGCGAGGCGCGTGCTCCGGCCGCGTCGCCGGCGCGCAGGCGGTTGAAGGCGTCGAGGTGGAGGTCGATGTAGTCGGGCGGGTCGGCGAGGAAGTGCGGGGCGAGGCCGTCGCGCACGAGGCGCTGGCGGTCGAGTTCCGCGCGCAGGCAGTTGCGGAAGACCTGCGCGCCGACCTCTGCGCCGACGCCCTCGCGGCCAAGCGCGCCGAGTTGGCGCTCGGCGCGCTCCCACTCGCCGGCGAAGCAGAGCAGCTCGAAGAGGAAGGAGCGCCGCGCCGTGTCGGTCGGGTTGGCCTTCACCTCGCGCGTGATCTCGTCGATGGCCGCCGAGAGGTCGCCCGAGTCGTAGAGCGCTTTGGCCTGTGTCGCCGCCAACTGTCCCGCCATCCTTACGCCGCCTTTCTTGTAGCTGTTAGCTGTTAGCGATTAGCTGTTAGCCAGTCGCCGGCCGCCGGCCTGATACTTCAAACTCATTCGTCCACTCACTTCTGGCTGAAAGCTAACAGCTAACAGCTAACAGCTCCTTGCTACTACTGCCGCACGCCCTTCGGCGCTTTGAGCGCGCTGAAGAGTTCGCGCTTGAACGGGTTGCCGCTCTTGGGCTGGAGCGAGAGGGTGACGCCGGCGGCCGGCTGGAGCGTGAACGTCGCCCCGCTCCCCGCGCCGCCGCCGCTCTCGCGGAACATCCGCAGCAGGCCCCACTCGCCGGCGAAAGCCTTGACGGCGTCCTGCCCGTTCGTCGGCGTCACCGTAATTCGCACGCCCGACTTGTCGCCCGGCCAAGACATGTTCGCCGTCGTCTTGTCCGGCGTCTGGAGCAGTTGGCCGTCCACCTCGACGCGGACGAGCGCGTCGCGCGCCGGCAGGAGCGTCAACTGGTACTCGGCCTTAGGTTGTCGGCCGTTGTCGGGGAAGAGCGCCTCGCGCAGACGCCGCGCGCTGGCGAGATAGGAGACGAAGGCGGGCGCGAACTTGTCCGCGGCCTCCTTCTTCACTGTCCAGTCGTCCTCGAAGTAAGGCTTCAGGCGCTCCTGGAAGAAGCGCGTCAGCTCGCCGTCCTGCGGGTTGAGGAACTGCGCGAGCGCGGCGAGTGAGGTGTCCGAGCCGCCGTCGGCGAACGGGAAGCCGGCCTCGAAGCCTTGCGCCTTCGCAAAGAGCGCCGCCCACGCCTTCTCGATCTGCTCGAAGTCGGTGCCGACGAGCAGCGTGTTCAGAGTGTCGAGCGGCAGACGCAGGACGCGCGCGGCGTCGCCGCTCGCCGGCGAGGAGCTGAAGCCTTTGGCTTCGAGCGAGTCGGCGACCGCCTGACGCGCGGGCCGCAGGCCGATGGTATCGTCGCCGGCCTGCATCGCCTTGGAGAGTTCCGAGAGCGGCTTGTTGTTGGCGTTTAAGGCGTCGGCCACCTTCTTGAGTTGCGCGCGGTGTTCGGCCATCGGCGAAGCGTCCGCCTTGCCCGAGACGAATTGCACGAGCGGGCGAAATTCCTTATCGACGGGGGTGACGCCGATGCCGGTCTTCGACGTGAAGAAGCCCTTGAGCCAGGCCCAGACGCCGTCGCCGTCCGCGCCCGAGAGGTTCGTCTGCCGCGAGACCTCTTGCAGCAGACTCTCCAGCGGCGACGTGCTCCCCGAGAGCAGGCGCAAGCTTCGGACGG
>DASVES010000093.1:0-4564 GCA_036380435.1 Pyrinomonadaceae bacterium | reverse complement strand
GGTCTACGTCCGACACGGCGACGAACACTATCGGCGGCACGTCGATGGCCACGCCGCACGTCGCGGGTGTCGCGGCGCTCTATCTGCAAAACAACCCGTCGGCCTCGCCCGCGACCGTCTCCGGCCAGATCATCTCGACGGCGACGACCGGCGTGCTCACCGGCACGGGGACGGGGTCGCCCAACCGTCTGCTCTACTCGCTGCTCACCACAGGCGGCGGAGGAGGAGGCGGCGCCCCGGCGGCCTGCGCCGGCGGCACGTCCGCCACGGGCACGCTCAGTTTCACGGGCGACTACGACTATCACCCCGGCGGCAGCTACTACTACAGCGCGGTCTCCGGCTATCACAAAGGCTGTCTGGTCGGGCCGACTTCGGGCGCGGACTTCGACCTCTATTTACAGAGGTGGAACGGCTCGGCGTGGATCATCGTCGCCAGCTCGGAGAGCGCCACCTCCAGCGAGACCATCTCCTACTTCGGCTCCGCGGCCTACTACCGCTGGCAGGTCTACTCCTACAGCGGCACGGGCAACTACACCCTCTGGACGCTGCGGCCGTAGGGCCGACGCGACCGAAACCCCGCCGCCCGCCGCCGCAGGCTTCCGTCCCGCGGCGGCGGGCGCGGGCAAAAATTTCGTCGGCCGCCACGACGACGCGCGCGCCGGTTCAGGTCGAAACTTTGAGTGCGGCGGCGGCCCCGGCCGCTTGCAGCAGCGGGGCGGCGGGCCTATACTTCCCGCTCTCACGCGTCTCCGACTGTATTCAAAGTCAGGACGAAAAGCGCATCTTGTCTTAATCCATCAAGGGGCGGCCCCGGCGGCCGTGGTGTGACAGTTCATTTCGGGGTGTTAGTGAACGTCGGACTTACTTTTCCGCCGACGGCTTTAATCAACGAGCAACCGGGGTCGCCTGACAGCGTTCCTCGCCCACCCTCAACTCTGTCAACCTTTACCGGAGGTAAAATGAAGAAAGTTTTGACTTCACTGTTCACTCTGTGCGCGGTTCTCTTACTACCGACGCTAGTATTCGGCCAGGGCAGGATCGACAAGCTCCCGGCCGCAAAGGCCGTCAAGCACGACACCTCACGTCCGCTGCGCGAGATCACGCCGGTCAAGGGCGGAGCCAGCCGCACGGACTTCGAGCCGAAGCGCCCGGCCGAGCCAGGCGGTGAGTTCAATGACCCCGTCGTCCAGTCATCGGCCGTCCCGCTCGTCGCCATCACCGCGGGGCTCAACTTCGAGGGCGTCGGCGAGGGGCTGCCCGGCTACAACGCCAACGTCGCCCCGCCTGACACGACGGGTGATGTCGGCGCCACGCAGTACGTCCAGTGGGTCAACAGCCACTTCGCCGTCTTCGACAAGGTCTCGGGCGCGATGACTTACGGCCCGGCCGCGGGCAACACGCTCTGGGCCGGCTTCGGCGGCGCGTGCCAGACCCGAAACGACGGCGACCCCATCGTGCAGTACGACCAGATCGCCAACCGCTGGGTGATGACGCAGTTCGCCGTGCCGGGCGGTGCGGCCGGCTACTGGCAGTGCGTCGCCGTCTCGACCACCTCGGACGCCACCGGCTCCTACAACCGCTACGCCTTCCAGTACGACCAGTTCCCCGACTACCCGAAGGTGGGCGTCTGGCCCGACGCCTATTACGTCACCTTCAACATGTTCACCAACTTCTTCACGGGCGCGCGCGTCTGCGCCTGGGATCGCGCCGCGATGATCGCCGGCACGGCGGCCACGCAGCAGTGCTTCCAGCTCAGCACCTCCTACGGCAGCCTCCTGCCCGCCGACATGGACGGCCCCGTGCTGCCCCCCACCGGCTCGCCCAACTACATGCTCAACTTCACGACCAACGCGCTGCGGATGTGGAAGTTCAGCGTCAACTGGACGAACCCCGCCGCCTCCACGCTGACGGGGCCGACCTCCATCCCCGTGGCCGCCTTCACGCGCGGCTGCGACGGCGGCGCCTGCGTCGAGCAGCCCGGCACCAACCAGAAGCTCGACTCGCTCGGCGACCGCCTCATGTATCGCCTCGCCTACCGCAACTTCGGCACGCACCAGAACCTCGTCGTCAACCACTCGGTGCGGACGGGCCAGAACCGCAAGACCTATCGCACCGGCATCCGCTGGTATGAGCTGCGCAACCTGAGCGCCGCGACTCCCACCGTCCACCAGCAGGGCACCTACGCGCCCGACACGACGAACTACCGCTGGATGGGTTCGGCCGCGATGGACAAGGTCGGCAACCTCGCCGTCGGCTACAGCGTCTCCTCCAGCTCGCTCAGGCCGTCGATCCGCTTCGCCGCGCGCGCCTCCTCCGACCCGCTCGGCACGCTCAGCACGGAGTCGAACGTCCTGACCGGCACCGGCTCGCAGACCCAGGGCCTCGCGCGCTGGGGCGACTACGCCACCATCAGCATCGACCCGGTGGACGACTGCACGATGTGGTTTACGACCGAGTACATCGCCACCAACGGCACCTGGAACTGGCACACCCGCATCAACAGCTTCAAGCTTCAGGGCTGCCAGTAAAACGTCCGCCTCATTTGACCCACACGTTGGGCGCTGCCGCAATCAAAGCGGCGGCGCCCTTCGTTTTTCCGCGGACCAATCCGCCATCGCTGGAGCAAAGCGAGTCAAGGGTTGAGTCCGCGAACGCTGCTCGCGCGAGTTACCGCGAGTGGTACTGTCCCGTACACACGATTCGGAAGTCGCTTCGCAAAGAATTGCCGCGCCCGCGTGCAATCAAACTCCGCCCCGTCGCATCGAATGCGTGTTCATCTTCCAAGCAGGGTTTTTTCATACATAGTCGGGCGCTATCTTTGCGGATAGGACAAGGGGTTTCCATCACAAGCGGGCGGAATTCCTCACCACCATTCACCCTTACACTTCGGAGGATTAATGAAAAAGTTTTTTGCCTTCCTCGCGCTGGCGGTGACGTGTGCCCTGGCGCTCCCTTTCGGCCTCGCCAGCGCCCAACGCTCCGGCCTCAACCCCTCACACCGGGCCGCCGACGCGGCCGCCGCCAACAATAATTCTGCTGACGAGCGTTTCATCATCAAGTTTCGACAGTTCGGCAAGTTCGCCTCGGACGACGTGCGCGCCAGGGGCGGCCAGGTAGTTCGCGAGCTTCCCGAACTCGCGTCGGTCGCCGCGCGCCTGCCCGAGCACGCGCGCGTCGCCCTCCAGAACAACCCCAACGTCGAGTTCATCGAGGTTGACCCGCGCCGCTACCCGATGCAGACCGGCGCGCCGTGGAGCGATCTGCCCATCGCGGGCACGAACGAGACCACGCCCTACGGCATCCAGATGGTGCAGGCCGATCAGGTCAGCGACTCGCTCGCCGCCAACCGCAAAGTCTGCATCATCGACTCCGGCTATAAGGACGCGCACGAGGATTTGATGGATCGCACGAGCGGCCACGTCACGGCCTCGACCAACGCGGGCACGGGCGACCCCTACCGCGACTACGACAGCCACGGCACGCACGTCGCCGGCACTATCGCCGGCCTGCGTAACGGCACGGGCGTCGTCGGCGTCCTGCCGAGCGGCACCGTCAACCTCCACATCGTCAAAGTCTTCGGCGACAACGGCGCGTGGGCCTACTCTTCCGACCTCGCGGCGGCCGTCCAGCAGTGCCGCGACGCCGGCTCGAACGTCGTCAGCATGAGCCTCGGCGGTTTAGGCGGCAGCGTCACGGAGCAGAACGCCTTCCAGAACGCCTACAACGCAGGTGTCCTCTCGATTGCCGCCGCCGGCAACGACGGCAACACGGCGACCAACTACCCGGCCGGCTACTCGTCGGTCGTCTCGGTCGCGGCCGTTGACAACGCCGAGGCGCACGCCACCTTCTCGAACGTCAACGCCGACGTGGAGATCGCCGCGCCCGGCGTCGCCACGCTCTCGTCCATCGCCTACAAGGACACGCAAACGCTGGGCGTGAACGGCACGACCTACACCGGCCACCACGTCGAGTACGCGGCGCTCAGCACCCCCTCGGGCGTGACCGCCACGCTCGTCGGCGGCGGCCTGTGCGACACGACGGGCGGCGGCGCGTGGACGGGCAAAGTCGTCCTCTGCGAGCGCGGCACGATCAGCTTCTACGACAAGGTACACAACGTCCAACTGGGCGGCGGCGCGGCGGCCGTCATCTACAACAATCTCGCGGAGCCTCTCTTCGCCACGCTCGGCGAAGGCAATTCGAGCACGATCCCGGCCATCGGCCTCAGTCAGGCGGACGGGCAAGCGGCGCTCGCGCAGGCCGGCTCCGTGGGCACGGTCTCCAGCTACGAGGATCAGACGTTCAATAACGTCTACGACTACTTCAACGGCACCTCGATGGCGACGCCGCACGTCTCCGCGGTGGCGGCCCTCGTCTGGAGCTACAACCCCTCCTGGACTAACGCGCAGATTCGCAACGCCCTGACGGCGACGGCGCGCGACAAGGGCACGGCGGGTCGCGACACCACCTTCGGCTACGGCATCGTGCAGGCGAAGGCCGCGCTCGACTACCTGAGCGCGCCACCGGCAGGCCCGGCCGCGCCGTCCGGCCTCGTCGTCACGGCGAC
>DASVES010000092.1:0-13287 GCA_036380435.1 Pyrinomonadaceae bacterium | reverse complement strand
TTTTACTTTTGCCTTACTCCGCCGCGGAGATGAGGCGTTCGACCACGTTGTCCCAGGAGAGATTCATCGCGAGCAGTTTCTCGCGGCCGCGCTCACCCATGCGGAGGGCGCGGCTGCGGTCGGCGTGGAGCGAGTTCAGGGATTCGGCAAGCGCGCGTGGATCGGGGTCGGCGACGAGACCGGTCGCGCCGTCTTCGACGAGTTCGGCCGCGCCCCCGCCGTCGCGCGCGACGACGACGGGCTTGGCCGCGAGCATCGCTTCGAGCGTCACGTAGCCGTAGTCTTCATCAAAGGGCAGGTAGCAGACGGCGAGCGCGCCGGCGTAGAGGTCGATCATCTCGTCCTCCGTGACGAAGCCGCGGAAGGAGACGCGTTCGGAGACGCCGTGCGCGCGCGCGAGTTGTTCGTAGTGTGCGGCGTCGCGCGAGCCGCCGGCGAAGACGGCGCGCAGCGGCGCGCGGACGTAGCGCATCGCCTCGATGAGCATCTCCTGTCGCTTCTGCGGCTCCAGACGGCTCGGGTAGAAGACGTAGTCACCCTGCGCGCCGGGGCGCAGGCGTTCGGCGCGCGGCGGCGGGTGGTAAAGCGGCTCGCTCTCGATGCGGTTGTAGCGACGCAGGCGTTCGGCGACGGTGCGGGAGTTGGCGAACACGCGGCGCGCCTCGGGGATGAAGCGCGTGTCGCAGTCGCGTATCCACTCGCGCACGCGCGGCCCCTCGGGGTAGGTCGAGAGGTCGTCGAAGGGAGTGCCGGCGAGGTTATAGGCCGAGCGGTGCTGGTGCAGTATCCACAGCACCTTGCGCGGGTGCGCGACGACGTAGGCGGGGAACTTCATGCCCAACACTAAATCTACTGGCTTGCCGTTCGACTCCGACAAATCGAGCAGGCGCCAGGCGAGCGCGCCGCGCATGATCTCTCCGGGCGGATACCACTTGAAGGGGAGCGCGACCGTCTCGGCGTTGTAGCCGTGTGCGACGAGCGCGCGGCGCAGGTTCTCGATGTGCGACTCCGCGCCCCCCGTGGTGAAGGGCACTTGCGTGGTGCAGATGAGGACGTTGCGAATCATTCGAGGAGTGATGAGTGATGAGTGATAAGTGATAAGTGATGAGTGATAAGAAGGAGCTATTAGCGATTAGCTGTTAGCTGTTTGGCTAAGAGCTAATCGCCAACAGCTAACATCTCTTATCACTTATCACTCATCACTTATCACCTCTATGTTGCAGACGGCGACGCTCATCTCCCGGTCGTCGCGCCCTTCGGCGTCGCCGGGTCGCGGCTGCCACGTGCGGTCAGCGCGTATCTCCAGCTCGAAGCGACCGCCGGCCGCGGCGTTCACGTCTTCCGGGACAGGGAACGCAAGCTCCAGCCAGCCATAGCGGAAGAGCGAAAAGGCCGAAAGACGCGCGCCGTTGAGAAGAATTTCGAGGCCGAGCGGGCGCGCGGGGCCGAGTTCGGGCAGATGCGTCGTCAGGTCGAGGCGCAACTCCGAGACGCGCGCTGCGCTGAAGCTCACACGCGCGCGCGCGCCCATCCAGCGTGCGACGGGCGGCAGCACGTTCGGCTCGTGCCAGCCGTCGTCGAAGCGCGCGCCCGCGTCGCGGTCGAGGCAGAAACGCGGCGCGTCCTCCTCGCGCGGCGCGCCGCTGAAGAGGCCGCGGCGGTCGCGGTGCTCGTTGTTGAAGGGGCCGAGCGGCGCGTCCGACGCCTTGAGGAACATGTAGAGGCCGCTGCGCGGGAGCCGGATGTTGAGATCAGAGACCTTGGCGAAGACATAGCCCATCGCCATGTCGAAAGCGCGCCGCTCCTTGAAGGAGAGGCCGCGCAGGTATTCGACGAAGTCCTCCTCGAATGGCAGGCCATACTCGTCGTGCTGCTTGATGAATTCCTCGCTGCTCAACGACAGGGCGTAGCGCGGCTCCCACGCGACGTGCGGGAACACGCGGCGGAAGCGCGCGGCCACCTCCTCTTCTTCCTCAAGTCCGACGTGGCCGTCGATTTGTATGAAGTGGCGCAGCTCCTGCTCGGTCATCTCCTCGTAAGATTTCTGCATGCCGCGGTCGGTACACTCGATGCCGTGCAGGGTGACGCCGCCGGGGCGGAGCACGCGACGGATTTCGGAGATGACCGCCGACTTCTCGTCGAAGGAGACGTGGCCGAGCACGTCGAGGCTGGCGACGTAGTCGAAGGATTGGTCGGGGAAGGGGAGGCGGCGCAGGTCTGCGCGGGCGGTGGCGTCGTAGCCGTTGGCGCGGGCGGCGCGCGCGCAGTCGGCCGAGAGATCGACGCCGGCCAGCGCCACGCCCTTGCGCTTGAGGAGCGCGAGCGTGCCGGCGCCGCAACCCACGTCGAGCACGGCGGAGCCGGCGCGCACGTTGTCGTAGACCCACATCGTGCGCGCCAGATGCATGTGGAAGCGTTCAACGGGACGAAAGTAGCGCGCGTCCAGAACCTCGTCGGAGACGAACTTCGTGCGGTAGAACTCCGCCACGTCCTCGATGCCGGCTCGCGCGTACAGGTCTTTCATAAGTGATGAGTGATAAGTGATGAGTGATAAGAGTAAGAAAGGGTTTTCTTATCACTCATCACTTATCACTCATCACGTCTTTCTTGATTTCTGCGAGACGCGTCTCCAGATCGCGGCGCGAGCGTTCGCAAGCGACGGCTCGCTCGCTGGCTTCGAGCGAGAGCTGGCGGAACAACACGCGCTGCTCTTCGAGGACGTGCGCGGCGCGCTCGCGCGCTTCGACCCGCCCCCCGTTTATGTCGCCGCGCAGGCCGTCGGTGAGCGCGCCCTGCTCGCGGCGCAGGTCGGAGGCGAGCGCGCGCTGCTCGCGGTGAATGTCATCGACGAAGGCACGCTGTTCGCCGCGCAGCGAGGCGACGCCGGCCGCCAGCTCTTCCGAGAGGCGGGCGTCGCGGGCGTCGAGCTGTTCTTCAAAGGTGTGAAGTTGCCGGCGCAGCGAGGCGAGTTCCGAGTCGAGCGCGGCGAGGGCCGCGTGCGTGTCGCGCAGGGCGTGATAGACGGCCGCGTTGTAGTTGACCTGTTCCCACGTGAACCAGTGGGTGGCCCGCTTGATCTGCCGCTTGACCCAGAGTTCGAGCCGCGCGGGCCAGCCCTTCCGGTTGCTGACGAGCGGCGGAAGCCGGGAGCGCGCGCGCTCGGCCGTGGACACGTTCACTTCGAGACGCCCGAGTGCGCTCGACACCCCGGCCGCGCCCGTTGCGGCGTCGAGCGTCGAAAGCTCCGCGCCGCGTGTGGGGGCCTGAGCCGGTTCCTCGCCGCCCGCCGCGGCCTCGGCCCGCACGCGCTCGCGTATCTCACGCAGGGTCTTTTCGACTTCGAGGTCAACCATGATGGAAGATTGATTCATTGACTCATCGGCTCAATGAGAGCAGTACCGCGAGCGGAAGCCTCGCGGGTGCAACTGCGATGAGTGGCCCGCACCGAGCAACTAGACCCGCTCGCTACCGCTCGCGGTACTGTACTCATGCTTTCCCCGCCGCGCCGCGCAGTTCGACGCGGCGGGCGGTCGCCGTCGCGTTCAGGTTGGCGACGCCTTCGACGAGGACGGCGCTGGTGACGCGAAAAAAGACAACGCCGTCGAGCCAGTCGTAAGCCACGCCGTCGCGGCTGTGGACGGCGAAGGAGACGGAGTAGTCGTCTATCCCGAGCCAGCAGTCGAAGGCGAAGTTGACCTCCAGCGTCTCGCCCGCCGCGAAGCGCCCGAGCGTGACGGCCTGCTCCTTCGTGTTCGTCCCGTAGACGTGGATGCCGTGGCGGTTGCGGATGAGAAAGCCGACCACCGGCTCCTCCGTCTCTTCGCGGAAACGGACGCGCACGCGCGCCGTCAGCCCCTCGCCCGAATCGACCACGGCGACTGCGCGCCGCGTCGCGTCGAGGAGCTGCGCGCCCTCGACCTGCGCGCTCCCGTCGCCGTGTCGGTAAGTGTAGCTGAGGGACGGTGGCTTTTCATCTTCAGGAGCATCGCCTCCGTCACCGTCGCCGCTCACGCTCGCGGGGCGCGAAGCCTCGAAAGCCTCCTCGCGCTCCATGATGATCTTCTGATAGCGGTTGAGCACGTCCGAGGGGCGGCCGTCGGCGAGGAGGCGCCCCGAGTGAAGGAGGACGGCCCGCGTACAGAGGGCGCGCACGGCCGCCGCGTCGTGCGAGACGAGCAGCACGGTCGCGCCGCGCTCCTGAAACTCCTTGATGCGGCGCAGGCAACGATGCTGGAAGACGGCGTCGCCGACGGCCAGCGCCTCGTCGATGACGAGGATGTCAGGCTCGACCGAGGCGGCGATGGCGAAGGCGAGGCGGACGTACATCCCCGACGAGTAGGTCTTGACGCTCTGCTCGAAGAACGCGCCGATCTCGGCGAAGCGCTCGACCTCGGGGAGCAGCCGCTCGGCCTCGCGCCGCTGAAGGCCGAGGAGCGCGGCGTTCATCAGGGCGTTCTCGCGCCCGGTGAACTCGGGGTTGAAGCCGGCGCCGAGTTCGAGCAGCGCGGCGACGCGCCCTTCGGTTTGCACGCTCCCGTGCGTCGGCTCAAGTGTGCCCGCGATGATCTGGAGGAGCGTGGATTTGCCGCACCCGTTCGGCCCGACGAGGCCGACCGTCTCGCCCCGCCCGACCGCGAAACTCACGTCTCTGAGCGCCCAGAACTCGCGATGTCGCTTCAAGCGCCCACGCGTCAGCGACTCGGTCAGCCGGTCGCCCGGCCGCTCGTAGATGCGGTACTGCTTCGACACGTCCTCGACGCTGAGGGCGACGGCCATGCGGCCGAATGTAACAGAACACGGAAGACGGAAGCCAGACAGCGCGTGCGCGCGGGCGGGAGTCGGGTTCAGGTCGCGCGCTGAAGTCCCCGCGCGCGCGGGCCGCGGCCACACGTGGCACGGCCGTCCTCTCAAATTCGTTGAATAATGTCTGCCCTTTGTCTACTATGGGCGGCGATCCCGAACAGGCCGGCGGTCATCACTCTTCGGCATTGGAGCGCCGCCGGCCGTGAGCGCGTGGCCGAACCCTTCCAGTTCTCGGGTTCCCGACCGGCCTTTAAACTTCCGCCTCACAGGCGGCAACCACCTACTACTCAGTCCGCGAAATGGAGAGTAAACATGCCGACTCAGAAAAAGATGCAGATAGCCTACCCCCCCGCCGTGATCGCCGCCCTGGCCGCCGTCAGCAAGGCCGCTCCCGAAACGACGACCATGGCCATGGCCTCGGCGGCGGCGGCCCGCGCCACGCCGGCCGACGAGTCCGTCCTCATGCGGCTACAGTTCAAGCCGCCGAGCGGGGCGCCCGAATTCACCATCCTGCGGACGGTCGAAGTGGACAAATACGAGCCGCCGGCGTTGGCGGCGCTGACCACTCCGCACGGAGTCATGGCGCTCGCCGCGAGCAGCGGGGACAATTTCACCGGGACTGACCGGAGGGTCGCGAAAATCTCCATCGCCGACGCGGCGATGGAAGAGTTCGCCGACCTGAAGGACTTGATCGCCACGCTGCCCTCCACGAGCTTCATGAAGAATCACAAGCCGAAGATCACGAGAGACAAGAATATGAACCGCGTCGAGGTCGAGAAGCGGAACGTGCGCGTCCACGCCTTCCTGTACGCCGCAAGCCGCGAGAACGACAACGACTTCCACCTCATCATCGGCCGCGACCCGAGCGCCGGCGAGGAGATGTACATGAACGTGGAACTCTCCGGCCTGCCGCCGGCCTCCAGTAAATCCTTCACGAAGTTGAAGACCGCCCGTAACGCGTACAAGAAATACTGGGGCAGTGAACTGCCGGGCACCTCATATGACTTCTACACCAATGCGCCCCGCCCCGTCCTCATCGAAGGCTCGTTGTTCTTCGATGTGACCCACGCTACCGGCCAGAAGCCCGGCCCGCAGAAGCTGTCCAAGAAGATTCCGACGATCTGGGAGATACACCCGATCACGAGGATCAAATTCAAGGCGTAGCGCTGCGGCCCGCCGCCGAAGGAGGTTAACGCACATGCCGCGTGCGGGTAAGAAGAAAGCTGCCGCCCCGCCGAAAAACCCGCGCCGGCGCGGGGCGCCCGACCCCGAGTCGGTCGTCGAAAAAATCCCCTTCACGTCGCCGAGCGGCGAGACGTTCGTCATCCTGCGGACGGACGAGGTGGACGCTTACGAAGAGCCGGCGTTGAAGAAGAAGAAGGCCCGGCGCGGGCGGAAGCGCGGTTGAGCTGTGTGCGCGCGCGTGCATAAATCGACTGCGGCCGCCACAGTCGAGACGTTCCCGGTTCGGACGAAGCGAAGGAGCGCGGCATGATCTCGGCGCAGGCGGCGAGGCGGGCGGTGTGGCGGCCGCTGTGGGAGTTGCCCGGCAGGTTTGACCTCGTCTGGCCGCTGGCGCGGCGCTTCACGGCGGCGCGCTACCGCGGCTCGGCGTTGGGGCTGCTCTGGGCCGTCGTCACGCCGCTCGTGATGATCGCCACCTTCACGTTCATCTTCGCCGGCATCTTCGGCGCGCGCTTCGGCCGTGAGGGGACGGCCGTCGATTACGCGCTCTACCTCTTCTGCGGGCTTTTGCCGTGGACGGCCTTCCAGGAGTCGGTGCAGGGGTCTTCGGGCGTCGTCGTCGCGCACGCCAACCTCGTCAAGCGCGTGGTCTTTCCGCTGGAGACACTGCCGGTGGCGCAGGTGCTCGCGGCCGTGGCGGGGCAGTTGGCGGGGACGGCGGTGCTTCTCCTTGCCGCGCTCGCTGTGCGCGGCGAGTTGCACGCCACGGTGCTGTGGCTCCCCGTGCTGCTCCTGCCGCAGCTCGTGCTGACGCTCGGCGCGTCGTGGCTCGTCGCCTCGCTCGGCGTCTTTGTGCGCGACACGGCGCAGGCCGCCGGGCTGCTGCTGACGGCGTGGATGTACCTGACGCCGATCATCTACCCGGAGTCGGCTGTCCCGGCCGACTACCGCCGCTGGATCGAACTCAACCCCTTCACGCCGCTGGTGCGCAGCTACCGCCGCGTGCTCCTCGACGGCGCCGCCCCCGACTGGCCCGGCCTCGCATACTTCTCCCTCACCGCCCTCGCCATCTTCTTCTTCGGTTACTGGTGGTTCGCGCGGACGCGCAAGAACTTCGCCGACGTGGTTTAAAACAGGAGTCAGGAGTCAGGAGTCAGAAGTCAGAATGAACACATGTCGCTCTCTTCATTCTGACTTCTGACTCCTGACTCCTATTGCTCTCGGCTCAACACGACGATTGCTCCCATCAGCCACCAGAGGAGGAGCGCGACCTCGGAGTCGCCGAAGTTGTAGTTGACGAGGGAGCTGGCGGCGAAGCCGGCGAGGGCGCCGGTCGTGCCGAGGGCGAGGCCGTGGGTGGCGGCGTCGTCGGTGTCGCGCCAGAGGCGTTCGGCGCGCGTGGCGGCGAGCCAGAAGGCGGCGAGGAGCCAGAGCCAGAAGAGGACGGCGGGGAGGCCGCGGTCGAAGGCGAGTTGCAGCGGCGTCGAATGGGTATGGAGCATGTCCGTGCCGGGGAAGCCCCACTCCTGCCAGTGTCTCTGCACGGCGTCCATGCCGTGACCGAAGACGGGGTGCAGGGGGACGCGGCCCGCCGCCACGCGCGCCACCTGCACGCGCAGACTCGCGCTCGGGTCGCTCAAGGTGAGCGCGCCGCCCGCGCGCGTGCGCCACACGATGACCGCGCCGAACGCCAGCGCGAAAGCGACCGCCGCCACGACGAACACGCGTGCGCGGCCCCGCGCCGTCGCCCTCCACGCGACGACCACTGCGCCCACGGCGAAGGCCGCGAGCGTCGTCCGCATCGCCGTCAGCGCAATCCCTGCGCCGAGCAGCACGAAGGCCACGAACGGCAGCCACGCGGTCACGCCGCGCCGTCGCCGCAAGAGAAACGCGAGCGCCAGACCGAGCGCGAGCTGCGCCACCATCTGAAGCACCTCGGCGTAGGTCTCGTAGTGGCGCGTCCAGCCCGAGGCGCGGAAGCGTCGCGTCGGCCCGCCGCCTGTGAGACCCGAGGGCGAGGCGCGCCGCTTCAACTCGTCCGTCGCCACGAAGCCCGGCCACTCGACGTGCTCCCCGCGCGCCACGACGCTTAGACGCACAACCTCGCCCGTCGGCGTCCGCCTGATCGCCTCGTCGATCTCCTCGACCGACGACACGCGCCCCTCGTTCACACGCCAGATCGCGTCGCCCTGCCGGAGGTCGGCCACCTGCCGCAAGGGGCTTCCGTCTTTCATCTCCACGACGACGACGCCGCGCCCACGAGCGATCTCACCCAGACTCCACAGCGTGCCCGCTACACCCGAGGCGACGAGCACGACCGCCGCGACCGCCGCCATGCGGCGCGTGAGCATCGCCTGCGTGAGATAGAAGACGAGGAAGGTGCCGACCGAGGCGAGCTTCGCGATGCTGATGCGCGGCTCGGCGGAGAGGAACGCCGAAAGAACCGTCCACGCGTAGAGGAGCCAGAGCGGAAAGTCGAACGGCGTGGGCCGCACGCCCGGCTCGCGCGTGGCGAGCAGCCGCACGAGCCACGCCGCGACGACGAGCGCGAGCCCCATCCACGCGCCCGCAATCGAGTGCGGCGCCGCCGCCGCGTAGAGCACGAAGCCGGCGAGGGCCACGGCACGCGCGGCGCGCGGGGCGCGCGCCGCATCCCCGCCGACATACGCGCCGTGGCCGTTTCGTTCAGAAGTCATCCGCGAATTTTTATGTTCCGAAGTTCCGCTTGCGGGAGCGCGTTGGAGCCAGAGGAGATGGGTCGAAGGCCGTCCGCCAACGCCCTTTTCATCCCTCATCCCTCATCCCTCATCCCTCATCGCGCCGCTCGTAAACTATTGGAAAACTATCAGGTTGACACTCGCCGCGAGCGCGTGATAGCGTACCAAATTGCCTGACGCCGGGACAGGGCGCAGCCAGGCGAGACGCTTTTCAGCCGGGCGCGAGTCACTCTGCCGACCTCAGCCCTCGTCTCTATCTGAAGCCCCGTCCCCACAGAGCAATCATTCCCAATGGCATTCGACAAGGCAAAGGCTGTGCGTGCGGCAGAGAAGCATCTTGCCCAGGGTAAGGTGCCGGCCGCCGTCGAAGAGTATCGGCGCATCGTCGAGAGCGACGCCGCAGACTTCTCCGCGCTCAACACGCTCGGCGACCTCTACGCGCGCACGGGCAAGCAGCAGGAAGCCATGGCCTGCTTCCGCCGCGTGGCCGAGCACTATCGCGAGCAGGGCTTCGCCCTCAAGGCCATCGCGATGTACAAGAAGGTGACGCGCTTCGTTCCCGACGACGCCAACATCTCGGTCGCCCTCGCCTCGCTCTACGAACAACAAGGACTCCTCGTCGAAGCGCGCGCGCAGTATCTCACGGTGGGCGACCTCCTCGCACGCCGCGGCAACACGCGCGAGGCGCTCGAAGTCCTCCAGCGCGTCGCCGACCTCGACCTCAACAACACCGACATCCGCCTGCGCCTCGCCGAGGGCTTCGAGCGCGAATCGCTGCCCGACCTCGCCGCGCGGGCCTACAGCGAGGCCGCCGACCGCCTCTCCGCGCGCGGCGAATATGAGCGCGCCCGCCAGGCCTACACGCGCGCCCTCTCCCTGCTCCCGCACGCACACGCCCCGCTCCAGGGGCTGCTCACCGTCCACACCGCGCTTGGCACGGCCGACGAGGCCGCCGACATCCTGGAGAAGTCGGTCGCCGAGCGGCCCGCCGATCTGGAGCTGCGTGTGATGCTCGTGCGCGCACAGGTCGAGGCCGAGGACGCCGCCGCCGCCGAGCGCACCACCGACGAACTCGTGGCCCGCGACCCGAGTAGCTATCCCTACTTCTTCGACGTGGCCCGCCTCGCCCTGCGACAGAAGGACGCCGAGCGCGCCGTCCGGCTCACGGGCCGCGTCATCGAAAAGGCGCTGAACGGACGCGAGGACGCCCAGCTCCTCGAATTGCTCGAAGATGTGTTGCGGCGCGACCCCGAACACGTCGGGGCGCTGCTCCTGCTCGCGCGCATCTACGAGTGGCAGCGCAACGACTCGCGTCTGCGCTCGACGCTGGAGCGGCTCGTCGAAGCGGCCGAGGCTTCGGGCGAGGACGAGGAGGAGCGCCGGGCGCTGGCGCAACTCATCCGGCTCGGCCACGACGAGCCGCGCTACCGCGAGCGCCTGCTCGAACTCGGCGGCGCGGCCGAGCCGGAGCAGGAAGAGACGGCCGCCGAAGACGCACCCGCGCCGGAGGCGTCGGACGAGGTGCCGACCTTCGAGAGCTTCATCATGCCGGACGAAGCGGGCGCGCCTGCGTCGGCGTCCGCCGCGCCGCCGTCCGAGTTCAACTGGGAAGCGACGGCCGCCCCCGCCGCCGACGCGTCGGCCGACCCCGCCTCGTCGTTCGCCGACCTCAACGCGGATTTCACGGACGACACCGTCGCCGCCGCCGCGCCGCCGTCTGACGCCGCGCCCCCGCCCTCGTTCACCGACTTTCAGGAGATCGACTTCAGCGCGGGCGCGCCCGCTGGCGGCGACGCCATGCCCGAGACCGGCTCGGGGACGCGCGAGCACCTGCTCGGGCAGGAGCTTGAGAGCGTCGATTTCTACATCACGCAGGGCTACTCCGACATCGCGTGTGAAACCCTCGACATGCTCGAACGCCAGTACGGCCGAAGCCCCCTGATCGACGAGCGCCGACTTCGCGTCGCCGCGCCCGGCGTCGCCGGGGAGCCGCCGCCGCCACCCGTCGAAGTCGAGGCGCTCGACGACATCGACACGGCCTTCGCCGGCTTCACGGCCGAGGCTCCGGCCGCCGCCGACCCCGCCGCGCCGGCCGCGGACTTCTATGAACGGCCGCCAACGGCCGCGCCGCGCGCGAGTGTCGCCGCGGGCGAGGGACTCGATCCGGGGCTGGCCGCCATCTTCGACGAGTTCCGCGAAGCCGTCGAGGAGGCGGAGCCGCTGAAGACCGAGGCCGACTTCGAGAACCACTACAACCTCGGCCTGGCTTACATGGAGATGGACATGTTCGATCAGGCGGTCGAGGCCTTCCAGCAGGCCAATCAGGCGGTCACGCCGAACGACTCGACCTCGCGCTATCTCCAGTGCTGCAACATGCTCGGCCATTGCTTCATGCGGAAGGGGCTGCCCAAATTAGCCGCCATGTGGTTCCGCAAGGGACTCGACGCCCCCGGCCACACACAGGATGAGTACCAAGCGCTACGCTACGAACTCGGCACCGCCTACGAGCAGATGGGCGAGCGCGACCGCGCCCTCGACACCTTCACAGAGGTCTACGGCATCGACGTTACCTACCGCGGCGTCGCCGACAAGCTCCGCGAACTTCAGGAGCAAAGGGCCGTCAACACCGAGTCGTAAATCGTCAATCGTCAATCGTCAATCGTCAACACCGTTCGTGAAGCGCGAATGGCGGCTCGTGAAGCGTAAATCGTGAACGGGCAGGTTTGCTTTCTCCCGACTCGCGATTTACCATTCAAGCCAGCGGCCGTCTCAACCACGATTGACGATTTACCATTTACGATTCACGTCTTTCCATGTCTTCCAAGCTCACCGTCATCTTTTACATCATCCTGTGCCTGGAGGCGGGCGTCGTGCTGACGCTGCTGCCGTGGGTGCGCCCCTTCGGGCTGATCGGCGACTGGGGCGACAACTATTTTCTAGTCGTCGCGGCGCAGAAGGCTGGCCTCCAGGGCTTGCAGCAGGTCGTCTCGTCGGGCTGGGTACGCGGCGCGGTGACGGGCCTCGGCGTGCTCAACTTCCTGATGGCCTTCTGGGAGATGGCCCACTTCAACCAGACGGTGCGCGCCATCCAGACTCAGGCCGACGCGCACGACCGCAGCCGCGCCGCCGCTGAAGAGCCGGCCGGGCCGACACCGCGCCCCGACGGCGATGCCTCCTGAACTTCCCCCAGCGCCCCTGACCTACCTCGTCACGGCCGGCGAGACGACGCCCGACACCACCCCCACTTCAAGAGAGTTCGCCGCCGTCCTCGCGCTCGTCGAACGCGCTGTCGTCGCCCGCGTCTCGCTCGTCCAACTGCGCGAGAAGCGTCTGCCGGCGCGCGTCTTCTACGAACTTGCCGCGCGCGCCGCCGCGATCACACGCGCGAGCGGCACGCGCCTGCTCGTCAACGACCGCGCCGACATCGCGCGCGCCGCCACGTGCGACGGCGTCCACCTCACCACACAATCACTCGCGCCTTCGGCCGTGCGCCGCGCCTTCGGCACAGACCTCTTAGTCGGCGTCTCCGCGCACTCGCTCGATGAGGCGCGCGCGGCGCGAGATGGCGGCGACGCCGACTTCTGCGTCCTCGGCCCCATCTTCGACACGCCCTCGAAAGTTCCTTACGGAGCGCCCCTCGGCCTCGGCGCCTTTCGCGCTGTGGCTCGTGCGCTCGCGCCCTTCCCCGTCCTCGCCATCGGCGGCGTCACGACGGAGAACGCGGGCACGCTGCTGCGCGCGGGCGCGGCCGGCGTCGCCGCGATCCGCATGTTCTCCGACTCGGCGGATTTGCGCGTGACGGTCTCGGCCGTTGTGAGTGCCGGCGGGCGCATGTAGTGTGTAGGGCGCGGCGGCGGGTCTTTGTGTTCCGCGTCTCGCTCGGATAAATTAAACGCGGCATGGGTGAGCAGTTGACAACGAGGATGCCGGTTGTGCTGACCGTCGCCGGCTTCGACCCGTCGGGCGGCGCCGGCGTCGTCGCCGACGTGAAGACGTTCACCGCCTTCGGCTGCTTCGCCACCGCGGCCGTTACGTCCTTGACCTACCAGAACACGACGGGCGTCTTCGGCGCGGCGCACCAGTCGGCCGAGGCCGTGCGCGCACAGGTCTTGCCCGTCGTCGAAGACTTCCGCGTGGCCGCCGCCAAGACCGGGATGCTCCCGACGCGCGAGGTCATCCGCGAGGTCGCGCGTCTGTTCCGCGAGACGGATTTGCCCGCGCCGGTCGTTGACCCCGTCGTGCGCTCCACCTCCGGGTATGACCTGATCGACGACGAGGCGCTCGCCGCGCTCAGAGATGAACTCCTGCCTCTTGCGCGCCTGCTGACGCCCAACATCCCCGAGGCCGAGCGCCTGTGCGGGATGCGGATTGAAAATCGCGCGGGGATGCTCCGCGCCGCACAGTCGCTCCGACGCATGGGCGCGCGCGCCGTGCTCGTCAAGGGCGGCCACCCGTTCGCCGCGGGCGGCGGCGACGCCGCCCAAGAGGCCGCAGACCTTCTGCTCGAAGAGGACGAGCGCGCGCTCATTCTCAGCGCGCCGCGCGTCGCCTCCACCTCGACGCACGGAACGGGCTGCACGCT
>DASVES010000091.1:0-7105 GCA_036380435.1 Pyrinomonadaceae bacterium | reverse complement strand
CGACCCGAACCAAATCTATTTACGATTAACGATTTACCATTTACGGTATTGTTATGCAGATCCCACTCGACGCTCAGGCCATCCAGCGCATCCTCCCGCATCGCTACCCCTTTCTGCTCGTTGACCGCATCGTCGAGTTTGTCGCGGGCGAGCGCATCGTCGGCATCAAGCAGGTTACGATGGGCGACCATTTTTTTCAGGGCCACTTCCCCGGCGCGCCCGTCATGCCCGGCGTCCTCATCGTCGAGGCGCTCGCTCAGGTCGGGGCCGTCTACGTCCTCGGGCAGATGGAAGACCGCGCCGACAAGCTGGTGCTCTTTAGCGGCATCGACGCGGCGCGCTTCCGCCGCCCCGTCGTCCCCGGCGACACGCTGCGGCTGGAAGTGACGCCGATTCGCCTGGGGAGCCGCGTGCAGAAGATGCGCGGCGTGGCGACCGTCGATGGGCAGCCGGCCGCCGAGGCCGACATCATGAGCATCATCGCCCCCCGCGGCAGCCTCGCTTGAAAGGCAAAAGTAAAAAGGCAAAAGGCAAAAGTGGAAGACCCGTGGCCGTGCTTCTTACTTTTGCCTTTTGCCTTTTACCTTTTTACTTGAAATGATTCACCCCACCGCAGTGGTCAGCCCCGGCGCGGAGATCGCGGACGACGCGCAGGTCGGCCCCTACTGCATCGTCGGCGGCGAGGTGCGTTTGGGCGCGCGCGCGCGGCTCGACTCACACTGCGTCGTCGAGGGGCGCACCACGGTCGGCGAAGACACGCACTTCTTTCCCTTCGTCTCCGTCGGACTCGCCCCGCAGGACTTGAAGTACCGCGGCGAGCCGGCCGAGACGCGCATCGGACGCCGCTGTCAGGTGCGCGAGTTCGCGACCGTCCACCGCGGCACGGAGGGCGGCGGGATGCTCACCTCCGTGGGCGACGACTGTCTGCTCATGGCGCAGGCCCACGTCGCGCACGACTGTCTCATCGGCAACGACGTCATCATGGCGAACGCCGCCACGCTCGCCGGCCACGTCGAGGTCGCCGACGGCGCGAACATCGGGGCCTACTCGGGAGTCCACCAGTTCTGCCGCGTCGGCCGCGAGGCTTACGTCGGCGGCTACTCGGTCGTCGTCAAAGACGCGATGCCGTTTGCGCTCACGGTCGGCAACCACGCCCGCTGCTACGGCCTCAACACGGTCGGCATGCGCCGGCGCGGCTATCCGCAGGAGACGGTCGATGCGCTCCACCACGCCTTCCGCCTGCTCCTCTCCGCCAAGCTCAACACGACGCAAGCGCTCCAGCGCGTCCGCGAAGAACTCGCCGGCTCCGCCGAGGTCGAAGAACTCGTCCGCTTCATCGAAACCTCGAAGCGCGGGGTCGTTAAGTAAGTTCAAAGTTCAAAGTTCAAAGTTCAAAGCGCGCTGCGGCGGCTGTTGACTTTGAACTTTGAACTTTGAACTTTGAACTTTCTCTTATGCGTTACGGCTTAATCGCAGGCAATGGGAAGTTTCCCTTTCTCGTCGTCGAGGGCGCGCGGCGCGCCGGGGCGGCGCTGGCCGTGGCGGCGATCAGGGAGGAGACCGATCCCGCCATCGAGCGCGCCGTGAAGGATTCGGGGGGGAGCCTGACGTGGGTCGGCATCGGGCAACTCGGCCGGATGATCCGCTTCTTCAAGCGCGAGGGCGTGCGGCGGGCGATCATGGCGGGTCAGGTCAAGCACGTCCAAATCTTCAGCGGGGCGCTCCCCGACGTGCGGATGCTCCGCATGCTCATGCGTCTGCCCCGGCGCAACACCGACGCGCTCATCGGCGGCGTCGCCGAGGAGCTGGCCGCCGAGGGCATCGAGCTGATCGACTCCACACACTTCCTGCAAGACCACCTGCCCGCCGAGGGCGTGCTCACGCGCCGCGCGCCGGACGAGCGCGAGCGCGGCGACATCGACTACGGACTCGAAGTCGCGCGCGAAATCGCGCGGCTCGATCTGGGTCAGACCATCGTGGTGCGCGCGCGCGCGTGCGTGGCGATTGAGGCGATGGAGGGCACGGACGCCGTCATCCGCCGCGCCGGGCAGTTGGCGAAAGGCCGCCTCACAGTGGTCAAGGTCGCCAAGCCCTCGCAGGACATGCGTTTCGACGTGCCGGTGGTCGGCGTCCCCACCGTACAGGCGATGCTCGAAGCCGGCGCCACCTGCCTCTCTGTCACCGCCGGCAAGACCCTGCTCTTCGACCGCGCCGAGATGATCGCCCTCGCCGACCGCCACCGCCTGACGGTCGTCGCCGTCAATCCCGTCTGATCCGCGTGAACTCCGCCCCCTCCGCGTCTCCGCGGTGAATCTATTTCCTGTTCACTCAAGTGATCACCACTCTCAACGCGAGACGTGCTCACAAGAAGGCCCGCCAACGATCTCGCGTCGTTGGCGGGCCTTCTTCTGTCGGGTCGGGCGGCGTGCTTATCTGCTGTTGGCTTGCTGCGTCGTGGCCTTCGGGTCGTAAGGGGTTTCGAGGAACGCCTTGGCCGCCTTCTGCGCGTTGTCGAAGTCGATGCCGCTTTGCACGGCCTGATTGTACTCGTGGACGGCGCGGGCGCGGTCGCCCTGCGCGTCGTAGGCGTTGCCGCGTTTGATGCGCGCCCAGGCGGCGATCCAGGAGGGCCGCAGGTTGCCGTCGATGGCCGCCTGGAAGTTGTCGAGCGCCTGCTGGTAGTTGCGCTGCTCCAGATAGAGCATCCCGAGATTGTAGTAAATCCACGAGTTCGACTTGTCGAGCTTGAGGGCTTCTTCCAACTGCCGCTGCGCTTCGAGGTAAGAGCCTTCGCGGAACAGCTCGATGCCGCGACGCGCGACGACCGATATGCGCAACTCGTCCGACGTGCGGAGCACCTTGTAGTTCGGATCGACGAGGACTTCGATGGGCTTGCCCGTCGATTCGAGGTCGAAGTCCTCGCTCTTGTCCTGAATGGGCAGAACGGTCGAAGCGTCGTCGCCCTCGGCGCGGAGCGTAATCTCGACCGGCATCCGCAAATTCTCGAAGTTCTGTTTGACGGTGCCGCGCGCGCGGAACTTGCCCGAGCGCGTGCGGATGATCTGGTAATCGACGGCGAACTCGGGCACGCCCGTCGATTCCACCCAGCGCGCGAAGAAGTAGCGCATGTTCTCGCCGACCACTTCCGTCGTCAGTCGCTCGAAGTCGTCCACGCTGGCGTTCTTGCCCTTGTACTGCGTGAAGAAGCGACGCAGCACCTGATCGAACTTTTCCTTGCCGACCGTCTCGCGCAGCATGCGGAAGACCTGCGCGCCCTTGTAGTAGATGACGGCCTGATAGGCGGCCGACTGGTCGTCGAGCGTCGAGGGCGCGCGCAGGATCGAAGCCGACTGCTCGAACATCAGCGCCCGCTCCATCATGTCGCGCTGGGCGGCTTCGAGGCGTGCGCCGTCGAGCCGTGTCTCCCTGAGCGCGTAGGCGCTCCACTCGCCGAGGCCCTGCGAGAGCCACACGTCGTCGAACGACTTGAGGCCGACCGAATGGCCCCACCACTGGAAGGCCGTCTCGCGCTCGACGCGATCATCGAGTGAGAGCTGACGCGCCGGTTGGAAGAAACGCTCGGAGAGGAACTGGAAGCCGTGCGCGGCGTAGGCGTCGAGGCTGGCGTCGTCGATCTGCGCGACGACGAAGCGCGTGCCGAAGGCCGGCTGCCCGTACTGCCGCGTGTAGAACTCAAGGGCGCGGCCGATCACCTGACCGTAGGTGTCGATGAAGTTTTCGCTGCCCGGTCGCACGTAGAACTGCATCTCGTAAGGCCCCATGCGGAGCGAGCGCGTGATGTAGCGACCGGCCGCGAAGTTACCGACGAGCGCGGGCTGGCGCGTGACGAAGCGGAAGCGCCGCGCGCCCGGCGACGCGGTGCGCAGGAGCGACTCGGCCCCGGCCGTCGCCGCCTCGTCGCTCGCGCCCGCGACCTCGAAGCCGGCGGGGACGGAGATAGTAATGTCAGAGGTGGCGCGGTCGGCCGCGTAGTCGTGGAAGGGGAACCAGCGTGCGGCGTACATCAGGTACGACCCCTCTGGGCCGACGTAGGCCAGACGCTTGCTCGGCAGCGGCCCGCCCTCGGGGCTGACGAGCGCGCCGCCCCAACGGAAGCGGAGCGTGACGGGCGTGCCCGCGGCGACGACCTCTCCGAGATCGACGCGCACGCTCGGCCCGATGGCATCGACGCCCACGGCGTCCTGCACGAAGTTCGTCAGGGCGACGCCGCCCCTTTCGATGGATTCGACCTTGAGCGAGCCGTTGAGTTCGAAGACGACCGAGCGCGTGTTGTCGAGCGTCGTGAAGGTCACGTCGCCGGCGGCGGCGAAGAGGTGCTCGGCGGGTCGGAGTTCGGCGTCGATGCGGTAGTGCGTCACGTCGAAGCGGGCGCGCCCGCCGGGCGGCAGCAGCGTCTCCTGCACGGCGACGCGCGCCGGCGTCGGCGCGACCGACGGGGTCGGCGCGGGCGTCGCCGCCGGCCTCTGCGTCGCCGGGCGCGGCCTCTGGCGGGCGCGCGCGCCCCTGTTGTCCTGTGCGAAGAGGTTGGCGCCGAAGGCTATGGCGGACAGCGCGAGCAGCAAAGCGAAGCGGCTGAGAAGTGTCTTCATCGTCGGATTCTTATCGGAAACTTTATGGCCGAGTACGGGGCCGGTCGTTTACATCCGCGGTCGGAAGGGGCCGAGGCCCCCGCCCAATTTACCGCAACTTTGAACTGAAGCGCGCGGACGGCGTGGGCGACTTCGCGGAACTCCACCGGCAGGCCCGTCTGTTCTTTTGCGACAGGACTTTTGATGTGCCCTCGGGGGCTGCCGTTGTACGAGCGCGGGGCGGAAAGATTGACCGCGCCGGAGCCGGCCGAAGGGGCTCGCGCGACAACGTTTGCGGCCCCGCGCTTGACAGCCCGCGCCGACGCCGTCCATCCTCACCTCACCGACGCTTTCGACCGATAAAAAAACCGCCGCGCCCGCGTTCGAGAATGTTCAGACGCCCGGCCGCCGCCGACCCACACACATGAGCACACCCTTCAGAGACCCGGCCATCCGCATCACGTTGCTTCCGCGCGACACGAACCCGCAGGGCACCATCTTCGGCGGCATCATCCTCAGCTACATCGACATGGCCGGGGCCATCGAGGCCCACCGCCATACCAACGTCGAGCGCTTCGTCACCGTCGCCATGCGCGAAGTCGTCTTCCACCACCCGGTCTTCGTCGGCGACCTCGTCAGCTTCTACGCCGAGACGACGCGCGTCGGCAACACCTCCATCACCATCCGCGTCACGGTCGAGACCGAGCGCCACGGCGGCGCCACCACTTCGGGGCGCGTCAAGGTCACGGAGGCCGAAGTCGTCTACGTCGCCGTGGACTCGAACCGCCGCAAGATGCAGATCGATAAGAGTGCGATCAAAGGCGAGTTCGGTCAGGGCGAAACCGCGTAAGCCCCGCCGCCCTCGTCGCCTTCGGTCGCCCGCACACCTTCCGCCCCGCCGCGCCCGGCGCTCAACCAATCGGCTTCTCCTCGGGACTCTTCTCGTGCGGCTTGACGGTCGAGCGGACGATCATGAACTTGTTCAGGAGGTCGAACCAGAACGGCGCCCCGAGCGAGATGGCGGCGGCCGTCACCAGCCAGCCCAGAAGTTTGAGCAGCCAGTTGCCGACGCTCGTCCACCAGGCCACACTATCACCCTTAGCCACTAACCACGGCGGCGTGGGCACGGCATTCCGGTTGGTGAGGTCCCAGCCGATGGGCAGGCCGAACTTCTCAAGCTGATGCAGGTTCTTCGCCACCCGGCACTCCGGCGAATTGATGTCCTTCTCACACTCCTTCAGCGGGGTTGGCGTCGGGGCGGCGGTCGTGGACGCAGGCTCCGTAGACTCCTGCGGAGCAGGCGTGGGCGCGGGAGTGGCGCCGGGCGACGGGGCGGTGTTGGACTTCGCGTACTCCTGCGACGCCGCGACGAGCGACTGTCGCACCGATGGGTCGTTGGCGAGGCTCTTCGAGATCGCAATCGTGTCGGCATTGGCGAAGACGGTCACGCCGAAGCCGAGGAAGAGGATGATCACCTGCGACCGGCGCTTGTACCAGCCTGACACCCTGTCCATCGAGCTGTCGAACCATTTCTCGACGCTCTTCCGCGCCTTCTCCGCGTCGCCCCCCGCCTCCTTCGTCAACGCCTCGACGGCCCGCGCTACTTTCTCGAGGCTCTCCTGCTTCCGATCTTTCTCCTCCCCACCGTCTGCTGCTGCCGCGGCTTTCCCATCGTCTGCTGCTGGTGCGACTTTGTCCTTGGCCTTGGAGACGAGGTCCAACAGGGCGAGGGCGAAGTTGCGGGACGGGATATAAGAGGGCAGGTGCGCGTGGCCGTGCTTCCCGATCAGCCCCTTCACCTGGTAGTGGCCGTCGCTTCCGATATGCTCGGTTTTGTACTCCCCCCGGAACAGGCCGCCGACCAGCGGATGATCGTAGAGGTCTTTCACCCACACGTCGCCCTTCTGGTCGTGGAGCAGTTCCCGGATGCCCCTTTCAAGGTCCGTCGCTCGCTTCTTCAGCCACGCTTCGATTATCTCGTTGACGGCCGAGCAAATGAGGCTCAGCAGGAGGTAGACGAATATCATCCCGATGGCTACATCGAGAACATTGGAACCGAACATGGGGGACTCCTTTCGATCAAGTGACTTTACCGGGTGAGAACCCGAACGTCTTCGCGCCTTCGGCGACGACGACGGGAGTCAGGACAGCAGGTCTGTGAACGGTCGCGTGAGACTCGGTATGAAGGCTGGAAAATCGAACGCCGGAAAAAGCGCCGGCGAAGAACGGGCGCGTTCGGGCAGGCGCACGATATGCCCGCCGCCGGCGTGTGTCAACGATTATGTTCGGCCGCCGTCGCGCCGGTGAGTTCGCCGGGCGCAGGTGTCTTCTAGGCCGCGTTCTGCCGCGGGTGTTTCTTCAGGACGTGTTTGCGCGGGAGCGAGTGCTCGGCGAGCAGGAGCAGCGACAGCGGGATGCGCGCGGGGACGTGGGGCGTCTCCTTCACGCTTGGATGATTGCTCAGGAGTTGTAACTCGGCGCCGCAGAAGTCGCACTTCGAGAGGTGCAGGCGGACG
>DASVES010000090.1:0-13716 GCA_036380435.1 Pyrinomonadaceae bacterium | reverse complement strand
GCGAGCGGTAGCGAGCGGGTGTGGTTGCGCAAGGCACGACCCGCTCGCTACCGCTCGCGGTACTGATTTAAATGAGTCAATGAACCGATGAATCAATGAACCAATCCCCTCTGGAGTGAACCGTGAACCAGAAAGAGACCGAACCGGGCCTCAGCTTCGAGCGCGTCGTCTTTTTCAGCGACGCCGTCTTCGCCATCGTCATCACGCTGCTCGTCCTCGAAATCAAAGTCCCCCATCTCGAAGGGCACACCGAGCGCGACGTGGGGCGCGGCCTGCTGCATCTGCTGCCCAAGTTCCTCGGCTTCGTCATGAGCTTCTTCGTCGTCGGGTCGATGTGGATCGAGCATCACAGAATCTTCCGCCTCATCGACTCCTACGACATCGGCCTCCTCTTCAGAAACCTGCTGCTGCTGCTGAGCGTCTCCTTCATCCCGTTCCCGACGGCGCTCTACAGCGAATATTCCTGGAGCCGCACGGCGTTCATCCTCTACGCCGCGAGCTTCGGCGTCGTCGCGCTGATGAAACTCTGGGTCTGGCGCTACGCCGCGTCGCGGCCCGCGCTCCTGAGCGCGGCGGCCGACGCACAGACCATCCGGCGCGTCAGCCGGCGTTCGTGGGCGGTGCCGGCCGCCTGCGCCGTGGCGATTGCGCTCTCCTTCATCAGCGTCTATCTCGCCCCGCTCGGCTTCCCGTTCATCCCCCTCTTCGCCCGCCTGCTCGACCCCGCCCCGCCGGGCGTGGCGGCCGATCTGAGCGGAGATGTCGCGGGAGACGAGACCCCGGCCGCGTGACAAACGACCAATGATGCCCTCACTCGTCATCCTCGCCGCGTACCTGCTCGGCTCGATACCTTTCGGCTATCTGATCGTGCGCCTCGCGAGCGGCGGCGACGTGCGCGCCACCGGCTCGGGCGGGACGGGCGCGACGAACGTTACCCGGCGCGCGGGGAAGAAGGCGGGCCTGCTGACGCTTGCGCTCGACGCGCTCAAGGGCGCGCTCGCCGTCCTGCTCGCCCGCGCCCTGTTGACCGAAGACTTCGGCGCCAACTGGTGGGTGGCCGGGGCCGCAGTGGCGTCCGTTCTGGGACACTGTTTCCCCGTGTGGCTTCGCTTCCGTGGCGGCAAGGGCGTGGCGACGGGCCTCGGCGTTTTCATGGCCCTCGCGCCGCTCGCCGTGCTCTTCAGCGCGCTCCCCGTCTTCCTCCTCGTCGTGTGGGCGACGCGCTACGTCTCACTCGGCTCGATCACGGCCGCGGCCCTGTTGCCGCTTTGCGTCTGGCTCCTCGGCGGCTACACTTACCCGCCCGAGCAACGCGCGCCGCTCACGTCGGCCGCCGCCGCCGGCGCCGCACTCATCGTCCTCATGCACCGCGCAAACATCGGCCGGCTTCTGAAGGGGACGGAGAGCAAGCTGAAGTGATAAGTGATGAGTGATCAGTGATAAGAAAAGATAAGAGGCAGTTGCTTCCTTCTCATCACTTATCACTCATCACTTATCACTACTGTCATTATGCTTAGAGTCGCAGTCATGGGCGGTGGGGGATGGGGGACGGCGCTGGCCGTCGTCGCCGGGCGGGCGGGCCACGAGGTGCGCTTGTGGTCGCGCAACGCGGGTGTCGTTGAGGAGGTCAATGCACGTCGGGTTAATGACACATACCTGCCGGGGTGCGAGGTGCCGCCGAACGTGCGCGCGACGACGGACATCGCGGAGGCTCTAAGCGGCGCCGAGTTCGTCGTGCTCGCGGCCCCTTCGCACGCGACGCGCTCTCTGCTGTCCGCCCTCGCCGGGCACGCGCGGCCCCGGATGATCTTCGTCAGCGCGACGAAGGGCATCGAGGTCGAGACGGGGAAGCGCATCTCGGAAGTGGCGGCCGAGGTTTTGGGCGCGGGGACGGAGGGGTTGCGCTTCGTCTGTCTGTCGGGGCCGTCGTTCGCGCAGGAGGTGGCGGCGGGGCAGCCGACGGCCGTCGTCGCCGCAAGCGATGAGAAAGAATTGGCGCGCAGCGTGCAGGCGGAGTTGAGCGCGCCGAACTTTCGCATCTACACTAACACCGACGTGGTCGGCACGGAGCTGGGCGGCGCTCTCAAGAACGTCATGGCGCTGGCTTCGGGGATGGTCGCCGGACTCGGCTACGGGACGAACAGCGTCGCCGCGCTCATCACGCGTGGTCTGTCCGAGATGACGCGCCTCGCCCTCGCCGAGGGCGCGCGCCCCGAAACCCTGATGGGCCTCGCGGGCTTGGGCGACCTCGTCCTGACATGCACCGGCGGACTCTCACGCAACCGCCGCGTCGGTCAGGAACTCGGCCGCGGCCGCGCGCTCGCAGAAGTTCTCGCCGGGATGAAGGAGGTGGCCGAGGGCGTGAAGACGACGCGGGCCGTGATGCTGCTCGCCGCGCGGCTCGGCGTCGAGATGCCCATCACGCGCGAGGTGAACGCCGTCCTCTACGAAGGTAAGTCGGCGCGCTCAGCCTGCGAAGAGTTGATGTCGAGGCCGCTCAAGGGCGAGTTCGAGGGGCAAGTCGAACAGGGAGCGTAAGGGAGAATCATGGCGGAAGGAGAGAAGGTAATCGTCACGAACCGCGCGGCGCTGCACGAGTATCACGTGCAAGACAGGTACGAGGCCGGCATCGCGTTGACGGGGACGGAGGTCAAGAGCGTGCGCGCCGGCCAAATCCAGCTCAAAGACTCTTACGTCGCGGTGCGCGAGGGAGAGGCGTGGCTCTTCAACGCGCACATCTCGCCCTACTCGCACGGCAACCGTGAGAACCACGACCCCGTCCGCACGCGCAAGCTGCTCCTGCACCGGCGGGAGATCGACCGCATGTCGAAGGAGACAGAGCTTAAAGGGATGACGCTCGTCACCACACGCGTGTACCTCAAAGGGGGCCGCGTCAAATTTGAAATCGGCGTCGCGCGTGGTAAAAAACTATACGACAAGCGTGAAACGGAGATGCGCCGGACTGTCGAGCGCGAGACGCGCGCGCAAATCAAGGAGCGCGACAGAAGTTGAGCAGAGGAGATGATTAAAGCATGAATATCGAAACCAACGTGGGAGGCTACGCCGAGACCGACGTGCAAGCCCTGGCCGTCGCCGTTTTCAAAGACGAGAAGGCCGACGACGGGTTCCTCAAAGAACTCGACGCGGCGACGGGCGGCCTCGTCCGCTCGGTCCTTGAGGCGGAGGAGATGAAGGGCAAGGAGGGCGAGACGGCCTACGTCCACCTCTCCGGTTCGGAAGGACTCAAGGCGAAGCGCCTGCTGCTCGTCGGCGCGGGCGAGCGCGACTCGTACGGTCTCGGGCAGGTCGCGCACCTGGCCGGCGCCGCCGTGCGTTACCTGCGCGCGCGCAACGTCAAGTCAATCGGCCTCGCCCCGCGCGTCCCCGAAACTCTCGACGCCGCCCGCGCCGCCTCCGCCGCCGCCGAGGGCGCCGTCATGGGCCTCTTCGACATGGACAAGTACCGCACGGTCGATAAGGAGGAAAAGAATATCGACCGCTTCGTCGTGATTATGGAAGGTGCGGATGAGGGGGCCGTCAGGGGCGGCGGCGAACGCGGACGGATCGTCGGCGAGTCGGTCAACTTCACGCGCGACCTCGCCAACGAGCCGGGCGCCTACATGACCCCGACCATCCTCGCCGAGCGCGCCGAGCAGATCGCCTCGGAGTTCGGACTGGAGGTTGAAATCCTCGAACAGTCGGACATGGAGGCGGAGGGCATGGGCGCGCTCCTGAGCGTCGCCCGCGGCTCCGAACAGGTGCCGAAGCTAATCATCCTCAAGTACATGCCCGCCGGGAAGGCGAAGATTGAAGACGGCGAAGACTACCTCGCCATCGTCGGTAAGGGCATCACGTTCGACTCGGGCGGCATCTCTCTCAAGCCCGGCGAGAACATGGAGCTGATGAAGTACGACATGACGGGCGGCGCCACCGTCCTCGGCGTGATGCGCGCCATCGCGCAGCTCAAGCCGTCGGTGCCCATCCTCGGCGTCGTCCCCGCCACCGAGAACATGCCTTCAGGCAAGGCCACCAAGCCCGGCGACATCGTCCGCGCCATGTCCGGCAAGACAATTGAGGTCATCAACACCGACGCCGAGGGCCGTCTCATCCTCGCCGACGCCGTCTCCTACGCCAAGAAGCTCGGGGCCACGCGCATCATCGACATGGCGACCCTGACCGGCGCCGTCTCCATCGCCCTCGGCGACGTGAACACCGCCATCCTCGGCACCGACCAGCAGCTCATCGACGACTTCGTCGAGTCGGGCCGCGAGGTCGGCGAGAAGTTCTGGCAGCTCCCGCTCGACAAGGAATACTCCAAGCAGATCAAGTCGGACATCGCCGACATCAAGAACGTCGGCGGCCGCAAGGCCGGGACGATTACGGCCGCCGCCTTCATCAAGGAGTTCACCGACAGCACGCCCTGGGCGCACCTCGACATCGCCGGCACGGCCTGGGGCGACGAGGCCAAGCCCTTCCGCTCGAAGGGGCCGACGGGCGTCGCCGTCCGCACGCTCATCAACTTCATCGAGCGTTCCGGCAACCACAAGCCGGCCGAAGGGAAAAAAGCGGAAAAATAAGAGTTTTCCCGAGATAATAAAGCTCCGACGGACGCCGGCGTTGACGATTGTTGACGCCGGCGTCCTTCTTCGTGGGGGCGACCGTGGGCGGTAGCGTAAATACTTCTCCCACATGTGGATTTTTTGCTTGCAAAAAATTGTCATCAATGTTGGAATACAGCCACTCAGCAACCCGGCTGAAGTGGTCACCACTAAAAAGTGTCCTCGCCCCACTCGGTGGCCGCACGAGGAGAAAGCACCACTTCCCGGTAACTGTCCTCACCTCCGCAGCATTCGTCCCCCTGTCGCCTGACGCCCCTCACGGCCCGGCGAATTAGGCGGGACGAATGTCTGCGAAAAATGCTATATTACGCCTGCGGGTGCCCTCCCTTACCCGAAGAAAAAGTACGATTGAGCGTTCCCACACGGAAGAGCGTTCCATCGCCTGCTTTGGCAATTTCAGGGAAAGCGCGGTGGTTGACTACTACAAAGTCTTAGGGGTGAAGCGGACGGCCACGGACATCGAGATCAAGTCGGCCTACCGTAAGCTCGCGCGCCAACTCCACCCCGATGTCAACGGGGGCACCGAGAAAGCCTCCCGCCAGTTCGCCCTCGTCGCGCTCGCCTACCGCACGCTCAGCGACCCGCAGGAGCGCGCCTTCTTCGACGCCCAGCTCAAGAAACTCCGCACCGGCTTCCAGACCGGCAAAGAGTCGGTCTTCTCCACCGCGAACCCGCACGCCCAGCGGATGCGGCGGGCGGCCGTGCAGTCGCGCTTCGACGGCATCGTTGACCGCCTGATCGAGGCCGAGCGGCGCGAGACCTTCGCGCTCCAGCAGGCGGTCTTCACCACGGTCACACTCTTCCTCTCGACCTTCTTCGTGGCGCTCTTCAAGCCGCGCCTGTGGGACAACTTCCGCGGCGTCGGCCGCGCCGTGCTGGTGACGCTGTTCCTCATCGGGCTGTGGCATCTGGCCGTCCGGCTCAAGGCGTGCTTCGACCACTACACCTACAAGCCCCGTTCGATTCACGACTCGATCATCAACGCCCGCGACGACAAGACAGATAAACCCTTCACGCGGTTTGCGGCCTCGGCCTTCCTCGTCGTGGGCTACGCGGCGAGTCTCGCCGCCGGCCTCTTCGTCGGCTCGCAGGCGCATGAGGTGGTCATCTTCCAGGACCTCCCGCTCCTCTTCGACCGGCAGATTCGCCCCGACCTCATCTTCTACCCGCCCATCGCCGTGCTCATCGTTGACTCGATGCACATGCTCGCCTCGAAGATCGACTAGGAAAATCCATAGCGTCAGGCAGCGCCAGAAACAGCCCCGCCGGGTCTTTTGGCGAGGGGGAACAAATCTTGCGCCCCCCACGGCCCTCGTGTATATTGCGCCCATAGCGAGCCTTGACGGCCGCCGCAAAATTCGCAACCGACAACTGACGTGACCGGCAAAGCGGGCGAGAGTTCAATACTCTCCGACCCGCGACATGGCAACGCGTGGCGGCGATTGGCGAGGGCGGTCGTTCGGATAACTTAAAGTTACGCGCCCAAGACTTCAGAAGAGTTTGCTACACCCGGAGAATCTCAGGACACAAGTGAAGAAAAACAGACGCGCACCATACGCGCCACACCTGATCGCCGACGGCCCGTCGGCCGGTCGCTCCCGAATCCTTCCGCAGAGTTGACCGCCCGCGCTTTGGCCGTCCGGTTTCGCCGACGAAGGAGCCAGAAGATGGCCAAGCGAATCAACGAACGCCAGCGCCTCGCCCTCAAGGTAGACGACCTCAACGAGTCGGAGGTGCGAGAAGTCCTCGAATACATCTCAATTATGGAGTCCATGCGCAGGGCCAGAGCGATGCCGGGCCTGTGGGAGGACGAACTCGTCGCGATACTGGCCGACACGCCGGAGAACGTGCGCGCCCGTCAGGCGTTCGAGTGGGAGGTCGTGCGCCGCCGCGCAGAGCGACGAGCCGCCGCCGCGCCCGCCCGTATATGAGCCGACGCCTTCATCCGACCCGAAGACACGCGCCACCCAACAGCCGCGCCGCGATTGCCATCGCCGCGGCCACGGTGCTCTTTCTCCCTCCGCCGCCGGCCCCGCGTAAGGCTTCAGCCCTCGGCCTCCATCCGCTGGCCGCCGTCACCACCCAATCCTCGGACACACTGACCCCGCTCCAGCGACAAATCGAAACGCAAAGCAGAAGGCTTGCGTCGGTCGATGTGGAAGAACGACGCGACGCCGTCGTCAGCCTCGGCGCGTTGCGGCGTCCAGAGGCTTCGCGCGCGGCCGGCGCGGCGCTGGGCGACCGCTCGGCCGTCGTGCGCGCGCACGCGACCCGCGCAGTCCTCTCGCTCGCTCCGGCCGACGGGGCCGCACTTCTCGCGCCGGTCTTGCTCCGCGACCGCGATGAGTTCGTGCGCCGTGAGTCGGCCTATGCGCTCGGCCTGGCGCGCGCCGGGGCGGCCGTGCCCGCGCTGGTGAATGCGTTGGAGCGCGACAAGCAGGCGTCGGTGCGCGGGGCGGCGGCAGTGGCGCTTGGGCAGATAGGCGACCCCGTGGCCGTCTCCGTGCTGGCGCGGAAACTTTCTGAGCGCATCCCCAGTACCGGACTACTGAGCCGCGTGACGCGCGGCAAGCGTGAGGAGGATGAGTTCGTGCGCCGCGCGGCGGCCGTCTCGCTCGGCCAGATCGGCGACCGCGCGGCGGCGCCGGCCCTCATCGACACCCTCTCGAAGGAGCGCTCCGAGGATGACGTGAGGCGTGAGGCCGCCCGCGCACTCGGACTCATCGGCGACCCGGCCGCCATCCCGGCCCTGCGCGCCGCGCTCAACGCGCGTGACCCACACCTTTCGCGCATCGCCCAAGAGGCGCTCCGCAAACTCAGTCTTGGCGTGCCGTCACCGTTTATGTGACGGAACTGACTTCTACGGCCGTCCGTTCGTCGCCATGAAATATTTTCTCGCGTTCCGGCATGATGAGTAGGACATAGGAATTATCCCGTCGGGTCGGCAGCGCTGTTCCGAGGAAAGACGAGTCCCGCTTTCGTCAGCTTATAGACCTCCGGCGACGCGCGAAGTTACGAGTGGCGTGCAGGGACGGCAGCAAGGGTCTAGAATACAACCCGTGCAGAGCAGGTTTTTGGATGGGGCCGCATAAGTTTTTCGTTAAAGACCGCGTCGCTCGGTAAGGGTCGAACGCCGAGAGGAGAGGAAGATGCCAACTTTGAGTGAGGAAGAATTGATCCGAGAGTCCGGGTTCGTTTTTCGCGGCACGGTGCAAAAGCTGAAGGCGGCTACCATGACCCGCGTCCAGGTCTCCGACAAGACAATCGTGGTGCGCGTAGACGAAGTCCTGCAAGCCCCCGAAACGCTGGAAGACCTGACGGGGACTGACATCACGGTGGAGTTGAGCGGCCGTCAGAAGGTCAAGGCCGGCGACGAGGCGATCTTCTACACCAACGGCTGGCTGTTCGGGGAAGGCATCGCGGTGCGCGCCGTCGGCGTGCGCCCCGTGAAGAAGGCCACGCGGGCGATGCTCGGCATGAGTGGCGTCGCGCCGCCGAAAAATCTCCGACAGCAGAAGATGGAGGAGAGGGTTTCGAGCGCCGACCTCGTCGTCACCGGCAGGGTGACCGACGTGCGGCTGCCCGCGGACGAGGGCGGCGGCCCCATGACCGCCGGCCGGTCAACGAAAAGGTCGGCCAAGGCGGGGGCGGCGGCTCCCGGCGCGGCGAAGCCCGTCAGGCGGCGGCCGATCACGGAGCACGACCCGCAGTGGCGCGAGGCCGTGGTGGAAGTGGCGGACGTGGAGAAGGGCAGTCAGAAGAAGAAAGTCGTCATCCGTTTCCCGAGCAGCAACGACGTGCGCTGGTACAGGGCTCCGAAGTTCGAGCCGGGTCAACAGGGCGTCTTCATCCTTCACAAGACGGACGCGGCCGCCAAGCCGCAGAAGCCTCGTCTGAGGGCCACCGTCACCCCCGCCGAGGCCGAGACATCCGAGGCCTACACCTGTCTCGCCCCCGAAGACTTTCAGCCGATTCAGAAAAGCTCCGAGATAAAGACCCTCGTCGGCGGCGCGAACAAGCCGGACGAGGAATAGACTCACGACGGCCGTCGGACTGCCGTGGCGCGTCAACACCGACCCACTTACAGTGGCGCGCGGTCTTCAGCTGACAGGCAGAAGGAGAGAAGCTTATGCCAGCCAAGAGGGCGAGCAAAAAATCTTCCGGCGGGGGGGCGAGCAAGTCGGCCCGGAAGGCCGCCCCCTCCTCGCGCGCCGCTAAAAAATCTGCCGGCGGAAAGAGCGCCGCGAAAAAGACCTCGGGCAAGAAGCCGGGCGCGCGCAAAGGCGTTGCCGGCAAGAAGGGCGCGGCCAAGCGGACGGCCGCGCCGAAGGTGCTCGCCCCCGGCGACATCATGATCGTCAACATGATCCCGCGTTCGCTGAGTAACGAGACGCATCAGGACAGCGAGCCGCACCTGACGGTTAACCCGAACAACCCTTCGCAGATCGTCGGCTCCGCGTTCACGCGCAACCCGTTCGGCGGGCCGCAGGCGCCCATCTACGTCTCCAACGACGGCGGCCGCACGTGGTCGCTCGAATTCGTCGTGCCGAGCCAGAGCATCACGGGAGACATTACGGTCGGCTTCAGCGGTTCGAGCCAGCTCTACACCGGCATCCTCCGCCTCCCCGGTAGCCTCCGACAAAGCATCCTCCGCACCAACACGCCTTCCGGGCCAACCCCGATGAACGTCCTTGTGGATCGCGCGAATGTCGATCAGCCCTTCGTGCAGGCGACGACCTTCGGAAGCCGCGACCGCGTCTACGTCGGCAACAACGACTTCACCGCGACGGGCGGGCGCACGGCCACCATAGAACAATCGACGGACGCGGCGCGCCCGACGCCGACCTTCACGAAGGTTCGCATCGAGGCGCGGGGCACGGGCAGCGCCAGGCAAGACGGCCCGCAAGTCCGGCCCGTGTGCCACCGCGACGGGACGGTCTACGCAGTCTTCTACGGCTGGCGGGCCTTCAATGAGGGCAATAACGAAGTCACCGCCGATGTCGTCGTCGTCCGCGACGACCTGGGCGGGACGGGGGCCACACAGTTCAAGTCTCTGCGCGACGCCGGCGACGGGCTGGCCGGCAAGCGCGTCGCGCAGGGCGTCAGATTCATCTGGGCCGATACACTCGGCCAGCAGCGCATGGGCGGGGACGTGTCGATTGCCGCCGACCCGCGCAACAGCGGCACGGTCTACGTCGCGTGGGGCGACGTGCGGCCCGGCACGGGCTACACGCTGCACGTGCGCCGCTCGACGGATCGCGGCGTCACCTGGTCGCCGAGTGATTTGCGAACTATCGCCAAGGCCACCAACCCTTCGCTCGCCATCAATAGTCAGGGCGTCGTCGGCCTGCTCTACCAGCAGGTCACGGGCACGGGCGCGGGCGCACGCTGGGTGACGCAACTGGATCGCTCGCTCGACGGCGTTAACTGGAGCAACCTTGTGCTGGCGCGCGTGCCCGCCGCCTCCCCGCTCCCGCAGTTCCAGCCCTACATCGGCGACTACGATCACCTCGTCAGCGTCGGCCGCGACTTCCTCGGCATCTTCTCGGCCAACAACACACCGGACAGAAACAACTTTCCCAACGGGGTGACCTACCAGCGCAACCACGACTTCACGACCCGCAGGCTCTTAGCCAACAACAACACGACCCAGGTCGGAGTCTCCATCGACCCGTTCTTCTTCAAGGTGTCGGGCTAAGACGCGGGAAGACCCCATCAAAAGAACAAGAGCCGGAGAGACGATTCACATCGCTCTCCGGCTCTTGTTCTTTTGATGGGTGGGTTAGCCGGCTGTCAGCCTTCACCCTTGTCGCCGCGTCCCTGGCCGCGGCGGGCGGCCCGCGTCGCCTGCGGGAGCGGCACACCGACGCCGCCCGACTTGGCCTCGCCGCCGTGCTCGTCCGTCTCCTCGCGCGGGGCGTCGTTGATGAGCGCGCCGCCCGAACTCTTCGAGAAGACGAGCTTCTTGCCCGACTCGGAGATGTCCACGTGGACTAAGTCGCCGAGGCCCACCTGCTCGGTCGCCACGAGGTTCGAGAGCGGGTAGACGAGGAAGCGCTCGATGGCCCGCTTGAGGTGGCGCGCGCCGTACTTGAAGTCGATGCCCTCCTTGAGGAGCATGTCCTTGGCTCCGTCCGAGCAGTGGAAGACGAACTTCGTGCCCGCGCTGCGCATGATGCGCTCCTGCACGGCCCCAAGCTCCAACTCCAGAATCTCCCGCAGGTGGTGCTCCTTCAAACTGCGGAAGACCACGACCTTGTCAATGCGGTTCATAAACTCCGGCGAGAACTTGCGCCGGGCCGCCTCGACCGCCGTGCGGTAAATCTTCTGATCGACCTCGGTGTCGTTCGGGTTCTTCCCGCCCTGCGCGGGGGCGAAGCCGATGCCGCCCGAGATCAGCTCCGACATCTCGCGTGCGCCGAGGTTCGAGGTCATGATGACCATCGAGCGCGAGAAGTCTACGCGGCGGTTGTCGCCCAGCGTCAGCGTCGCCTTGTCGAGGATACCGAGCAGGAGCTGCCACAGGGAGTCGCTGGCCTTCTCGATCTCGTCGAAGAGGACGAGCGAGAGCTTGAGGTCGTCGGTGTGGTAGCGGTCGAGGTTCTCCTGCGTGAGCATCGGAGAGGTCTCGCGGTGGCCGAGGTAGCCCGGCGGGCTGCCGATGAGCTTGGCGATCTCGTGCGAGTGCTGGAACTCAGCGCAGTCGATCTTGATGACCGCATTCTGATCGCCGCACAGCACCTCGGCCGCGGCCTCGACGACGCGCGTCTTGCCCGACCCCGTTGGGCCGAGGAAGAGCATCGTGCCGACGGGGCGATTCGGCGGATTCATCCCGGCGAGGAAAATCTGGTAGAGGCCGCTCATGCGGCGCACCGCGCGCTCCTGCCCGACGATGCGCGCGCCCAACTTCTCCTCGAACTCCTGCGCGCGCGGACTCTTCTGGTCGGGATCGAGTACGACCGTGTTCGTTGTTTTCTCCATTTCCATTTCTGCAAGCATGTTCGTCCTCCTTGCAGGAGCGACTCAAAGGCGCTGGCTGGGGCGCCCTTATCATTTAGCCGGCGCCGGCCCGCTACCCCACACCCCATGCAAAGACCGAACCGCAACATAGTTGATGCGCGGCCTCGGGAGGCGGTTGTAACTCCTTTCGGAGCCCCGAGGGGCGCGCATAAATTCGAGAGCACTATATATACGACAACGACTCTTTTGTCACCACAAAATATGCGATGGTCTCGCCGGACAAAGTTTTTTAGGCAGGGGAGGACAAGCGTGCCCCTGACAGATTACGGCAGTCGGAGGGTGACACGAACAGTCGTTCTCCGAAAAATTGGACGGGCAACCCTGCGCGACCGCGCACTTAAACGTCGGCCCGGAAGTTCCGGGTGTAGCAAAGCGTGTCTGCCGAATCTATGCGTAGGGACGGAATGGTTTATATAAAAAAGGGGCGTGTCCTGACGGCGGACACGCCCCTGATATTCGCTGCGCGACCGACAGGCGTCAGTCGTAGTATTCAAGCCCGAGGTGGGTAATCAGGTCTTCGCCGCGCAGGTGGCGCAGGGTGTTCTTGAGCTTCATCAGTTGGATGAAGATGTCGTGCTCGGGGTAGAGGGTCGGCGCCGTCATCGGCGACTTGAAGTAGAAGGAGAGCCACTCCTGTACGCCCTTCATCCCGACGCGTTGCGCGAGGTCGAGGAAGAGGGCGAGGTCTAAGACGATGGGGGCGGCGAGGATGGAGTCGCGGCAGAGGAAGTCGATCTTGATCTGCATCGGGTAGCCGAGCCAGCCGAAGATGTCGATGCTGTCCCAGCCCTCCTTGTTGTCGCCGCGCGGCGGATAGTAGTTGATGCGGACGACGTGCGAGAAGTCCTTGTAGAGCGACGGGTAAACGTCTGGCTGGAGGATGTATTCGAGCACCGAGAGCTTGGACTCTTCCTTGGTCTTGAACGACTCGGGATCGTCTAAGACTTCGCCGTCGCGGTTACCGAGGATGTTCGTGGAGTACCAGCCGTGGAGGCCGAGCATGCGCGACTTGAGGCCGGGCGCGAGGATGGTCTTCATCAACGTCTGTCCGGTCTTGAAGTCCTTGCCGCAGACGGGGACGCCCTGCTCCGCGGCCAGCTCGCGCAGCGCGGGGATGTCCACGGTGAGATTGGGCGCGCCGTTGGCGAAGGGGACGCCGGACTTGAGCGCGGCGTAGGCGTAGATCATCGACGGGGCGATGGCCTTGTGATCGTCGCGCATCGCCTGCTCGAACGACTTCAGGGTCTTGTGGACGCCGTGCGGCTTCATGAAGATTTCGGTGGAGGCGCACCAGACCATGACGAGGCGCGCGCAGCGGTTCTTGCGCTTGAACTCGGCGATCTCCTCGATGAGCTGAGCGGCGAGGGCGAACTTGTTCTTGCCCTCCTTGACGTTCGTGCCGTTGAGGCGCTTGACGTACTGCTGGTCGAAGACGGCCTTCATGGGCTTGATCTTCTGGAGTTGCGGCTTGAGCTGCGTGAGCAGTTCCTTCTCAAGGACGCCGGCCGTCATCGCCGCGTCGTAGGCCGAGTCGGGGAAGATGTCCCAGGCGCCGAAGACGAGGTCTTCGAGCCGGGCGAGCGGGACGAAGTCTTTGATGAGGGGGACGCGGTTGTCGGTGCGCTTGCCGAGCCGGATGGCGCCCATCTGGGTGACGCTCCCCACAGGCTCGGCGATGCCGCGCTTGATGGCCTCGACGCCGGCGATGAAGGTGGTGCTGACGGCGCCGAGGCCGACGAGCAATACACCGAGCTTGCCGTCGGCCGGCGGAATCTCGAAATGATTATTTTTAATCTCGGGCTTGGATTTTTTAGTTGCCACGCGAGCACACTCCTTCTCGAATCTATTTCGTCGAGCATACCGGAGACGCTGTCGCCGCGTCTTGTCATATCTTGCGGTAAAACGGTGGGGGATTGCTGAAGACAGTAAGCAGTAAGCAGTGAGCAGTGAGCAGTCAGGACGCGCTACTGGCGTTGACTGCTCACTGCTCACTGCTCACTGCTCACTGCTTACTGCTTACTGCTTACTTGCCTTACTTGATGCCTTTGCGGGCGAGTTGGGCTTTGAGGGCGGTGGC
>DASVES010000089.1:0-9975 GCA_036380435.1 Pyrinomonadaceae bacterium | reverse complement strand
AACGCACGATAGAGCAGGAAGCCACCGCCGACGAAAAGTACCGCCGCGAGCGCGAGCCACGCGACGTTCGGCTGCCGCAGATACGACGCCCACGACTGCTCCCCCCGCCTCGTGGGGACGCGCACGCGGAACCTGTTTTGCCCGACTCTCTCTCGACGCGCGACGGCGGGGCGAGGCCGGTTCGGCATAGCGCCCGCGTGCGCCGGGTCGGGCGGAGGCAAATCGCGTCTGCCGGCTGTGCGCGCCGCTTCCTCCTCGGCGGTGTCGTGGGCAGCGGGCAGCGTGTTGGTGGCACGTTGCCGGCGCAGGCGTTCGATGTCGATGACGAGGCGGCCCGAAGGAGTCTCGGTGCCGGCGTCGCGCAGCGTCTCGATGGTCGGGGAGCTGAAGCCCTCGGCGTGTTCGAGGCCGAGTCGTTCGGCCACCTCGAACAACTCGCGCCGGAACTCACCGGCGTCGGCGGGGCGCTCGTCCGGCGACTTCTCCAGCGCGTGGAGCACCACGGCTTCGAGCGCGGGCTGGATGCCGGGCGCGAACTCCGAGGGGCGCGGCGGCGTCTCCGATGAATGCTTGAGGGCGAGCGCGAGCGGGGTGGCGCCGGAGAATGGCGTCTGCCCGGCGAGCATTTCGTAGAGGATGACGCCGAGCGAATAAACGTCCGCGGCGGGCGTCAGCTCCGCGCCGTCGCACTGCTCGGGCGACATGTAACGCGGGGTGCCGATCATCACGCCTGTCCCCGTCAACGTGTCGGCGGGGTTGCCGTCGGCGTCCTCGGCGATCTTGGCGATGCCGAAGTCGAGCACCTTGACGATGTGCGGCGCGCTGGGGCGCTGGACGACGAAGATGTTGCCGGGCTTGAGGTCGCGGTGGATGACGCCGGCCTCGTGTGCGGCGGCGACGGCCGCGCTGACCTGAAGCATCACCGAGACGGCGCGCGCCGGGTCGAGCGGCGCTTCGCGCGCGACGACCTCGCGCAGCGGCCGACCTTCCAGAAGTTCCATGACGAGGTAGACGAGGCCGTCCTTCGTCTCCCCGAAGTCGGTCACGGCGACGGCGTTCGTGTGCTGGAGCCGACCGGCGGCGCGCGCCTCGCGCCGAAACCGCTCGCGCGCCGACTCGTCCGTCACCAGACGCGAGTTCAAGACCTTCACCGCCACGGGACGCTCGATGAGCAGGTGCGTGGCGCGGTAGACCGTCCCCATCCCGCCCTCGCCCAGACGCGCGTCGAGTCGATACTTCTCGTCGAGCACGCGCCCCACGAGCGGGTCTGCGGCGGCCGCATCGATGGCGATGGTCGCGTCCGCGCGCAGCAACGCCCCGTCGTCGGGACAATTCGTCACGTCCGCCGCAAACTGCCGGCCGCATGTGGGACACTGGAGCATAAGAGAAGTGACGAGTGTGTGGCCGCCCCTACTTCCACTCGTGCATGATCGTTGCGATGACCAACGCGGCAAAAAACCCGCCGACCAGAATCACCCCGCCGAGAACCGAGAAACAGAGGACGGCGATGGCCGAAGCCGCGACGCCGCCGAGCGATTTTTTCTCGGCAATCCGCTTCGCCGTGTAGGCAGCCGCGCCGCCAAGTCCCAGCGCACACACCACGCTCAGGGCGATGAAAAAGATGAGGCTCGGAGTGGCGTCAGACTCGCTGAACCCGTTGAGGCCGAGGAGCAGCATTAAAAAAATCACCACGGCGACGGCCGACTGAACGAGCGCGGTTAAGATGAAGACGATGATTCTCATTCGAGTTTGATGTTCATCACTTTAACCGTTTGCCGGCGTTTCGCGCAAAACGTAGGGGGTGGCCGTGGGCTTGAACTCCGCGCGGTTGATCTCGAAATAGTTGAGGTCGGCGCCGTAGTGGTAGGCGTCTTTGACGTAGCGCAGGCCGAGCTTTTCGATGACGTGACGGGAGGCGTGGTTCGCGGGGTTAACGACCGCGACGAGGCGCGTGAGACCCATCCGTTCGAAGCCATAGCGGAGGCTGGCGCGGGCGGCCTCGGTCGCCAGCCCCCGCCCCCATGCGCGGCGCGCGAGGCCGTAGCCGACCTCAACCTCCTGCGTCTCATCGAGCCGGGAGAGTCCGCACCACCCGGCTAGTTCCCCCGTCGCCTTCTCCACGACGGCCCACATCCCGAAGCCGTTATCCTGCCAGCGCCGAGTGTTCCTCTCCTGCCACGCCCGCGCCTGTTCCCGCGTATGCGGCCCCACGGGCATCCCGATGAAACGCATCACCTCGGCGTCGGCGCGCATCGCGGCGAACGCCTCGAAGTCGGCGGGCGTGAACGCGCGCAGCAGCAGGCGTTCGGTCTCGATCTCGGGGTTGATGATATTCATTGACTTGATGTGGTCGGGGCTTGGTGAGGAGGCCAGGTATGACACGGATTAAGACGGATGAGTACGGATCAATCCGTGGCAATCCGTCTCATCCGTCTTATCCGTGTTCTATCAGTCGTCGCCGGCGACGACGTGCGCGTGCTCGTGTGCGGGGGCCTCGGCCGCGTCCTCGATGGTCGCCTCGTCGCGCATCCGGTTCTCGTAGGCGGCGCGGACGAAGGAGGCGAAGAGCGGGTGCGCCGCGAGCGGCTTCGACTTGTACTCGGGGTGGAACTGACAGCCCAGAAACCACGGGTGAACCTCGCGCGGCAGCTCGACCATCTCGACGAAGCGCCCGTCCGGCGACTCGCCGCTGAAGACCAGTCCCGCCCTCTCCAACTGCTCGCGGAACTCCGGGTTGAACTCGTAGCGGTGTCGATGGCGCTCGCCGATTGATTCGCTCCCGCCGTAGACCACGCGCGCGAGGCTGCCCGGCGCGAGGTTGCACGGATATTCGCCGAGGCGCATCGTCCCGCCCATCTCCTCGACGCCGACGAGGTCGCGCAGCTTGAAGATGACGGGATAGGGCGTCTCCGCATCGAACTCGGTGGAATCCGCCCCGAGCAGGCCGCACACCGAGCGCGCGTACTCGATGGTCGCCGTCTGCATCCCCAGACAGATGCCGAAGTAAGGCGTCTTCGACTTGCGCGCGTAGGTGATGGCGCGAATCATGCCGGCCACGCCGCGCTTGCCGAAGCCGCCGGGGACGAGGATGGCGTCGTAGTCGCGCAGGCGCTCCTCGTAGTCCTCATCCATCATCCCCTCGCTCTCGACCCAGCGCACGTCCACCCGCACGTTGTTCGCCACGCCGCCGTGCGTCAGCGCCTCGCGCAGAGACTTGTAGGAGTCTTCCAGCTCGACGTACTTGCCGACGATGGCGATGGCCACCGAGCCGGCGGACGGCTCCTTGATGGTCGAGACGAGCTGCCGCCAGCGCGTGAGGTCTGATTGCGCCGCGCGCTCTTCGAGGCCGAGCGAGGTGACGATAAGTTCGTCCAAACCCTGTTCGTGGAAGGCCAGCGGCACCTCGTAGATGGTCTCCACGTCCTGTGCGGTGATGACGGCCGACTCCCTGACGTTGCAGAAGAGAGCAATCTTCGAGCACAGGTCGCGCGACAGCGCGCGGTCGCTGCGGCAGAGCAGGATGTCAACGGCGATGCCGATCTCGCGCAGCTCCTTGACGGAGTGCTGCGTCGGCTTCGTCTTCAGCTCGCCGGCGGCGGCGATGTAGGGGACGAGCGTGAGGTGGACGAAGACGGCGCCCTTGCCGCCGTCCTGCCGCTCCTCGTTGCCCATCTGGCGGATGGCTTCGAGGAACGGCAGGCTCTCGATGTCGCCCACGGTGCCGCCGATCTCGACGATGACCACGTCCACCGGGTCTTTCTCCGCGACGGCGCGCACGGCCCGCTTGATCTCGTCGGTGATGTGCGGGATGACTTGAATGGTCTTGCCGAGATAGTCGCCGCGGCGCTCCTTCTCGATGACGGAGAGGTAGATTCTGCCCGTCGTCCAGTTGTTGCCCTGCGTGAGCCGGGCGTTGGTGAAACGTTCGTAGTGGCCGAGGTCGAGGTCGGTTTCGGCGCCGTCGTCGGTGACGAAGACCTCACCGTGCTGGAAGGGCGACATCGTGCCGGGATCGACGTTGATGTACGGGTCGAGCTTGATAAGCGTGACCCGCAGGCCGCGCGCTTCGAGCAGGCTCCCGATGGACGAAGCCGCCAGCCCCTTCCCCAGACTCGAAACCACGCCGCCCGTCACGAAAATGTATTTAGGCATCAGTCCCCTCTTCAGTCGTTCGCTTTTCTTCTTCTGCCGCGGGGTCAACAGGCTCGTCGCCGTCGCCCACCTCCTGCTGATCGTCGTAGTAACCCGCCTGCAAGTCCTTCTGCACCTCGACGGCCTCGGCCGCCTTCGGGTTCATCAACTTCTGAAGCGCCTGCATCCCCGCGAACGCACCCGCGCTCATCCACCCGCGCCCCTCCTGCACCTTCTGCTCGAACTCTTCCTGCGTCATCGGCCGGGCCGGCGTGCCCAGACGCGCAAGCCCGAAGAAGGCGCCCAACGCCACGAGAATGATTGCTCCGAGTCCGATCCAGTCGCCCATCAGTGTAGTTCAACTTTCAAGGTTCAAGGTCAGAAGCCCGGCCACTTGAGCCGCGGTTCCACCTGTGAGCTTTGCGCGTCGATCATGGCGCGCACCCGCGCGAGGTCTTCGGGCGTGTCCACGCCGATTGAGGGGGAAGCCGCCTCGACGACTTTGATCTTCGCGCCGCGCTCAAGGATTCTCAACTGTTCGAGCGATTCGGCGCGTTCGAGCGGCGACTGGGGCCAGCGCGCGTATTCTAACAAAAAGGCGCGGCGGTAAACATAAAGTCCCGTGTGCTTGCGAAAGCCTTTGAGCAGCGTCGGGTCGTTGGCAAGCGCGGCCTGAAGTGAGCCGTGGTGCAGGGCCGCGTCGCGCGGGAACGGGACGGGCGCGCGCGAGAAATAGAGCGCGTAGCCGCGTTCGTCCGTGACCACCTTGACCACGCCGGGGTTGAGCACGTCGTCCGCGCTCTCGATCTCCTCGCACGTCGTCGAGACTTGCGCCGTCTCGTCTGCGATGAGCGCCGCGACGGCGCGCTCGACCGTCAGCGGCGAGACGAAAGGCTCGTCGCCCTGCAAGTTGACGACGATCTCGGCGTCCACACTCTCGACGGCCTCGGCCAGACGGTCGCTGCCCGAGCGATGGTCGGCGCGCGTCAACACGGCCTCGCGGCCGGCCCCGCGCACGGCCTCCGCGACGCGCGCGTCGTCGGTCGCCACCAGCACGCGCGCGACACACCGCGCCGCGAGCGCGCGCTCGACGACGTGCAGAATCATCGGTTTTCCTGCGATTTCGAGGAGGGGCTTGCCGGGGAGTCGGGTGGACGCGTAGCGCGCCGGGATGATGGCGACGACCGTCGGCGACGTGCGCCGTGACTCCGTGTTATCCACGGGACTACAACATATCGGAAACGGTGATAAGTGACAAGCGATAAAACGGTGATAAGTGATAAGTGATAAGTGATAAGTGATAAGAGCTAATTGCTAATAGCTCTAAGCAAAGGTTTTTTCTTATCACTCATCACTTATCACTTATCACTTGTTACGGGTTTGACAGAGCAAAGTCGGCGGGCTACCATTCGGCAATTAACTCCGCGAATCGTGAATCGTAAATCGATAAAGTTGAATTTTCCCTGACTTGCGACTTACCATTCGAGTTGAGCAAAGAGGCGACCGCGATTCACGATTGACGATTGACGATTCACGAACTTATGGGTTTCTCCACTACAGCCATCCACGTCGGCAACGAGCCTGACCCCTCGACGGGCGCCGTCACCGTCCCCATCTACCAGACCTCGACCTACGCGCAGGACGGCCTCGGCCGCAACAAGGGCTACGAGTACGCGCGCACGCAGAACCCGACGCGCACGGCGATGGAGCAAAACGTCGCCGCGCTCGAAGGCGCTCGTTTCGGCTACGCCTTCGCCTCGGGGATGGCCGCCATCGACGCCACGCTCCGGCTCATCAAGGGCGGCGAGCACGTCATCGTCTCCGATAACACCTACGGCGGCACCTTCCGCCTCTTCGACAAGATTCTCAAAAACTACGGCATCGAGTTCACCTTCGTCGATACGTCCGACGCGTCGAACGTCGAGGCGGCGATTCGCGACAACACGCGGATGGTCTTCGTGGAGACGCCGACCAATCCCGTGATGATCGTCTCGGACTTGCAGGCCGTCTCGGACGTAGCGCACCGCGCGGGCGCGCGCGTCGTCTGCGACAACACCTTCATGTCGCCCTACCTCCAGCGGCCGATGGACTTCGGCGTGGACATCGTCGTCCACTCGACGACCAAGTATCTGAACGGCCACTCGGACGGCGTGGGCGGCTGCGTCGTCCTTAACGACGAGCGCGACGCCGAGTGGATAAAGTTCGTGCAGAACGGCGTGGGGGCAATCATCTCGCCCTTCGACGCGTGGCTGGTGCTGCGCGGGACGAAGACGCTGGCGCTTAGGATGGAGCAGCACGACCGCTCGGGCCGGGCCGTCGCCGCCTTCCTCGAAGAGCATCCGAAGGTGCAGAAGATTTACTACCCCGGCTCCGTGTCGCATCGCCAGCACGAGCTGGCCAAGCGACAGCAGAAGGGCTTCGGCGGCATGATCGCCTTCGATGTCGGCTCGCTCGATGCGGCGCGCACCGTGCTTGAGTCCGTCCAACTCTGCACGCTCGCCGAAAGCCTCGGCGGCGTGGAGACGCTCATCTCGCACCCGCTGACGATGACGCACGCCTCCGTGCTCCCCGAGACGCGCGAGCGCCTCGGCATCACCGCGGGCCTCGTGCGCGTCTCCGTCGGCCTCGAAGACACCGAAGACATCATCGCCGATCTCGATCAGGCGCTAGGCAAATTGCCGTGATAAGTGATGAGTGATAAGTGATAAGAAGGAAGCTGTTTTTCTTATCACTTATCACTCATCACTCATCACTTATCCACTATGCTAGTAGAGATTCACGCCAAGACCGACATCGGGCGCATCCGCTCGGGCAACGAGGACAATTTCCTCGTGCTCGACCTCGGCTCCTCGCAGGCGTGGACGGGCACGCAGAAGAGTGAGGAGGATGCCGGGTTGCACCGCTTCGAGATCGGCCCGAAGGGCGCGGTGCTGGCCGTCTCTGACGGGATGGGCGGGGCGCTCGCCGGCGACGTGGCCAGCCGGATGGCCGTCGAGACGGTGCGCGACGAGGTGTTGAAAAGCGCGAGCGAAGATGGTGAGGCCGCCTCTGAATCGCCGCTCGTCAACTGCCTGCGTTACGCCACCGAGTTCGCCAACCTCAGAATCCATCGCAGCAGTCAGGAGGAGGCGCGCCACAGCGGGATGGGGGCCACCTTCACGGGCGTGGCCGTCACGCCCGGCGGCGTCGATTTCGTTCAGGTCGGCGACAGCCGCGCCTATATCATCCGCGGGCGCGAAATCCGCCTCGCCACCAAAGACCAGTCGCTCGTCCAACAGCTTGTCGATGTCGGCCAGATCAGCGAGCAGGAGGCCGAGACGCACATGTTCCGCAACGTCATCCTTCAGGCTCTCGGCGCACAGGCCGAACTCACCCCGGTGACGGGACGCGTCCGCCTCCGCCGCGACGACATCATTCTGGTTTGCAGCGACGGCCTCTCCGGCAAGCTCCGCGCCGAGGACATGCTCGACATCGTCGCCTCCTCCGGCGGCGACTTGGACGCGGCGTGCGCCCGCCTCGTCGATGAGGCCAACGCCCGCGGCGGCGAGGACAACATCACCGTCATCCTCGCGCGCTTCTCCGGCGACGACCTCGAATCCCCTGACTCCCATAAGATCACTGTCGAGCTGCCCGACCTCGATGACGACAGCACCTTCAGCGGCTCCGAGGACGAGACCAAAAACCCTTAGAACGCCGACCCGCCCCTCGCCCGCCGCCTCGCCGTATCGAAAACTGTTCGACTCGCGCATGCCCGTCGGTTCCAAAACCTAAAGTGGAAGTTGTTCCCGCGTGGGGGAAATCATGCCTACGAAGAAGAGTTTCCGCGTGAAGCTGGAGAGTTGCACAGGCTCGCAGGCGGCGCGGTTCACCATTCCCTTCGACGCCGAAAAGGTTTTCGGCACGCGCGCCCGCGTCCCCGTGCGCGGCACACTCAACGGCCATCCCTTCCGCAGCTCGATCTTTCCCACGGGCGAAGGCTCACACTACATGGTCGTCAACCGCGAGACTCGCGAGGGGGCGAAGGTGAAGGCCGGCGACACGGTCAGCTTCGTGATGGAACGCGACGAGGAGACGCGCGTCATCGTCGCGCCGCCCGAACTCGCCCGCGCTCTCAGCGCGAACAAAAACGCGAAGGCCGCGTGGGACAAGCTCAGCTACACGCGCCAGAAGGAGCACGCGCGCGCCGTCGAGGAGGCCCGGCGGCCCGAGACGCGCGCGCGCAGGGTTGAGAAGGTCATCGCGGAGTTGTCCGCGGGCCGGAAGTCTAGCCGGTAAGGAGATAATCATGAACAGGAGTTTCACCCGCGTCCTCAAGCTCGCACTGGCGCTCGGCTGCGCTTTAGTCATCTTCGCGCTGACACTTTCGGGCAGGGCCGCCGCCGGTCTGAGCGCATCGGCGCAGGCGACGCCCACGCCGACGCCGGCAGCGCCCACGCAAACTTCCGCACCGCAGGCGTCGGCGTCCTTCGATCAAGCGAAAGCCCTCTCCGACTTACGCGCGCGCATCGCCGGGCAGGAGACGAAGCCCGCGGCCGAAGTCTTTAAGAACATTCAAATCCTCAAGACGGTTCCCGCGGGCCGCCTGCTGGCGGTCATGGAGGTCGGCTACAGCCGCTCGCTCGGCGTCGATTGCACACACTGTCACCTGCCCGGCGAATGGGAGAAGGACGACAAGGCGACGAAGGGGGTCGCGCGCGAGATGATTACGATGATGCGCGCCATCAACGAGGAGCACCTGAAGAAGATCAAGAACCTGAGGAGCGAGACGCCGGTCGTCAACTGCACGACCTGTCACCGCGGCCAGACCAAGCCCGCGCTCAACCTGCCCGACGCGCGGCCGAGACAGTAAGACCGTAAGTCGTGAATCGTAAATCGTAAATCGTGAATAGAAGTTGAGCATCGTCCGGCTTCCGATGTTTCTCTCAAGCGGGGAGAGCGTCAATCACGATTTACGATTCACGATTGACGACTTACCATTGATGACTATGGACGTTCGCGCCTACAACCGAGACGCTTGGGATAAGGAGGCCGACGACGGCGGCCAATGGTCGTCGCCCGTCGCCGCGGAGGTGATTGCGGCGGCCCGTCGCGGCGAGTGGAAACTGCGCCTGACGGAGACGAAGTACGCCCCGCGCGAGTGGTTCCCTGACTTGCACGGCCTCGAAGTCTTGTGCCTCGCCTCGGGCGGCGGCCAGCAGGCCCCAACCCTCGCCGCGGCCGGCGCGCGCGTGACCGTCCTCGACAACTCTCCGCGCCAGCTCGCGCAAGACCGCCTTGTCGCCGAGCGCGATTCTCTCGACCTCACCACCGTCGAAGGAGACATGGCCGACCTGTCGGCGTTCGCCGACGAGAGCTTCGGCCTCGTCTACCACCCCGTCTCCAACCTCTTCGTCCCTGACGTGCGTCCCGTCTGGCGCGAGGCGTTCCGCGTGCTCCGCCCCGGCGGGCTGCTCCTCGCGGGCTTCCTGAATCCAGTGCTCTATCTCTTCGACGACCGGCTCGGGGAGGGTGACGGCCTGAAGCTCCGTCACAAGGTTCCCTACTCCGACCTCACGAGCCTGACCGAAGAACAGAGGCAAAGACTCGTCGCCGCCAACCTCGCTTTCGAGTTCGGCCACACGCTGGCCGATCAAATCGGCGGACAGACGGACGCGGGCTTTCACATCACCGGGTTTTACGAGGACATCCACCCCGGCCTCGAAATCGCGAAGTACATCCCAACCTACGGCGCCACGCGCGCTCTCAAACCTTAATCCTGAGATCACGCCCGACATGATCGCGGACAGTACCGCGAGCGGTAGCGAGCGGGTGTGCTCGGGTGCGGGAACCCGCTCGCTACCGCTC
>DASVES010000088.1:0-6130 GCA_036380435.1 Pyrinomonadaceae bacterium | reverse complement strand
GAGCAACCTCTTCGTGCCCTTCTTCACCACGAAGCCCGAAGGGTCGGGGATCGGCCTCGTCCTCAGCCGCCAGATCGCCGAGGCCCACGGCGGCACCCTCACCCTCCAGAACCGCATCGGCATCCGCGGCTGCGTGGCGCGCTTACAGCTTCCACTTTAAACGTGGACAACTCCGCGCCCCCTCCGCGTCCTGCGGCGCCTCCGCGGTGAATCTTCTTCGCCTTCACTCAAGTGAGAGTCATTCTAAACGTGTCCACGTCTACCGCCTGCGGCGTTTGAAGAGCAGGGCGCGCGGCGGCTCGTCGCGCTCGCGCCGGCCGGTGTCGAGCGTGCCCTCGCCGACCATCTCCCAGCCACGCGATCCGAGCAACGCGATGGCCTTCCCCTGCGCGTTGCCGCCCACCCCCGCTTCGACCGTGTCGGGTTTCACGCCGCTCTCGCCGCCGAAGTAGACGATCCAGTACTGTCCGCCCCTCGGGCTGGATGCGAACTGCGCCCTCGTGACCGCGGCGTACTCCCACCACTCTCTCTCATCGGCGTCCTGCGCTGGCGCCGACGCCTCGGCCGCCGGGGCGTCTGACGCCTTGAGCGACAGCGAGCGGATGGCGAAACCCGCGGCCGACGAAAGCACGACCGCCGCGACTAAAAGAATTCTTTTCATCGATGGGTATCCTCCTTCATAAGTCTCTCGACCGACGATACTAACGCAAACACGCGCGCACCGGCTGGAAGTGCCGCAAAGATGGTTTCAGGAAAGAAGCGACGCGCGCTGCGGCCTTCGCGGCGCACCGCGCGTATGGGTATGATGACACGTATGACGGAAAGGGCCGACGTGGTCATCATCGGCGGCGGAGTCGTCGGCGCGAGCATCGCCTACCATCTGGCGGAGGCCGGCTGCCGCGACGTGCTCGTCGTCGAGCGCGGGCAAGAGTTGGGTGAAGGCTCGACGGGCCGCGCGACGGGCGGCGTGCGCGCGCAGTTCGCCACGGCCGTCAACATCCGCATGTCGCTCTACTCGATTGATTTCTTCTCACGCTTCTCCGAGGCCACGGGGCGCGACTGCGGCTACCGACCCATCGGCTACCTCTTCCTCGCCGGCGAACGACAACTCGCGCAGCTCGAATCGAACCGGGAGCGGCAGAGGGCCGTCGGCCTGACCTGCGTCGAGATTCTTTCGACCGACGACATCGCCGCGCGTCTGCCGCTGCTCCGGCTCGACGACATCGCCGGCGGCTCCTTCTGTCCCATCGACGGCCTCATCGACCCTCTGGCCGTGATGCGCGGCCTTCTGAAACGCGCGCGCGAGCGCGGCGTCACACTGTGGACGGACACGCGTGTGACGGGAATCGACCTTGACGGGGGCGCGGTCGTCAGCGTTGACACGTCGCGGGGCCGCGTCGCGACACGCGCGGTCGTCAACGCCGCCGGGCCGTGGGCCGCGGAGGTGGCCCGCCTCGCCGGGGTCGAAATCCCCGTCACGCCGCTACGCCGGCAACTCGTCGGCGCCCAATCCTTCGACCGACTTCCCGAACGGATGCCGATGGTCATCGATCTCTCCGACGGCTTCCACTTCCGCCGTGTGGAGCATGGAGCACAAGCGCCCGGCGTCCTCCTCGCCTGGCCCGACCCCGAGGAGACGCCCGGCTTCAACACTGACTTCGACGACGACTTCACCGGCAAAATCCTCGAACGCGCCGCGCGCCGCGTCCCCGCGTTCGCCGGTCTCAAGGTTGACCGCCGCTTGTGCCGCGCCGGCCTCTACGAGATGACGCCCGACCACCACGCCATCATCGGCCGCGCGCCCGGCGTCGCGGGCTTCTATCTCGCCAACGGCTTCAGCGGCCACGGCGTCATGCACTCGCCCGCCACCGGCCGCGCCGTCTCCGACCTCATCCTGCACGGGGAGTCGCGCGCCATAGACATCCACGCCTTGCGCGCCGAGAGATTCGCCGAGGGGGATTTAATCGAGGAGTCGGTGTTGCTCTGAAAGTCGCGTCGGCGGCCGGAGAGAATAGAACACGGATAGGACGGATGAGACGGAAAGTCACGGATTCAATCCGTGTTAATCCGTGCTCATCCGTCTCATCCGTGTTCCCCGTCTCGCGCCCTCAAAGTGTCGGCCGTGGACGCGCCTCCACCGCCGGCGCCCTCGCGGAGCCGGTTGACGATCTCCATCAACTTCTCTATGCGCCGCGCATCGACGGGGTTGGCCCAGTGGCCGTCAACCTTGAAGTAGGAGCCGATGATGAAGGCGTCGGCGTCGGGGAAGAAGTCGGCGATGTTCCGGGCGTCCACGCCGGAGCCGAGGACGACGGGGAGGCGGCAGGCGCGACGGGCCTCGCGCACGTCGTCGGCGCGGGGCGGTTCGCCCGTCGCGGCGCCGGTGATGACGACGGCGTCGGCGCGCATGAACTCCACGGCCTCGGCCGTCGCCGCGAGACTAACGTCGCTCGTGACGGCGTGCGACGAGTGTTTCTTCTTCACGTCGGCCCACACCTGCACGCGCTCGGCGCCGATGTGGCGGCGGTAGCGCAGGAGTTCCGCCGCCCCCGAATCTATCCAGCCCTCGTCGGCGATGTGCGCGAAGGCGTACCCTTCGGCGCGGACGAAGTCGAGACCGGCGGCGTGCGCCACGGCCATCGCGGCCACATTTGCCCCGGCGAGAATCTGGATGCCGGTGGGCAACCCCGCCTCTTCGCGCACCGCGCGCCCGACGACCGCCATCGCCGCGACCACCTCCGGCCCCAACGCGCCCGCCCGCAGGTAGGGCACGTCGTGCATGTTCTCGATACCGAGGCCGTCCACGCCGACGTGGCGGTAGACACGCGCCTCGCGCGCCGCCTGCGCGGCGATCTCGGAGACGCCCTGCGTGGAGGCGGGCGTGCCGGGCAGCGCGCCGACGTGAATCATGCCGATGACCGGCTTGCGTCCGGGGAACAGGGAAGTGAGCATGGGCACCCAATAAACCCCCGCGCCGGCGTCCGTGTCAACTGAATCCCGCCGTGCGCGGGCCGACGCTTTCCACCCCCCGGCGTCATCCGCCACGCACTCAAGGCAGATAGCGGCAAGTTCCCAACGACGTTCCGGCTGATGCGCGCTCGGACACGGGCCATCGTCTGAGGCGGCGTGTTAGTTGCGTGACAAGCATGAGTTTTCGATGCCACATAATTTGGGTTATACATCCTCGCCAAGACCCGAGCGTAACTATCTGCTCTTTAGTGGTGTCTGAGTTATTAGGCCGAGTTCTCCCACTGGGCGCCGTGAACGCGCCGTGGTTGCACTCGGCTTAATTCTTTAGAGAGGTATAGACATGAAGAAACTGTTAGGACTTACGCTGTCACTGGCTGCAATCGGTTTCGTCGCTTCGCCCGCGAAGGCGAAGGCCGCTGAGTCAGCGGTCTCCGCGGCGAATACCATCGCGGCTAACGCGGTTGAGCCGCAGTGGCCACATCGAATCAGAAGGGGGCGCAATAACGGCCGCGTCCGTGTCGTGACGCAAACGCGCCTCGTGCGCCGCGGGAGGCAGGTTTACCGCGAGACTTATCAAGTGAGATACTTGCCGAACGGACGAACGCAGACGAGACTAATGAGCCGCGTCAGAGTGCGTTAACCGGGATCTTAACCGGACATCAACAAGAGTGTTGGAAGTGAGGGGAGATGATGAATAGCAAAAGTCGAGGATTCTTAATCAGGGTGTTCATGCTGTCGCTGGTCGCGTTCCTGACGCTTCCCGCGTCGGCTTTCGCCCAGCGCAATCAACGGCGGCGTGAAGCCAGACAGGAACGGCGCGAGGAGAGACGCGAGGATCGGCAAGAGCGGCGTGAGGAGCGCCGCGGTCGCAACTGGGAGCGTTACGGCAACTACGGCGGCTCGGCCAATCTTCGCCAGACGGCCCTCAACGCCGGCTTCAATAACGGGATCGAGGAGGGGCGCAAGGATCGCCAGCGCAACGAGCGCTACGACTTCCGCGACGAGGGCGACTACCAGAAGGCGACGGAGGACTACAGCTCCAAGCTCGGCAACAAGGAACTCTACAAGCGGTATTTCCGCGAGGGGTTCGAGAACGGCTACGAGGCCGGCTACAACGGGTACTAAAACCAAACTCATGGGTTTAGGGCAGGGGGCGGGGGTTTCATGACCCGCCCCTCTTTCTTCGACGCCCACCTCGCCCCCTCATATTCACCCATCAGCCGCGCCGCTTCAGGCGCGACCGCCCCCCGCCTCTCTCGCGGCCCCGGCTGCGGCGATAACGAAGCACAACCCCGCGACGGCGAGGATCATCGGGATGATGAGTCTTCCACCGCGGTAAGTTATTACGGCTACCATGAAGTTACCTATAGCAGCGAGACCAAATAACAACCACTTAGGCATCATTACACTCCTCCCGCTACGGAAAAGTTAGAAGCCTTACGTCTGACATTCCCCGCCGCAGATTCAACTGCGCTACGGACAAGCTTCAGTGGAGAGCTACGCTGACTCGCGGTCGAGTGCCATACTACAAAAGAATCTTCCTTTTGAGTTGGCACATAAACGAAAAACGGGAAGCCATGCGACTCCCCGTAACTGTGTAGATCAATTGATGGCCAGGGACGGAATTGAACCGCCGACACCGCGATTTTCAGTCGCGTGCTCTACCAACTGAGCTACCTGGCCGGAACGTCAGGGATGAGGGCAGAAGGGTGAGGGATGAATAAGAACTCGCCTTACTTCATCCCTCATCCCTTCTGCCCTCATCCCTTAGTCTTGGTGGAGCAGAGGGGGCTCGAACCCCTGGCCTCCGCATTGCGAACGCGGCGCTCTGCCAAACTGAGCTACTGCCCCGAGGATTGAAAGTGTAAAGTGTAGGTGCGGCCCCCGTGCGGACCTTGAGCGCATTCCTACCTTCAACTCAATGGATCGGGTGGGGCTCGAACCCACGACCCACGGATTAAGAGTCCGTTGCTCTACCAACTGAGCTACCGATCCGAACTTGCGCCAACCTGACCCCGGAGCGAACCTTCTCTGGTGGCAGTCGGCACACTTGGCCCCCGGCTCAATGCAGATGTGAGAGTCGTCTGCAACACAAACTGAGCCACAGGGGCTTTTGATTATGGCGGAGCGGACGGGACTCGAACCCGCGACCTCCGACGTGACAGGCCGGCGTTCTAACCAACTGAACTACCGCTCCATAACCTTTCAAACCTGACGTGCGACCAAGCCGCACAATTTCAATAGCCCGTACGAGAATTGAACTCGTGTTTTAGCCTTGAGAGGGCTACGTCCTAACCCCTAGACGAACGGGCCTGACAAAGTTTCCAGCGGCATCCTCGGAAGGGGACGCCGGCCGCGCGCTCCTGACCACGGTTGAGCACTTTGGAAAAGTCTGTGGCCATGGTCGCCGCAAAAGCGACGCGTTGTCAAACGGCGTGCGCCGCCATGATGCCGAAGGGGGGACTCGAACCCCCACGAGTTACCTCACACGCCCCTCAAACGTGCGCGTCTACCAGTTCCGCCACTTCGGCTTTTCCCCAATGGGCGCTAGAGGACTCGAACCTCTGACCCCTACCGTGTCAAGGTAGTACTCTACCAACTGAGCTAAGCGCCCGAAGCAAAGGATGAGGGATGAGGGATGAAGGATGAATAGGATTGACTCAATAAAACAATTCTTCTTCATCCCTCATCCCTCCGCCTTCATCCCTGCCCGAAAGCGGGAGACGGGATTTGAACCCGCGACTTCGACCTTGGCAAGGTCGCACTCTACCACTGAGTTACTCCCGCGCCTCACGCGGATGGAGCTGAGGAGAATCGAACTCCTGACCTCTTGAATGCCATTCAAGCGCTCTGCCAACTGAGCTACAGCCCCGAAAAAAGCGTTCGTGTTATCAAACAACTGCGTCCGCCCGTCACGGCGAAAGTGCGAAGGATAAGCCACCACCGCCTTCGATGCAACTCGCCGGGTGATATTTCCGGGTCTTGCGGTGAGGTTTTCGCCCCGCGCGTTTTTCGCCCCGGCGACGTGCGCTCGTTCGGACGCGCCGGATTGAAGCACCTTTTGATGCGACGACCCCGGCGCCGGATGCCCCTTTGCGCCCCAGTTCCGGCACTTTCGACTCCGTTGTATCGACGACAGAAAGGTGTGGGCGGTGAGAGT
>DASVES010000087.1:0-3546 GCA_036380435.1 Pyrinomonadaceae bacterium | reverse complement strand
GGCGGACGTAGCCCGTCGGGATGACGTAGGGTTTGCCCCCGACGGCGAAGCCGACGTGGCACACCAGTCCCTCGTCGAGAATCTCGTAGACGCGCTCGCGCCCGAACACGCCCCGCTCCGGGTGCCTGCCGAGTTCGGTTCTATCGGTCTGCTTCAGCTCACTCATCAGTGATGCTCCTGATTCCAAAGTCCCACCCGGTCGGCGGGCACAGTATCGCGAGCGGTAGCCGCGCGGGTGCGACTGCGACGAGAGACCCGCCTCGTGTGAGTCAGACCCGCTCGCTACCGCTCGCGGTACTGTTCCGACATTTGCGTCAAAACCTGGCCGAGACGGCGGATGCCCTCCTCGATCTTTTCCGGCGGGCTGTTCGAGAAGTTGAGGCGCATGAAGTTGTGCTGCGCTTTGGCGGCGAAGAAGGGCGCGCCGGGGACGAAGGCCACGCGCTCGCGTAGCGCCTCCTCGAACAACTCCTCGGCGCGGACGCGCTCCGGCAACTCGACCCACAGAAACAGCCCGCCCTCGGGCCGCGTCGGGCGCACGCCCTCGGGGAAATATTTCCCGACGCATTCGAGCATCACCGCGCAACGCTCGCCGTAGACCTGACGGATGTGCTCGATGTGGCCGTCGAAGTCGAAGGTCTCAAGGAGCGTGGCGGCGGCGCGCTGCTGGATGGTGTTGGTGTGGAGGTCTGCGGCCTGCTTGGCGCGCACGAGGGCCTGGATAATCTCGTCGGAGGCGTGTACCCATCCGACGCGCATGCCGGGGCTGAGCGTCTTGGAGAAGGTGCTGAGATAGATGACGAGGCCGTCGTGGTCGAGGGCGGCGAGTGGGGGAAGTTGCGCGCCCGAGTAGCGCAGCTCGCCGTAAGGGTCGTCTTCGAGAATGGGCACGCCGTGGCGGCGCGAGACCTCGATGAGTTGCCGCCGCCGTTCGAGCGCAAGGGTCGTCCCCTTCGGATTGTGGAACTGCGAGACGACGTAGATGAGTTTCGGCTTTTGCTTCGCGCCGGCGATGGCGCGCTCGACTTCGTCCACACGCATCCCTTCGTCGTCGCTGCCGACGGCGAGGAGTTGCGCCTCGTAGCCGTTGAAGACCTGAAGCGCGGCGAGGTAGCAGGGGTTCTCGACGACCACCCCGTCGCCGGGGTCGAGGAACGCCTTCGCCGCGAGGTCGATGCCCTGCTGCGAGCCGCTGGTGACGAGGATGCGGCCCGCCTCGGCCGACGCGATCCCGCGCCCGATGAGTCGTCGCGCGATCCACTCGCGAAGGGGCCGCCAGCCCTCGGTCGTGCTGTACTGCATCGCGGCCGCGCCTTCTTCGGCAAAGACGCGCGCATTCGCCTCAGCCAACGCCTCGACGGGAAACAACTCCGGCGCCGGCAGTCCGCCCGCGAACGAGATCACCTCGGGCTGCTCCGTGACCTTCAGAATCTCGCGGATGGCCGAGACGCCCATGTTCTCCACGCGTCGGGCGAATGAATATGTGCGGCGTTCCATTTTCTGTGCGCTCATGTAGTCATGTCCGATTCTGGTTTATCCACTTCTACAAAAACAATTTCACATGGATGAACAGGATGCAAGAAGTGATGAGTGATGAGTGATGAGTGATGAGAAAGAGCAGACGGTTTTTGTCTCATCACTCATCACTCATCACTTATCACCCATCACTTGTTCTCTTCCTGTCCATCCATGTTAACGATTCTTCGCCAGCCGCCCCGCCGTCGAACAAATACACACACCTGGACGTTTGCACACTAGCAGCGGAATTGGCCCCCGCACAAGCGCCATTTTTTCTTAGACGCAGGGTGCCAATTTGTTCTAGCATTACGTTCAGAGGAAACCGTGATGGCGAAACATTCCAACAGCATCCCCTTCGCCGCCGTCTCCGTGGACGGCGACTCGAAAGTCCCGCTCTACCGGCAGCTCTATGAGAATCTGCGTCAGGCGATTCTCACCGGACAGCTCGCGCCGGGCACCCGCCTGCCCTCCACGCGCGAGGTCGCCGCGGAGCTGCATCTGTCGCGCAACACCGTGATGAACGCCTTCGAGCAACTCCTCGCCGAAGGCTACGTCGAAGGACACGTCGGCTCCGGCACCTTCGTCTCGCAAGCGCTGCCCGACGAACTGCTCACGGCGCGCACGGGCGTGCGGCGCGCCCTGCGTCCGCGCCGCGGGCGGCGGAGCGTGTCGCGGCGCGGAGAGCTGCTGGCGACGACGCCCGTGCGCGCCTGCTGCCCGGCCCTCGGCGGCGTCGTCCCCTTCCGCACAGGCGTGCCCGCGCTCGACGCCTTCCCCTTCGACGTGTGGCAGAAGATCAACGCGCGTCACTGGCGACGCCCGCAGAGAGACCTCATGGGCTACGGCGACCCGGCCGGCCACCGTCCGCTGCGCGAGGCCATCGCCGCCTATCTCGGCGCGGCGCGCGCCGTGCGCTGTCGGCCCGAGCAGGTGATCGTCGTCGCCGGCACGCAGCAGGCGGTCGATCTCGTGGCGCGCGTCCTGCTCGACCCCGGCGACGCCGTGTGGGTCGAAGACTACGGCTACCTCGCCGCGCGCGGCGCGCTCAGGGCGGCCGAGGCGCGGCTCGTCCCCGTCCCCGTGGACGAGGAAGGCATCGACGTGGCGGCCGGCGCGCGGCTTTGTGCGGACGCGCGGCTCGCCTACGTCTCGCCTTCGCACCAGTACCCGCTCGGCGTGACCCTGAGTCTGGGGCGGCGCCTCGCCCTTCTGGAGTGGGCGAGCCGCACGGGCGCGTGGGTCGTCGAGGATGATTACGACAGCGAGTTCCGCTACTCGGGCCGGCCGCTGGCGGCGATGCAGGGGCTTGACGAGGAGGGGCGCGTCATCTACCTCGGCACCTTCAGCAAGGTGCTCTTCCCCGGCTTGCGCCTCGGCTACATGGTCGTGCCCGAAGACATGGTGGAGGCGTTCACGGCGGCGCGCGCGCTCGTCGGCTGGTGCTCGCCCGTCGTCGATCAGTCAATCGTCGCCGACTTCATCGGCGAGGGCCACTTCGCGCGCCACATCCGGCGCATGCGCGCGCTCTACGCGGAGCGGCAAGCATTAGTCGTCGCGGCGGCGCGGCGAGAGCTGGCGGGGTTGCTGGAGGTCGAGCCGGCGGCCGCCGGGATGCACCTGACGGGCTGGCTCCCCGAAGGCGTGGACGACGCGGCGACCTCGCGCGCCTGCGTCGCGGCCGGCGTGCAGACGCAGCCGCTCTCGGCCTTCGCGCTGGAGCGACACTACCGGCGCGGCGGACTGCTCCTCGGCTACGCGGCCTACAACGAGCGTGAGATACGCGACGGCGTTCGGAAATTAGCATTAACTCTGGAAGGGATTTTGCGCGCCTCCCGCAGGAAGGTGAGTTGAGTGTCTTTCACGCTCACTCACCGCAGAGGCGCAGAGGACGCAGAGGGGGCGCGGAGAGATTCAACCCTGCGGCGCTCCCTCCGCGTCCTCCGCGCCTCTGCGGTGAGTGAGCGTGAAAGACGCTCAACTCACCTTCCTGCGGGAGGCGCGCAAAATCCCTTCCAGAGTTAATGCTAA
>DASVES010000086.1:0-14794 GCA_036380435.1 Pyrinomonadaceae bacterium | reverse complement strand
GATGATGAAGAACACGGGCGCGGCCAGCAGGAACGCGACGGCGTTGAATACGACGAGCGGGCGGAAGCGTTTTACGTCCGTGGCCAGAATCCACAGAGATATTCCGTGCATCCCGTAGGAGTAGGACGCCTGTCGGATCATAAAGATGAGGACGGGGCCGCCCGGCATCTCGCCGAGGCCCAGCCACGCGTGCGACGCCTCCATCCACGCGCGCGGCATCACCACGGAGATGAACGCGAGCATCTCGAACGTCCCCGCGAGACGCAGCAACCACGACAGTAGGCGTTGACGATTCATCCCGGAAACTCCGCGCGCACTTCTGGCTCAAAAGGCAAAGACCGTCCCGACGGCGCTCCACTCACGTACTTCAAGACGCCGGCGCGGGTGATCTTACATTCCGCGCGCAGATAAAAGCGAACGACGACGACGAGCGTCTGGTTGTCTTCAGCGGAACAGGTCGAAGTCGCCGTCGAGCACGCGTTCGAGTTTGCCCGTGCGCCAGCCGCGCACGGAGTCGCGCACGAGCGGCGACGGTTCTTCTCGATAGCGCCGGACGATGGTGTTGGCGGCGCTCTGTGCGCTGGCGTCCTGTTCGAGCGCGGCCTCGGCCTGACGCCGGAGCGCGTCGGGGGCGCGCCCGGCCGGCTCCTCTGGCTGCGCGACGATTCTCACCTGCGCGCTCGCGCGGTTGAACGTGCTGCGCTCCCGCTGCGGCGTCTCAAGGACGTGGAGGCCCGCCTCGGCCTGAAGGATGGAGTAGGCGGCAAAGCCGGAGACGGCGGCCGACAGGCGGTAAGCGCCCGCGCCGCCCGTGCCCTCGCCGCCCGACTCTTCAAGCACCTCGAAACGCATCCGCCGACGCTCGGCCCAGCGCCGGTACATCCGCGCGACACGGCGTGCGAAGCGGTCGGCGGCCGGCGCATCCGCGCCCGTCTCGCGCACGGCCGCGACGAGCAGGAAGGCGTCGCGCGCCGCGCCCGCGCCCATCCCGCAGCAGGCCGCGTCCACAAGATAGAGCTGCTGCGCGACGCGCTCGACGAGGTCGGGTAGATATGCGCGCCGCTCATCCGCGCGGTGGCGTCCGCCCGTCAGACGCGCCAAGAGCGAGCCGGCCGTGTCGAGACCGGCCTCGATGCGATCCATGTACTCGGCAAGACCTAACACGCCGAAGCGTTCGGGCGAATCCCAGAAGCCGGGGCGGGCGGTCTGGAGCAGCGCGTCCTGCTTGCGCTGCTGCCACTCGTCCGAGTCTACCTGCGCGCGCAACTCGTCGTACTTGCTCTGGAGCAGAGACACTTCAGCGCCCGTGCCGCGCGCGTCCAACGCGATGGATTCGAGACGCCGCTCGGCAGACTCTTCGACGGCTTCCTCTTCATCAATCACGGAAGCCGCGGCGGGCGGCGACTCGGGCGCGTCGGGGTCAACGAACTCGACTTCGATAGAGTCGTCGCCGCCGGCGCGCACGAGTAGGAACTGGTCGCCCTCGGGGAACTGGTGGTTGACGATGGTCAGAGAGAGCGGCGAGAGCAGGTAACGCTCGACGGAACGCTTGAGGGGCCGCGCGCCGAGGTCGGCCGTGAAGCCCTTTTGCAAAAGGAAGTCGATGGCCGACTCATCCCACTCGACCGCCCACTGCCGCGTGCGGAAGCCGCGCCGGCCGAGCACGTCGTTCAACTCCTTCCGCAAGATGTCGCGCATCGCCGAGAGCGAGAGCGGGCGGAAGACGACGACGCGGTCGATGCGGTTGATAAACTCGCGACGGAAGGAGCGGCCCACGGCGCGCTCGACCGCGCCGGAGGTGAACTGCGCCTGCTCGTGTGAGAATCCAATGCTCGCGCCCGTCGGGAGCGTCGCGCCGAGGTTCGAGGTCATGATGAGGACACAGTGTCGGAAGTCGGCCGTCGCGCCGCGTCGGTCGGTGAGGCGGCCGTCGTCGAAGACCTGTAGGAACAAGTCCCAGACGTTCGGGTGCGCCTTCTCGAACTCGTCGAGGAGGATGACGGAGAAGGGCTGCTTGCGGATGGAGTTGACGAGGGCGGTGGAGTCGCCCGCGTCCGTGGTCTCGCCGAGGATGCGGTCGAGGGTTTCGGACGTCTGAAACTCGCTCATGTCGAGGCGAATCAGGCGCTCGGGCGAGCCGAAGAGAAATTCGGCGAGCGTCTTGGCGATCTCGGTCTTGCCCGTCCCCGTCGGGCCGACGAAGAGGAAGACGCCCTGCGGGCGCGTCGGGTCGGTCAGTCCCGCCTTGACCATCGCCACGCGCTCGACGAGGCAATCGACGGCCTCCGTCTGCCCCATCACGCGCCGCTCGAAGAAGGCGCGCAGCTCCGAGAGGTCGAGACCGGCGCGGTCGTCGAGGATTTGCGTGGGCAGCCCCGTCAACTGCGAGAGCGTGACGAGGAGGTCGTCTAAAGAAATCTGTCCGCGGTTCGCGCCCTGCTCGGTCACGAGACGACGATGCGTCGAGTCGAGTAGGAGGATGAGGTTGCCGGGCGCGGCCTTGTCGTTGAGATACTGCTTCGTCAGTTGGAACGCCTCGCGCAGCGTCTCCGGCGAGACGCGCGCGTTGTGGTCGTCGTCGCCCTCAGCCGGCGCGTGCAGCTCGGCCCAGCGCCGGCCCAGCTCGAAGGTCTCGGCGTCGGGCATGGGCGCGACCCTCACGGTCTGCATGGCCGCGCGCAGCTTCGGGCGCTGGCGCACCAAATTCTCGTAGGCCACGCTCGTCAGCTCGCCGACCACCTTGATGGCGCCCGACTCGATCTGCGGCATGACGAGGTCGAGCACCCCCGTCGGGCTGTACTGGTGCCGGCCCGCCCACAGCAGCTCCTGAAACGACGGCACGACCCAGAGCACGCGCTTGCCGCCGATCTGGCGCACGAACGTTTGCGCGCGCCCCTCGATCTCGCCGATGTACTTCTGCCCGGCGATCAGGTCTGCGGCGCTCGCCTCGAATATCGTCCACCCCTCGCGTTGGAGCCGCCGGGCGAGCACGCGCGTCAGGGTCGTCTTGCCCGTGCCCGACTCGCCCACGAGCATCACCGAGCGCGGCGGGTCTTTGCCGAGCGCCGTCAACATCTCCGTCAAACGCTCCTCGACCGCCGGGAGCATGACGACGCCGTCCTCCGCGCCGCGGCCCGCGCCGACGCCATCCCACACGCGCCCGAACGACTTCAAAAACTCCGTGTCCACGCGCTCCCGCTGCCAACGCTCGAACTCCTCGTGCATCTCCGCGGGCACGTAGCCGCGCAGCTCGCCCATCAGGGCCGACAGCGCGGCCGACCGCTCCTCGTCGAGGCCGCTCAGCAGATTGCCGAAGCGCGCTTCCTCGCCGATCTCCATGCGGCGCGTGAGGAAGTCGCGCAGGGCGTTGAGCGAGATGTAGTCCGTCCAGGTCGCGTTGAGGCGCAGCAGCAGTACGGTGACCATGGGGAGCGGGCCGGCGCGCTCGGCGAGAGCGCGCATGGCGTAGAAGCGCGGCCAGTAGGAAAGCCCGTTGATGTAGTCGATGAGGAGGAAGACTACGCCTTCGCTGTTCTCGCGCTCGGAGAGAGCTTCGAGCGCCATGCAGGAGACGACGACGTTGCCGCCGCGCGCGTAGGAGAGCAGGTCGCTGGCCGAGTAAGCCGGGCCTTTCAAAATTTCCACGCCCCGCTGGAAGTGCTCGTTGACGAGCAGATCGCTCGGGTAGGCGCTGCGGTTGAAGTAATCGTCCATCGCCCACGCGAGTGAGAACACGTCGTTCGAGTCCGGCTCGGGCGCGGCGGCGGCAGCGTTTGCGTCGGCCGCGTGCAGTTCCGCCAGCGAGTCCGCGCCCTCCGCGGCGTCGGCCGTCGTCTGCGCGTCGGCCGCGCTCTGTTGCGCGACGGAGCGCGCCTGCTCGACCGCCTCACGAATCTCCCGGCGGGCGTCCCTCAACTCTTCGAGCGTCGCGCGCGCCTCCTTCAGCTCAGCGCGCACGCGCTCTAATTCGCCCCCGGTCTCCCTCACCCGGAAGCCGAGCACGAAGTACCACACCACGCCCAGCAGCAGCAGGCACAACACGACGAGTCCAACGATGATGAGTTCCGTCATCGGCTGACGAGGGCGCGCGGCGTCTGACTAATCACGACACCTTAATTTCTGACAGCAGTTCGGCCGCCGTGAGAATACGGAGTTGTTCGTATTGTTTCAGACGCAGCAGGTGGCTGTCGCCCGAGACGATGACCTCACACCCCGCCGCGACGGCACAGGCTAAGACGTTGTCGTCGTCGGGGTCTTCAATGACGGTGGGAACGATCTTCTCCGGCTTTCGTTTCAGCTACGACTCGCATCCGGCGCACGCCGTTCGCGCCGGGCGGCGGCGATTTCGGCTTCGACCTCCGCCTCCGTCAGCGGGGGCGCGCCCGCCTCCACCAACCGCTCGGCCGCCGCGAACAACTTGCCGACGCGCCGGCGCTGTAGCTCCGCGCGCAGCAGCTCCTCGATGGCCTCGGCCGTGAGCAGGCCATTGGCCTCGGCCTCGCGCGCCAGTCCGTCAGGTAATGTAACTTTTAACTCGGCCGACATCGTTTGCACCCGCTCCTTCGGCGAAGATGGTAGCACATCCGGGAGGCGTCAGAGCACGGAGGCCGCGGGCGGCGGTGCGGGCTTCGAGTGATGAGCGGGACGGCGCGGCAGCCAGCGCGGCACGGTGCGGCAGTAGTCTTCGTAGGACGCGCCGAAGAGCCGGCGCAAAGTCGGCTCCTCGTAGAGCATGACGAAGAGGTGGAAGCCGAGGAGGACGACGAGCGCGTAGAGGAGAAACGCAGGGGAGCGGAAGATGAGAGCTTCGCCGAAGAGCATGAGAATCGCGCAGACGTACATCGGATTGCGTACCCAGCGATAAGGCCCGCGCGCGACCAGGAATTTCGGCGGGTCGAGCGGGTTCGGCGTGCCGCGCCCCTTTGTCAGAAAATCGCGGTGGCACCAGACGAACACGGCGAGGCCACAAACGATGAGCGCCGCGCCGATGACGGCCGGCGCCCCGCCGCGTGCGCCGCTCACGGCCCCGCGCCAGCCGCCCACGAGCAGCAGCGGCGCCCAGACGATGAGCGTACACGGCAGGAGCAGCACGTGCAGAAGCGTCTTGAGGAGAAGCATGGGTCTATTGTTGGTGTCGGTCGAGTCGCGCGCGCGCGGTCACTTCTCCCCGCGCACGGCCTTGAGTGATTTGAGGAAGTCGCCGGCGGCCTCGCCCGGCGTGGTGTGGTCGCCCTTCGTCCGCCACAGCAGGACGGGCTGCGGCCGCTCCGGCGTCCGGTTCAGGAAGACGAACATCTCGCCGTAGACGAAAGGCTCGTCTTCGGAGAAGGAGCGGTGCAGCGCGACGACCTTGTAGACGATGACGAAGTCAGCCTCCTCCAACGTCTCGACGATTTTCAGCCCGCCCTCGCGCTCGTAGCGTTCGAGCCTTCGGGAGACGAGGTCGTGTGCATACTCATGGCGCAGGGCGACGCGCCCCTCCTTATCGAACACTTCTTCGACCACACCGCGCAGCGGCCCGCGCGTGTCTACCGAATAACTACGGTTGACGATGAGCAGCGCGCGCCGCTTGTCCCTGATCTCCGACAGCTCGCCGCGCGGCACCCCGGCCTCGTCGTCATTTAGTGTTGACTGCGCCGGCGCGCCCGCCGCCGCGCACAGCACGAGGGCACAGAGCAGGGCGGCCGCGAAGGCGTTTCGCGACATGTGAATCTTCAGAGCCTCGCGAGCCACCTCTCGTACCTCTCCTTGCTCGCCCCGAGCCACGCGCGGAAGTCGCCTGCGCCCGGCTGCTCTATCTCGGACAGGGCGAATTTTTCCACCTCTCTGAGCACCTCGCGCTTGACGCCGTTCATCGTGATTTCAATCGTCTGCTTCAGGTCCGTGCCCCGGTCGAGGGTCGGGAACTCTTTCCACAGCGCCTTCACGTCCGACTCCTCGGCCCTGTCGTCGAGCGCCGAGACGCGCTCGTGAAACCTCTTCGCGGCCGCCGCGCCGTCCACGTTGTTCGCCCCGGCAAGCGCCTCCCGCAACAGCGGGACGAGGCGGGCCAACTGCGCCCGCCGCCCGTAGACGAAGGCGCGGAATCTGGCGGCGGTGCGGGCGTCGCCCTCGAAGGAGCCGTCGGCGAAGACGGCGGCCGTGACGCGCACCTCCTGGTCGGGCGGCGCGGCGGGCGCGTACCCCTCGGCCGTCGGCCGCGCCTCGTTCACGCCCAGCAGTTCTAACTCATACGCGCCGCCGCCCGCCATCAGACGCTCGCCTTCGCGGCCTTGCCGGATCGCGCTGAGCTGCTGCTCGCCGCCCACGCGCACCTCGACGCCGAGCGCGACCACGTCCTTCGCGGAGAGATTCTGCACGGACACTCGGTATGTGGGGAGCGTGGTGTCGGCGGCGGGCAGGGCGCCGGTGAGGACGATGGACGGCGCGCGGCTCACCAGCGCGGGCGGGTTCGTCGGCAGCGGCCCGACCCGGACGACCTTGATCGTGAACGGCTCGACGCCGAACCGCGTCAGCTCGCCGACCTCGACGCCTTCGTTCACGCGCACGAGGTGGGTGGAGACGAACGCCTCCTTCTCGTGGAACCGTTCGCCCTGATGCACGGAGACGACGACGCGCACGTGGTCGCCCTCCAGCCGGGAGACGACGTTGACGGCCCGCGTCGGCAGCGAGCCTTCGGCGGGTCGCCAGTCGGGCAGGCGTCCGAAGAGGCCGTACCATGTGCCGCGCGGCGCGGGGCCGGTCGGGGGCACCGCGTCGTAACCGGGCGCACGACCCTTGAGGTAGGTGACTTCCAGCGCGAGGCCGGTGGGCGCGGGGCGCGTCGTCGGCGTCTTCTGCGCCTGCGCGGCGGCGACGGCCTCGCACATAAGTTGGGGCGCGGCGAACAGGGCGGCGATGAGGAGGATGAGTCGGATTGTGGTCATCTGCTTTTCTCCGTGTCCGGCGGCGGCGCGGGCGCGTGGGGATGTTGATGCTTTTACGTTAAAGCCCGGCCTCTCGTCAACGGCATGCGTTATCGTCTCCAAACCGTCGGCCTCTTTCGAGAGTGCGTTTCGTTCGAGTCGCTGAGCGCGCGCGACGGCGTGGGGGGAACACGGATGGGACGGATTGAAACGGATAAAGACGGATTGGAATCCGTGACGATCTGTCCGCCATCCGTCTCATCCGTGTTCCCCGGCTCTGTAACGAGCGGGCCGCGGAGGCGCGGGTGCGGCGCGGCGTGCGTGGCGTGCGTATGCGGGGCTGTGGTAAAACTGCCGTGTTCGGGAGGGACACGGCCGAAGCTCAAGGAGAGGTCACGCGTCGATGTTTCAAAAGCTGATCCGCACCTCGCGCGTCTGGTTCACGCTCCCCCTGCGCCTCGCGCTCGGGGCCGTCTTCGTCGCGCACGGCGCGCAGAAAGTTTTGGGGCTGTGGGGCGGCCCCGGTCTGGCGCAGTTCGCTTCGGGGCAGGCGCCGTTGGGACTCAAGCCGGCGTGGTTCTGGCTGGGCGCGGCGGCGCTGGCGGAACTCGTGGGCGGCGCGCTCGTCCTCATGGGATTGATGACGCGCCTCGGTGCGCTCCTGCTCCTGAGCGTGATGCTCGTCGCGATGTTCGGCGTCCACTGGACGGGCGGCTTCTTCATCACCAACCAGCCCATGCCCGGCATCGAATACACGCTGGCGCTGGCGGGGATGGCCCTCGCCCTTCTCGTCTCCGGCGGCGGCCGACTCTCGCTCGACGAGGCGCTGATGGACCCCAGATATAGAAGACGGTGATAAGTGATGAGTGATGAGTGATAAGACAAAACCTTGTCTTCCTCTTATCACTTATCACTCATCACTCATCACTTTATGAAACGCTCTCCGCTCTTCGTCATCTTCGTCACGGTCTTTATCGACCTCGTCGGCTTCGGCATCGTCATCCCCATCCTGCCGTACTATGTCGAGAGCTTCGGCGGCACGCCCCGGCAGCAGGGCCTGCTGCTCACGTCCTACTCGGTGATGCAGCTCATCTTCTCGCCCATCCTCGGGCGGATGTCGGACAAGTACGGGCGGCGGCCCGTCCTCTTCCTGAGCCTCGTCGGGTCAGGCGTGGGGTTTCTCATCATGGGATTCGCCGGCTCGCTGTGGATGCTCTTTGCGGGCCGCATCCTCGCCGGCATCACGGGCGGCAACATCTCGACGGCGCAGGCCTACATCGCCGACGTGACGACGCCCGAGAACCGCGCGAAGGGCATGGGGATGTTCGGCGCGGCCTTCGGCCTCGGCTTCATCTTCGGCCCGGCCATCGGCGGCATCATGGGCTGGTGGCTCGGCATCCACGCGCCCGTCATCTTCGCCGGCCTGCTCGCGCTCGCTAACGCCGCCTTGCTCTACTTCACCCTGCCCGAGACCATCACGCCCGACCATCCGGCGCGCACGACCGTTCGCGGCTGGGGCCACTTCTTCCAACAACTCCGCCAGCGACGGCTCGCCATCGTGCTGCTCGTCTACTTCCTCTTCGTGGTCTCTTTCTCGATCATGACCACGACCTTCATCTACTACACGATTCTGCGCTACGACTACAACGCGCGCGACAACGGCTACCTCTTCGCCTACATCGGCGTGCTCGCGGCCGTCGTGCAGGGATTGCTCATCGGCCGTCTGGTGAAGCGTTGGGGCGAGGCGGCGCTCGTCATCGCGGGGGCGTTCGTGCTGACGGCGAGTCTGGCGTTGCTGCCCTACGTGGGGCGGCCGGAGTCGGGCTGGCACGGCGGGGTGTGGGGCCTGCTCGCGCTCCTCGCCTGCTTCTCTCTGGGGAACTCGCTGGCGACGCCTTCGCTCTCAAGCCTCGCGTCGAAGTCGGTCGGGCCGGCCGAGCAGGGCGGCGTGCTGGGCGCGACGCAGTCGGCGGCGAGCCTCGCCCGCGCCGTCGGCCCCTACCTCGGCGGCGTGCTCATCTACAGCGCCGCCGCCCCCCGCGGCTTCGACGACCACACCATCTTCGTCACCTTCTGGGCCGCCGCCGGCATCATGTTCGCCGCCCTCCTGCTCTCAGCCTACTTCGCCCGCGCCCATGCCCCCACGCCCGCCCCCGCCGGCGCGGGCATCCTCGAAGAAGCGAGCGGGTGAGGACAAGGCAAAAGTAAAAAGGCAAAAGGCAAAAGTGGGAAGGCCGAGTCGCCTCTTCACTTTTGCCTTTTGCCTTTTTACTTTTGCCTTCTTTAGCGCATGTTGCTCTTGGGGAACTTGACGCGCTCGGGTTCGGCGTTGAGGCGTTTGAGCAGGGTCTCGATGAGGCGGTTCTTGACGCGGCCGGCATCGCGCGGGTAGACGAGGTAGCGGACGATGGCCTCGATCCAGGTGTTGTCGCCGACGCGGAAGAAGACCGCCGGGCGCTCGCGCACCTCCAGCCGGTCAACGGGCGTCTGCGCCAAAAGCTCGCGGAAGATTTTCACGTTCTCCATCATCGACTCGCCCAGCTCCGCCTCCGTCACCTCCTGCATCGTGCGCGCGATGAACTCGAAGTCGCTGTCGTAGGCGACCTGAAACTTGACCTCGTTCCAGATGTAGGGGAAGAGCGGCCAAGAGTAGTTGTAGACGGGGTTCGAGAGCGCGTCGGAGTTCGGAAACTTGATGATGCGGCCCGACGGGTGGTCGGTCGAAAGATACTGCCCGCCAAACTCCCAGAGCGTGGTGTCGAGGTAGCCCACGTCGATTACGTCGCCCGTCGCCTCGCCGATGCGAATGCGGTCGCCGACGCGGTAGGGCGTGCGGACGAGGATGTAAATCCAGCCGATGAGACTCGTGATCGGCGTCTGGAGGGCGAAGCCGAGGATGAGCGAGAGCAGCCCGATGCTGACGACGGCCGTGTACCAGTTGGCGAAGAGCACCGACAGTCCGATGAGCAGCAAGACGATGACGACGACCAGACGCAGCACGCGGCGGAGGTTGAACTCCGTCGGCGCATCATTCAGGCGGCCGATGACGTAAGAGTCAACGAACTTCGCCGCGGCCAGCGTGACCGTGACGGCCACCGCGCCGAGCGTGAGCCGTATGAGCAGCGGCCGCAGTCTCTCCAGCCACCAGTACTGTTCGACGAAGCCGGCCGCGGCCAACTGCTCGCCGATGCCGAGCGCGTTTAAGCGCAGCCCGTAATAGAGGCCGCCGAGGGCGAGCAGCGCGATGACGTAAGTGCCGATCCAGACCTTGTGGCGCGTCTCGACGGGCGGCGACTCCTCCTGCTGCTCGGCCGCGGCTTTCTCGGCGGCGCCGCCCGTCTGCTTGAGCGCCTTCTGCACCTCGGGCTGCTCCTTGAGGTGTTCGACTTCGCTCTGCTCCTTCTCCGTTGTCATCTGAAGTCTCCGCCGTTCTCCAACTGTTTGTGACCGTGGCCGGGTGAAACTGAACTCGCGGAAGTCGCGCGCGTGTCTACTGCCAGTCGTCTCTCCAGATTGACGGCAGCGTCGCCTCGTCCATCTCCAGTGTGTCGCCGTCGGGCAGGATATGTATGAGACGTGCGCCGCGTGCGCGCAGGGGGGGCGAGAGCAGGCCGACGCGGTGGCAGTTGGCCCGCGGCTGCGGGCGGTGCTGTGTGAGCGGGCGCGACTCCGAGCACATCAGCGCCACGCGCGCGTCCGACGCCAGCTCCATGACGCGCTCCAGCCCCCGCGCGAACTCCGCGGGCGGCGCCGGCATCTTGCCGCCGCACTCGGGCAGCCACTCGTAGCCGATGCCGTTCTCTTTGAGCAGCTCTTCGAGCACGCGCCCGTTGTACTGCGGCCAGCGCGAGCGCGCCACGCTGCGCACGTCGCAGACGAGTTCGACGCCGTGCGTTTGCAACAGACCGAGGAAGTGCGCGAACGGGTGGCGGCCGTGGCCGACGGTGTAGATGTTGACGGGAGAGGTCATCGCGAATCTGAAATATGAAGTTAAGTTTGTCGGCTCACTTCACGAACGGGGCGAGCGGCCCGTCGGGGTCGATGATTTCGCGCAGGGCGGAGTAGGGGATGAAGACGCTTTGCGGCCCCGCCGCGTAGGGGGCGACCCGGTAGGGGTCGAAGGTGATGGCCAGCCCCCGGCGCGTGACGAGCCAGCTCTGATAGTTCTCCGCGTTCGGCGCGGCTCCCTCCTCGATGCCGGCGTCCATCTGCTCCGGCTCGCTCCAGCCGCCCTCGCGGAACTGCCGCTTGAGGTCTTTGACGCAGTAGTCGGAGATGGTCTTGAGATAGAGGGCCGAGGGCTTGAAGAGTTCCGCGAGGTCGAGCACGCGGCCCCGACGCACGTCGTAGTTGACCGCTCGCGTATGGTGGTTGGGGTGCGCGGCGCCGCTGTAGTAATCGCCGATGTCGAAGAGCACGCTGACTAAGTCGTCGGTGGCGACGCCGAACGAGTAGCCCGCCTCGATGTAGCTGCCTATCTCGGAGCCGGGCGTGTCCTCCCACTCGGCCATCCCCTTCCTGAAGTCGTTCGCCTCGCCGGCGGCCACGGCCGCGACCGCCCGGTTGAAGCCGTCGAAGCGACCGCCCGCCGCCCCTTCGATCTGCGGGTACTCGGCCCCGATGGTGTAGCGCGGCCGCTTCTTCTCTTCTTTAATCTCGCGCGTGACGACGGCGGCGCCGCTGGCTAGCTCGACCGGAAGCTCTGTGAGCGTGAAGGCGGTCGCGCGCGAGCCGTCGGGCCGCGACCAGTCGCCGGTTAGCTCCGTCTCTCCCGTCTCGTTCGTGCCCCACTTGCCCTTGAAGATGCCGCTCTGCGCGCCGGCGGCCGTCTGCTCGCGCAACGTGAAGTTGCCTCGGCCGTCCACGGAGCCTTTGAGGGAGAGTTCACCTTTGCGGCCCTCGTAAAAGTAAGAGCCGGAGAGCGAGTCGCCGTCGCGCCGGAGGCGCATCCGCACGCGCAGTTTGTCGCCGATCTGGCCGCGGAAGGTTTGCGCCGCTGCGGGCTGCGGCCGTGGCGTCGCGGTCGGTGCGGGTGAGGCCGTCTGACTCGCGGTCTGCTGCGGCGCGGCCTCGAACGTGCGCGCGTCGCCGCACGCGACGATTAGCAGCACGCATGCGAGCAGAAAAAGTTTTCTATGGAAATTAATCATCATGTAGGGGCCGCGGACAAGTCCGCTGCCCGACAATTACAGAGCAATTAACATGGATAGGCAGGATGAGCAAGATGAAGAAAGTGCTGAGTTGAGATTTCAGATTCAAGATTTGAGATTTGAGATTTCAAATCATCTCATCCTGCTCATCCTGTCAATCCATGTTAATTGTTTCCCACGGCGCGGGCAGCGGACTTGTCCGCGGCCCCTACAGTCAACTTGGCGGCTCGTCGCCCTCGCCGCGCTGCCGCAAGTGTGCGCGGATTTCCTCTGCGGTCAGCTCGACGAGACGCGCGCCGGTGAACATCTCGTCGCTCGTCACCTCGCGGGCGGCGAACGACGGCGCTTCTAAGGCGCGCATCTCCGCTTCGTTCGTGAACTCCGTCTCCGCGAGGATGAGTCCGAGGAGCTGGCCGAGGAAAACATCCACCGTGTACCTGCGTCCGTCGTACTCGTAAGGGTAGCGGTTCTTGCGTAGCTCGTTGGCCTCGAAGACGGAGAGCACTTCATACTCATACTCCGTGAGGTAGATGTTCGTAATCAACGTGCGCGAGAAGTCCGCGGGGTCGGGAGCGAACTTCTGCGTGAGCTTGAGCGTCCACTCGTTCGTCGCGGGAACGCGCACCTTGCGCAGGCGCAGGCGCGTGCTCGTGATGTAGTTGTCGATGATCTGCGTGTGCGGGTCGGCCTTCGTCAAGCCCTCGGGCAGAGCGCGCAACAGGAAGCGCCGCTCGAACTCTTCGCGCGCGTACTTCTCCGAATGCGTCTGGCCGACGCGTCCCGTTCCGATGATGCCCCTCATGCGCCGACCAACTCCTCCTCGGGCGCGCCCAAAAACTCGGCCGGCTCGACGATGTGACCGGCGACGGCCGACGCGGCGACGACGTAAGGACTGGCGAGGTAGAGCTTGCCGGGGCCGCTGCGGCCGGGGAAGTTGCGGTTCTGCGCGCTCACCGTCACCGTCTCGGCCGAGGGCGAGGCTCCGGGGCCGGCGTTGATGCACGCGCCGCAACTGGGGTCGATCAGCTCCGCGCCGGCGCGCTCGAAGAGTTCGATGTAGCCGCGAGAGCGCGCGTACTCCTTGATCTTCTGCGAGCCGAACTGGATGTAGAGATGGACGCCGGGCGCGACGCGTCGGCCCTGTTCGAGCGCGCTTCGGAGCACCTCGGCGTACATGTCCATGTCTGACTTCTTGCCGCCGGTGCAGGAGCCGCCGTAAGCGGCGTCGATTTTGACCTGTTCGGGAAGCTCGGTGATGGGGCGGCCGTTGCGCGGGTCGCCGGGCAGGGCCACCATCGGGCGAATCTCGGAGAGGTCGATGTCGAAGCTGGCGGCGTACTCGGCGTCGGGGTCGCTGCGGAGAAAGCCTTCTCGAATCTCGTCGGCTTCGCGGCCGCGCATCGAGACGAGGTATTCGGTGACGCGCTCGTCCGGTTCGATGATGCCGGTAAAGCCGCCGGCCTCCACGGCCATGTTGGTGAGCGTGGCGCGCTCGTCAATCGACCAGTCGGCGATGCCTTCGCCAGCGAACTCCAAGACTTGTCCGATGCCTTTACCTTCCTTCATGTAGGCGGTCGCAAGGATGACGAGCATCACGTCTTTGGCCGACACGTCGGCGCGCTTGCGGCCATTGAGACGGAAGCGGACGGTCTCCGGTACTTTGACGCGAATGTCTTTCGTGTACCAGGCGTTGGCCATGTCGGTGGAGCCGACGCCGAAGGCGAAGCAGCCGAGCACGCCGGCCATGCAGGTGTGCGAGTCCGTCCCGATGACGAGCTGACCCGGCAACGCGATGTCTTCAACGACGGCGTTGTGGCAGATGGCTTCGGAGCCGCGCTCCTCTGTGCCGCCGTAGAGGCGTATGCCCTGCTCGTCGGTAAAACTCTCCTGCGTCACGGCCAGCCCCTCGGCACGTTCGAGCAGCCCCATCTTGCGTTTGTCGGCCGACATCACGCGGCCGAGGAAGGTGAGGTGGTCGCGGAAGGCGTAGACCGATTCCGGCTCGGTGACGCGCGCCGTTTTGCCCAGCGCGCCCTTGAAGAGACTTTCGGCCATCGGCGTGACGTACTCGTGTGAGAAGCGCACGTCCGCGACAGCGAAGAGCGCGTCTCCGGGCTTGACTGCTTCGACGCCGATTTCCCCCGCGCGCACAAACGCGTGGCGCGCGATGATCTTCTCGACGATGTTCATTGGCCGCGCTTTGGTCTCGACGGCGGGCGGCGTGACCGCGCCGGCGAGGCGAGCCTTGTTGTAGTTGAAGAGACCGCCGTATTCGACGATTGCTTGCGAGACGGGGTCGAGGCCGCGTGTGAACTCCGAGAGCGGAATCTCTTCGCCGCTTCGGATGCGTTCGATCAGCCCGAAATCGGTGGAGGTCAGCAGGCCGATGTTCTGGCAGTTCTGTCCGTAAATCTTCTCGATGGTTTTGGCGATGACGAGTTCCACGCCGGCCGCGCGCTCGGCGAAGGGCGCGGTCTCGCGCGAGGAGCCGCAGCCCTTCGAGAGACCGGAGACGACGACGGAGAAGCCGCCCCCTTTGACCTCGTCCTTCTTCACCGCCCCCTCGCGCATGCCGACGTAGACATACTCGCCGAGCGTTTCGTCGTAGTAGAAGCAGACCCAGCCGGGCGTGATCTCGTCGGTCGAGATGTTGTTCATCAGGGGGCGCTCGGGGTCGTATTCGAGGTTTTCGCCCGCTTCGAGCTGGCGGCGGATGAGGGACGTGTCCTCGGTCAGATA
>DASVES010000085.1:0-4272 GCA_036380435.1 Pyrinomonadaceae bacterium | reverse complement strand
CCGAAGGACGCGCCGTAGCGGAAGTCCATGTTCACGTCGCGCACGCGCGTGGCCTGACCCGGCACCTTTGCCGCGAAGCGCATGGTGATGCCTTCGTCGGGTTGGACGCGGACGATAAGCTGGTTCGGCGTCGCCCGCCCCGTCGCCGGGCCGAAGAGTTGGTGCGGGACGGCCTTGAACTGGATGGCGATCTCCGTAACGCGCTTCGGCAGACGCTTGCCCGAGCGGACGTAAAAGGGCACGTCCGCCCAGCGCCAGTTGTCGAAGTACATCGTTACCATCGCGTAGGTCTCGGTCTGGGAGTCGGGCGCGACTCCCGGCTCCTCTCGATAGCCGGCGACAGGTTTGCCCGAGACGGCCCCTGCGCCGTACTGACCGCGCGCACACTCCTCGCGCACGCGCTCGGGCGTGAACACGCGGGCCGCGCGCATGGCCTTCACCTTCTCGTCGCGGATGGCGTCGGGCTGGAGCGACGCGGGCGGCTCCATCGCCACGAGCGAGAGCACTTGAAAGACGTGATTCTGGATCATGTCGCGCACCACCCCCGCGCGTTCGTAGTAGCCGCCGCGCCCCTCGACGCCGACCGTCTCGGCGTTCGTCAACTGCACGTGGTCGATGTACTGCCGATTCCACAGCGGCTCGAAGATAGCGTTGGCGAAGCGGAAGACGAAGAGGTTCTGGACGGTCTCCTTACCGAGGTAGTGGTCGATGCGAAAGATTTGCGACTCGTCGAGATGCCGAAGGATTTCCGCGTTCAACTGTCGCGCGCTCTCAAGGCTCGTCCCGAAAGGTTTCTCGACGATGACGCGCACCCAGCCGTGCTCCGACTTCGTCAGCCCGGCCGCGCCGAGTCGTTTGACCGTCTCGGAGTAGAAGTCGGGCGGGAGCGACAGGTAGAAGAGTCGATTGCCCTGCGTGCCGCGCTCGCGATCCACTTGCGCGAGTATCTCCGAGAGCTTTGTGTAGTCCGCCGGGTTCGCCACGTCCGAGGTGAGGTATCGCAGCCCGCGCGCGAACGAGGCCCAGAGGTCTTCGTCCACCGTCTTCGACTCCGAGAATTCGGCGACGGCTTCCTTCATCCGTGCGCGAAACTCGTCCTCCGACATCTCGGTGCGTCCGAGTCCCACGACGGCGAACTCCGCCGGCAGGAGCCTCTGCTGCACGAGCCGGTAGAGCGCGGGGATGAGTTTCCGCTTCGCCAGATCGCCCGACGCGCCGAAGATGACGACGACACACGGCTCGGCCGTCCGCTCCAGCCGCAGCCCGGTGCGCAGGGGGTTCTCGTCTACGTGTGCTTCATTCGCCGCAGGCACTTTAATCGCCTGATGCGCTTGACGCGCCGGAGCGCGGGAGCGCTGCGGTGATGAGTTCTTCGAGGCGACGGAGACCGGCGAGGGCGTCTGCGCCGAGATCGATGCGGATTGCGCGCCGGCCATGTGACGAGAGCGAGCGGAAGTCGCCGAGCGCCTGCGCCTGCTTCAGCACGCCGAACGTGTAACGCTCGCCGGGGACGGGGAGGTCAACCGCGTCGGCCGCGGTCAGTTGCAGGAAGACTCCTTTGTCCGGTCCACCCTTGTGGAGCTGCCCCGTCGAATGCAGGAAGCGCGGCCCATAGCCGGCGGTCGTCGCGCAGCGCGTCGCGTCGCGCAGACGCACGCGCATTGCTTCAATAATCTTCTCGCTCTCCGGCGTCTCCTCGAAATAATTAAGCAGCGCGACGTAGTCGCCCGCGCCCGCGCGCGCGAGGTGTGCGCGGAGAACTTCGGCAACGGAGTCGGAAGGAAGCGCCGCCCGCGTCTTCTCGTCCGCGTAGACTGTCAGCGCGCCGTCCGCGACGAGCGCATCCTGTTCGCGAAGGCGGCCGTCGCGCGCGTAGGCTTCGAGGATTTCCCTCGTCGCATCTTTCGACTCCTGCACATTCGGCTGGTCGAAGGGGTTGATGCCGAGTCGTTGGCCGGCGAAGGCGGTCGCGAATTCCCACAGGAAGAATTCTTCGCCGAGGTCGTAAGGGTCTGTCAGCACGCGGTGGATTACGGGATGTCCCGCCGCTTCGAGCGCATTGAGTTTCGACTCGATCTCGCTCTCGACGCCGCCCACGGCGATGGAGACGAACACGCGGTCGTCGCCGTATACGAGCGGGCTACCCAGCGGCTCGCCCGCCACGGGCACGACCCCGCGCCCCTCCTTGCCGGTGCTCTCCGCAATCAACTGCTCCACCCAGAGGCCGAACGATTCGACACGCCGGTCGGCGACAATCGTCAGCTTGTCGCGCCCCGCCTTCGCGCACTCGGCGATGATCGCGCCCAGACGCGCGCCGGGGTTCTCGGCCGGGGCCACGGCCGACGCGCACGCATGCACCACACGCTCGGCGCGGTCGAGGAGCTTGCCCGCGTCTATGCCCATCAGCGCCGCCGGCAGCATGCCGAAATAAGAGAGCGCGGAGTAGCGCCCGCCGATGTCGGAGGGGTTGAGGAAGATGCGTCGGAAGCCGTCGCGCGTGGCGTCCTGCTCCATCTTCGTGCCGGGGTCGGTGATGGCGACGAAGTTCTCGCCGGGCTTGTCTTTCAATTTCCCGACCTCGGCGTACCAGTACTTGTAGAACGCGAGTGGCTCGGTCGTCGTGCCCGACTTCGACGCGATGACGAAGAGAGTGCGCTCAACATCTATCTGCTTGCCGAGCGCGGCGACGGCGTCCGGGTCGGTCGAGTCGAGCACGAGCAGTTCCGGGTAGCCCTCCTGCCGCCCGAAAGTCCGTCGCAGAACCTCGGGGCAGAGCGACGACCCGCCCATCCCGCAGACGATGACGTGGCGGAAGCCCTCGCCGCGGATGTGGTCGGCGAACGCCTTCAACTCACCCGCGACGCCTTTCATCTCGCCGACGACCGTCAGCCATCCGAGCGAGTTGCGGATGTTTTTCTGATGCTCGGCCTCCTCCTTCCAGAGCGCCGCGTCCTTGCGCCAGATGCGCCGCACTGTGTCGCCGGCTTCGGATTCATTGAGCGCGGCGTTTACCGCCTCGGTGTGTTTGCCGAGCGAGGCTGTCAGGCGCTCGCCTGCGCCCGAAAGCTGCGCGTCGCGCTTGGCTTTGATTGATTCGAGGAGCGCATCGAAAGAGTTGACGAAGGCCGCCAGCCCGTCCTCCTGTAATTTCTTCGTCACGGCGTCAAGGTCGATGCCGACTTCGCGCAGCCTATCGAAGAGTGCGCGGCTTTCTTCGACGCCGTCTTCGAGCGTGAGTGCGGCGCGGCCGTGATCGCGGACGGCGGTGTAGGTGGCCGGCGGGAGAGTGTTGACCGTCTCCGGCCCGATGAGGTTATCGACGTAGAGCACGTCTGAATACTTCGGATTCTTCGTGCCGGTCGAGGCCCACAGCGGCCGTTGCACCTGCGCGCCTTCCGCGCGCAACGCGGCGAAGCGTTCGCCGTGGAAAATCTCCCTAAACTTCTGGTAGGCGAGCTTCGCGTTTGCCACTCCCGCACGACCGAGCAAACTCTCGTACATCGCACGCTTATCAGCGTCGCCGGCATCGCGCGCCATGCGCTCAAGCTCGGCGTCCACGGAGGTGTCCACACGCGAGACGAAGAAGCTGGCGACCGAGGCGATGTGATCTACGGGTTCGCCCTCGTCGAGTCGCCGCTCCAGCCCGCGGATAAACGCCTCGGCCACCTGCTCGTAATTCTCGATGGAGAAGATCATCGTGACGTTGATGTTGATGCCCCTGCGAATCGACTCCTCGATGGCGGGTATCCCCTCCTGCGCGGCGGGGATTTTGATCATCACGTTCTTCCGGCCCAGACGCTTGAAAAGGCGCTCGGCCTCCTTGATCGTGGCGTCCGTGTCGTAGGCGAGCCGGGGATTTACTTCGAGGCTGATGTAGCCGTCGAGGGCGTCGGTGTGTTCGTAGACGGCGCGGAAGATGTCGGCGGCGCGGCCGATGTCTTCGGCGACGAGTTCCTCATAAATCTCCTCGGCGCTCCTGCCGGCGCGTGTGAGCGCGCCCAGTTGCTCGTCGTAGTCGGCGGAGCCGGTGATGGCCTTCTCGAAGATCGTGGGGTTGGAAGTGACGCCGCGCAGGTCGTCCTCCTCGATCTTACGGAGCAGGTCGCCACCGTCGAGCATCGCGCGCCGGATGTTGTCGTACCAGACGGACTGGCCGAGCCGCATGATTTCACGCAGTGGGTTGTTCATCGACTCCGCTCCAAACTCCCGAGGCCAGAAAGAAGTAGGCAGAGAGACGCCCGGCTTCAGTCGCCAACGGTCAACAGAAACAAT
>DASVES010000084.1:0-8554 GCA_036380435.1 Pyrinomonadaceae bacterium | reverse complement strand
TCACAAAGTGAAGAGGGTTAGCGATGACTACTGTGAAGGCAGGCGTCCGTAGGTCTCAGTCATCTCCCGGAGTCGGTCGCGCAAGGCGTCGGTGAGAGCGCCTTCGCGGAAGCGCCAGGCCCAGTTGCCTTCGGTGCTGGCGGGGATGTTCATGCGGGCGTCGGAGTCGAGGCCGAGCACGTCCTGTAGGGGCACGATGCTGATGTCGGCGACGGAGGCGTGGGCGGCGCGGATGAAGTCCCAGTTGATCTCGGCGCCGTCCGTCGCGAGGTACTTGAGGCAGTTGGCGCGCTCGCGCCGCAAGCCTTCGTCGCCGTCCGCGGCGTCCTCAGAGCGGGCGCGCAGCCAGCCCAGCGTCGTGTCGTTGTCGTGCGTGCCGGTGTAGACGACGGTGTTGTGCGTGTAGTTGTGCGGCAGGTGCGTGTCGCGCGGGTCGCCGCCGAAGGCGAACTGGAGGACGCGCATGCCGGGGAAGTCGAACTCGTCGCGCAGGGCATGCACGTCCGGCGTGATGGTGCCGAGGTCTTCGGCGATGATGGGGAGATCATTGCCGCCGTTGGCATCTTTGAGCGCACGGAAAAGCTCGCGGCCCGGTGCGTCCACCCAACGGCCGCGCTCGGCCGTCTCGTGTCCGGCGGGCACCTCCCAGTAGGCGGCGAAGCCGCGGAAGTGATCGAGACGCAAAACGTCCACGAGCTTCAGGGTCTCGCGCACGCGCTCCGTCCACCAGACGAATCCCTCCGAACTCATCCGCTCCCAGTCGTAGACAGGGTTGCCCCAGAGCTGCCCGGTCTTGCTGAAGGCATCGGGCGGGACACCGGCGACCGCCGACGGCCGGCCGTCTTCTTCGAGCTTGAAGAGGTGTGGCCGCGCCCACACGTCCGCCGAGTTGTGCGCGACGAAGATGGGCATGTCGCCGACGACCCACACGCCGCGCTCGCGTGCGTGCGCCTTCAGACGCAGCCACTGCTCGAAGAAGAGATACTGGAAAAACTTGTGGGCCTCGACCTGCTCGCGCAACTCCTCACGAGCGCGCGCGAGCGCGCCCTCCTCTCGCCGCGCCACGCCCGCCTCCCACGTGTGCCACGACTCGCCGCCGTGTTTGTCTCTGAGCGCGGCGAAGAGCGCGTAGTCGTCGAGCCACGAGGCGGCGTACTGGAGGAAGCCGTCGTAGTCGCCGCGCGCTCCCGCGTCCGAGCCTGATTTGAATTTTTTGTAAGCCTTCTCCAGCAGCGTGCGCTTGTGGTCGATGACTCGGCCGTAGTCCACGCGCGCGGCCGAGGAGGCGGGCGCGTCCCTCAAGTCATCAGCGCCTAGCAGGCCGCGCTCGACGAGGTGTTCGGGACGGATGAGCAGGGTGTTGCCGGCGAAGGCGGAAAGGGAAGAGTAGGGCGAGTCGCCGTAGCCGGTGGGGCCGAGCGGCATGATCTGCCAGAAGGTCTGCCCCGCGTCGGCGAGCCAATCGACGAACTTCAAGGCCGCCGCGCCGAGGTCGCCGACGCCGAAGCGGCCGGGCAGGGAAGTGGGGTGGAGGAGGACACCGCTTGATCTTTTGAATCTCATATAAAACAGGTGATGAGTGATAAGTGATGAGTGATAAGAAGCTGTTGGCTGTTAGCTCTTAGCGATTAGCTGACAGCCAACAGCTAATAGCCTCCGTTCTTTCTTATCACTTATCACTCATCACTCATCACTTCTCCGATGTCATCACCCAGCACCTTAAAACTTCGGCCACGCTCCACGCCTGCGCGACGCAGCCGCGGGCGGTGTAGGGCGGCTCGGCGTCGAAGACTTCGCTGATGGAGCCGATGCAGGCTTCGTCCATATGCGCGCGGAAGCCTTCGAGCAGGGCGCGCGCGCCGGCGCGGTCGTTGGGGCGCACGCGGAGCCACGCGTCCACGTAGGGGCCGATGAGCCAGCCCCAAACGGTGCCCTGATGATATGCGGCGTCGCGCGCGCGCAGGTCGCCGTCATACTTGGAATGATATTCGGGGTGGTCGGGCGAGAGCGAACGAAGGCCCACGGGCGTGAGCAGTTTGTCGCGGACGACCGTGAGCACTGACTCCCAGCGCGCGGGGTCGAGGACGGGGTGGCGGAGCGAGAGGGCGAAGAGTTGGTTGGGGCGGCAGGCGGGGTCGTCCGTGCCGCCTTCGGTATCCACCACGTCGTAGAGGTGAGCGCCCTCTTCGTACCAGAAGCGCCGGTTGAAAGATTCGTAGGCGCGCTCGGCGTGCTCCCGGAAGGGACGCGCCGCCGCCTCGCCCTGTGTCTCGCGCACCCACCCTTCCGTGAGACGCAGCGCGTTGTACCAGAGCGCGTTGATTTCGACGGCCTTGCCGCGTCGCGGCGTGACCACCCAGCCGTCGCACTTCGCGTCCATCCACGTGAGCTGATAGCCCTCCTCGCCCTGACGGAGCAGTCCGTCCGCGGCATCGACGCCTATACGGAAGCGCGTGCCCTTCAAGTGGTGCGCGACGATGTCGAGGAGTTTGGGCAGGAGGATGTCGAGTGTGACGCGGTCGCCGGTAGTTTGGAGGTAGCGGTCAACGGCGTGGAAGTACCAGAGCGTGGCGTCGGCGGTGTGATAGAGGCCCTCGTTGCTGCCGTCGGGGAACATGTTGGGGATGAGACCGTCGCGGACGTAGTGGGCGAAGGTGTGGAGAATCCACTCGGCCTCGCGGTGGCGCCCGGTCGTCAGCGTCAAGCCCTCGAAGCTGATCATCGTGTCGCGGCCCCAGTCGGTGAACCAGTGATAGCCGGCGATGACGGAGCGGGCCTCCTCGCCGGAGGCGCGGGCGCGGGCGGCGTCCTCGCGCCGGCCGGCCGGCGTGATGACGAACTGGTCGGCGGCGAGAACTAACTCAGCGGCGAAGCCTTCGCGCGCGGGCGTCGGGGCGGCGGCGACGAGACGCCGGCGGCGCTCGAACTCGGCGGGCAGCGCCTCCTCGGGTGCGAGCGCGTTGACGGTCTGCCACGACTCGGTCGAGGCGACGAGCGTCGCCTCCTGCCCCACGTCGAGACTGACGCCAAAGTAGCCGGGGCTGTAAAGCTCGGCCGTGTGGTCGTAGCCGCGACGCTGCTCGACGCGATAGAAGACGTTCGAGAGCTTCTTGCTGTGGAGCGTGAGCGTGGCGCGCTCGCCGTAGAGTCGCAGACGGAGCGGCGGGTATTCGTCGCTGCCGCCGGAGAGTTCCATCAGGTGGTCGTCCGCCGAGAAGTGGTACGACTTCGTGTGCGGCTGGCCGACCGGCGCTTCGAGCGGGCGGAACTGCACTGCCGGGCGAAGCTTGAGACGCACGGGGCCGTCGCCCGCGAGAAGTTTGTAAGAGACGTGAACCGTGTTCTGCATGTGCGGCAGCAGCACCCGCTTCTCGATGCGGTAGCCGTCCACCTCGAAGCGCCAGAAGGGCAGGCCGGCTTCGAGTCGGAACTCCTTGAGATAGTGGATGCCGGGCAGTTGGAGCTTGCCGCCCGAACGCTCCTGCCCGCCGAAGAGGACGCGCCGGCCGTCACTGAAGCGGACATGCTCGGAGAGGTGATTGAGCATGACGATGCGGCCGAGGGGCGCGCTCAGGGCCGCGATGAGGAGGCCGTGGTAACGCCGCGTGGGCACGCCCGAGATGGAGCCGGAGGCGAAGCCGCCGAGGCCGTTCGTCACCAGCCACTCGCGCGAGAGCAGGCGCTCGTCGTCGTGCGTCTCATCCTCCGTGAAGACGATTCTGCGTACCGGCTCGATCATTCGTCTCACCCTTTCTCGATTATTTATCCCATCCCTTCATCGCCTCGGTGCGCGTCTCTTCCTCTTCGCTCATCAGGTCGCCGCCGCGCGCCGGGTCGTAGGTCTCGCCGGCCGGGGCCGGGCGCATGGCGACGGCCGAGTGGCCGGGCAGAATCCAGTTGTAGCGCGTCTCCAGAGGCGGCGTGCCCCCACCGCCGTAGCGCGGCTCCTCGCTCGACCAGAGCGTCCTCCAGACGGTGTTCTCGGGAGGGGCGAGCAACGGCTCGGGCGCGGGATTGAGGTTGAGGTCGGGGCCGAGGTTGACGAGGAGCAGGCGGTCATCGCCGCCGCCATCGTCGCCGTGCGGGTCGAAGAAGCGCAGGACGAACGCCTCCGCGCCGAGCACCGCGCCGTCGATGCCGCGCTGGAGTTGCGCGGAGAAGACGGCGTCCTCGCGCCGCAGGCGCAGCAGGTCGCGGTGCATCTCGTAGACGTGCGCGTGGCGCACGCGCTCGGAGAAGTCGAGCTTGCAACGCTCGAAGATCGCGAGGTCTTCGGGCGGTGGAAGGTGCGCGCGCGTCTCTTTCGTCGCGAGGCTGCGGAACTGTGCGAGGAACTCGACACGGCCCTTGCGAACGAGGCGGGCCAGCTCCTCGTTGTGGTCGGCGAAGAAATAGAAGGGTGCGGAGGAGGCAAACTCCTGTCCCTGAAAGAGCATCGGCGTCGAGGGGGCGAGGAGCAGCAGCGCCGTCATCGCGCGGTAACGGCCGGGACTGGAGAGCCGATGAGCGCGCTCGCCACGCGCCGAGTTCGAGACCTGATCGTGGTTCTGTATGAAGTTGATGAAGACGGCGGGCGGAAGGCCGAAAGCGGGCGTTCCCCGCCGCTGCCGCTGCCACTTGTAATATTGGCCCTGGAACAAGTAGCCGTACTTCAAGGCCGAAATGAACTCCTGCGGCGTGCCGCGGTAGTCCGCGTAATAAGCCTCGGCGCGGCCCGCGAGCGCGACCATCGCGCTGTGATGAAAGTCGTCGTTCCAGAGGCCGTCCATGCCGTAGCCGCCGCGCTCGGGCGCGCGCACGAGGCGCGTGTGCTGCGGCTCATTCTCGGCGACGACAATCGACGCGCGCTCGCCCGCCGCCTCGCGCACGCGCCGCGTGACGGCCGCGAGGACGTGCTCGCCCGAAGCGTCGTAGATGTTCTGCGTCGCGTCGAGGCGCAGGCCGTCGAGATGGAACTCGTCGATCCAGTAGCCGGCGTTGGCGACGAAGAGTTCGCGGACGCCTTCGGAGCCGGGGCCGTCGAAGTTGATGGCCTCGCCCCAGTCGGTCACGTAACGGTCGGTGAAGTAGTCTTCGGAGAATTGCCGGAGGTAGTTGCCGTCAGGGCCGAGGTGGTTGTAGACCACGTCGAGGATGACGGCGAGGCCCGTGCGGTGCGCTTCATCGACGAAGCGGCGCATGTCGTCCGGCTCGCCGTAGAGACGCGTGGGGGCGAACAGGTTGACGCCGTCATAGCCCCAGCCGAAGCGACCGGGAAAGTCGGCGACCGGCATCACCTCGATGAGCGTGACGCCGAGCGCGGCCAGCTCCGCGAGTTCGCGCGCGGCCGCGGCCCACGTGCCCTCGCGCGTAAAGGTGCCGACGTGCAGCTCGTAGATGACCTGAGCGCGGAGTTCGTGGCCTTGCCAAGCGTCATCAGTCCATTTGAACTGTGCGGGATCGACGACGCGCGAGGGGCCATGCGGCCCGCGCGGCTGGAAGCGCGAGGCGGGGTCGGGGTAGAGGTAAGAGTCGTCGCCGTCGAGCCGGAAGCGGTAGAGCGAGCCGTCTCGGGCCTCGCCCGCGGGTGCGGAAAAATAGCCGCCGCCTTCGGGCTGCAACTCGATGGCCGCCACGACGACGCCGCGCTCCACCCCCTCGACGCCGTCGCCCGATTCGACGACGACCTCGACCTTCGTGCGTCGCGGCGCCCACACGCGGAAGTGGACGCCGCCCTCGTCGGGCGCGACCTCGGCCCCGACGGGCAGTCTCCTGCGAACTTTCGTCGCCGACATTGCTGGCAATGATGCTCCGGTTAGATTTGAATTAGGCTCGCGTCGGATTCTAACCGCGCGCGGCGTCGTTGTCACACGAATGCAGCGGGGAGTGCCACTTGTCGTTTCATCCCGCTCGTAATAAGCTTAGGCCACTTTTCCAACAACACAATCAGGAGGCAGCAGAAGATGGCAGACCAGATCAACCCCGGCCGGGGCGAGGAGCAGGAGTCACAGGAGTCGGGGCTTTTCCTTTCGAGCGAGCCAATCGAGGGCGGCGGCTCGCCCCTGCGGGCGATGGGCGAGGACACCGACGCGGGCGACACCGACGCCGGTGATGCTGACGCCGGCGACGACAACGGCCCCGAGGAGAAGGGCGACCTCGCCGACGGCGGCGCCGACACCGACAACTCCGACGAGAGCGCCGACGCCATGGACATCATCGGCGACAACATGGACGGCACGACCACGAAGGACGCCGACGCCACCGACGCCAAGTAGACGGTGTCGGCGTGCGTGGCCGCTAGAGGCGTGAGCTTCGATAGCAGAGGCGTGAGCTTCCACAGCAGAGGCGTGAGTTTCGACAGCCTCGAAAAACTTCTGGAGCCGGCATCGACAGCGGAGTTCCTCGACTCCGCGTGGGGTCGGACGTTCAAACACGTCAGGGGCGGGGCGGGGAAGTTCGCCCCGCTGCTGCCGTGGCCTGCCCTGAACGACATCCTGCGCCGGCACCGGCTCGACTACCCGCGCCTGCGTCTGATGAAAGACGGCGCGCGCGTCCCCACGAACACTTATCTGCGCCACGCCGGAGGCGCGTCGGGCCGCCCCGCGGCGGTGCCGCGTCTCCTCCCCGCAGGCTTCACCACGGCCCTGCGCGACGGCGCGACCTTAGTCCTCGACGCCGCCGACGAACTCCACGCGCCGCTCGAAGAGCTGGCCGAGACCCTTGAGCTACGTTTTCACGAGCGCGTGCAGATCAACGTGTACGCCGGCTGGCGCACCTCGCGCGGCTTCGATCTTCACTGGGACGACCACGACGTTTTCATCCTTCAAGTGTCGGGCCGCAAGCGTTGGCGACTCCACGGCGAGACGCGGGTGTGTCCCGTCGCCGGCGAGCGCGACGTGACGCCGGAGCCGGCTGGAGAACCCGTGTGGGAGGAGACGCTCGAAGACGGCGATCTGCTCTACATCCCGCGCGGCTGGTGGCACGTCGCGCTTCCGTTAGACGAGCCGACGCTCCACCTCACCGTGGGCGTGCATAAACGCACAGGCGTTGACCTCGCGCGCTGGCTCGCCGAGCGTCTGAGCCAGCACGAAGTGTTCAGGCGCGACCTGCCGCGTCTGGCCTCGGCAGATGAGAAACGGGCGCACGCCGAAGCCCTGAAGGCGGCGCTTCTCGAAGAGTGGGCCGACGACGCGGCGGCGATCTACCTCGCGGAGCTGGACGCGACAGCCTTGCCGCGTCCGCGTCTCAGTTTGCCGTGGGCGGCGACGCGCAAGCTGCTGCCGGCGGGGCCGGGCGTGGTCGTGCGCTGGACGCCGCCGCGCCCCGTGGAGTTCAAGGTCGAAGGCGGGGTCGTCGAGTTTCGCTGTTTGAAGCGGCGCTGGCGTTTCGCTGAAAGCGCGCTGGCGGTGCTCGGCCCGCTCGCCGAAAGACGCGTGTGCGCGCTCGCGGAGTTGTGCGAGGGCGCGGTCGGAAGGGTTGAAGAACAAAGGGTGCGCGCGCTCGTCGGCGAGCTTGTCGAGCACGGGCTGGCGGCGGTGGTCGAAGCATGATTCAGACGGGAATGGGCGGACACTTTTACTACTGCTCCGAGCTGTCGCTGGCGGCCGGCGAGGAGACGTTCGGCACGGCCTCGGGGGGCGAGGTGTGGATGCTCGTCGAGTACCCGCTCGCGTGGGGGACGAAGGCGCTGGAGATGAGCGCGCTGCCCCGTGTGGTCAAGACGCACCTGTCGGGGCTTCTGAAAATCATCCCGCGCTCGCGCGTGCTTCTCATCAAGCAGCAGTCGCGCTCGCGCAAAAGCTCCTTCAGTTTTTTTGTCGTCCGCACGACCGAGGGGTCGCCGTGGGTCGCTCGCTTCGAGCTGACGCAGTATGAGCAATTGCTGCGCTTCGACGCCGCAACGGTCGTCGCCGCCGCGGCGGTGCCCGGCGCAGACCTGTCCACGGGGCCGCTCTTTCTGGTTTGCACGCACGGGCGGCGCGACAAGTGCTGCGCGAAGTTCGGCTATCCGCTCTTCAAATCTCTGCGCCGGCACGCGGGCGCGAGCGTGTGGCAGTCGTCGCACGTCGGCGGCGACCGTTTCGCCGCCAACCTCGTCTGCTTCCCGCACGGCCTGTTCTACGCGCGTGTGACGGAGGAAGCGGGCCGGAGAATTTTGGGCGAGTACGAGGGGGGGCGCGTGGTTTTGGAGAACTACCGCGGGCGGGCCTGCTACGCCAACGCGGTTCAGGCCGCGGAGTTCTTCGTCCGGCGGGAGTCGGGGCTGGCGGGCGTGAACGACCTGCGTCTGCGCGGGATGACGCGCGAGGGCGAGCGGACGCGGCGCGTGAGGTTCGAGACCGCCGATGGGGCCGCGCTGCACGAGGCGCTCATCACGTGGGGCGATTCGAGCTTCCGCAACGTCATCACCTGCCATGCGGGCGAGGAGCGCAGCGTCACACAGTACGCGCTCGGCGACTACCGCGTCGAGCGTGCGGCGAGTCCGCTCGCGAAGGCGTGAGCGGGGCACACGCCACCTATCACACAAGCGAGGGAAGAAAATGGAGACACGTGCGACCGAAGGTGCGGACGGAGC
>DASVES010000083.1:0-9072 GCA_036380435.1 Pyrinomonadaceae bacterium | reverse complement strand
TCAGTTACGCGAACAACACCGACGCCGGCACGGCCGGAGCGAGTGCCACGTACGCCGGTGATACGAACCACACCGGCAGCAGCGACAGTGAGAACTTCACCATCGATCAGGCGCCTTCCATCACGACGGTGACCTGCCCGACCAACGTCACCTACACGGGGGCGGCGCTTGAGCCGTGTACGGCGACAGTCGCCGGTGCTGGGAGCCTAAACCAGTCGCTTTCCGTGAGCTACACGAACAACACCGACGCGGGCGCCGCTAATGCGAGTGCTTCATACGCCGGCGACGCGAATCATACGGGGAGCAGCGACTCGGAGAACTTCACCATTGACAAGGCTTCGTCCACGACCGTCGTCACCTGCCCGACCAACGTCACTTACGACGGCACGGCGCAGACGCCCTGCTCGGCGGTGGTCACGGGCGCGGGCGGTCTCAACCAGTCGCTGATGGTAAGCTACTCGAACAACACGAACGCGGGCACCGCGAACGCGAGTGCGACCTACGCCGGTGATGCGAACCACACCGGCAGCAGTGATAGTGAGAACTTCACGATTGATCCGGCCGCTTCGACGACCGTCGTCACGTGCCCGACCAACGTCACTTACACGGGCGCGGCCATCGAACCCTGCTCGGCGGTAGTCACAGGCGCTGGCGGGCTGAATCAGTCGTTGACGGTGAGCTACTCGAACAACATCGACGCCGGGACGGCTTCGGCCAGCGCGTCTTATGCCGGCGACGCCAACCACACGGCAAGCAGCGACTCGAAGAATTTCACTATCGACCAAGCTTCGTCTACGACCGTTGTGACGTGCCCGACTAACGTCACCTACACGGGCGCGGCGCAGACGCCCTGCACGGCCACGGTCACGGGCGCGGGCGGCCTCAATCAGTCGTTGACGCTCAACTACACGAACAACACGGACGCGGGCACGGCGACGGCGAGCGCTTCATTCGCCGGCGATGCCAACCACACCGGCAGCAGTGACAGCAAGAACTTCAATATCGATCAGGCGCCTTCCATCACGACGGTGACCTGCCCGACGAGCGTCACCTACACGGGGGCGGCGCTTGAGCCGTGTACCGCCACGGTCACTGGGGCGGGGGGCCTAAACCAGTCGCTTTCGGTGAGTTATTCAGATAACGTCAACGCGGGCACCGCAAATGCGAGCGCATCCTACGGGGGAGACGCGAACCACACGGGGAGCAGCGACTCTGAGAGCTTCACCATCGATCCGGCCGCGTCAACGACCGCCGTGACCTGCCCGACGAACGTGACCTACACAGGTGCGGCCCAGGAGCCCTGCACGGCCATCGTGACGGGCGCGGGCGGTTTGAATCAAGCGCTTCCAGTAAGTTACTCGAACAACACCGACGCCGGGACGGCCACGGCCAGTGCGTCTTACGCCGGTGACGCCAACCACACTGGCAGCAACGACTCGAAGAACTTCACCATCGACAAGGCGGCCACCACCACTGTGGTGACCTGCCCGACGAATGTCACTTACACGGGGGCGGCACTCGAGCCGTGCTCCGCTACGGTGACCGGTGCGAATCTGAGCGAGCCGGTCGCGGTCAACTACACGAACAACACGAACGCCGGCGCCGCTACGGCCAGTGCGACGTATGCCGAGTCGGCCAACTACCTCGGCAGTTCCGACTCGAAGAACTTCACCATCGACAAGGCCGCAACGACCACGACCGACACCTGCCCGGCGAATGTTACCTATACGGGTGCGGCCATCGAGCCTTGCTCGGCGGCGGTGACGGGGCCGGGTGGACTGAACGAGACGCTGACGGTCAGCTACGCCGACAACGTCAACGCGGGCACGGCCACGGCCAGCGCCACCTACGCCGAGACCGCCAACTACCTCGGCAGCAGCGACAGTGAGAACTTCACCATCGACAAGGCCGCTTCGACGACCGTCGTCACGTGCCCGGCGAGCGCGACCTACACCGGTTCGGCCCTCGAGCCGTGCACGGCGGCGGTGACGGGCGCCGGTGGTCTCAACCAGTCGCTGACGGTGTCCTACACGAACAACACCAACGCCGGGACGGCCACCGCGAGCGCCAGCTACGCGGAGAGTGCCAACCACCTCGGCAGCTCTGACTCGAAGAACTTCACCATCGACAAGGCGGCGACGACGACGACCGTGACCTGTCCGACGAGCGTCACCTACACGGGCGCGGCCATCGAGCCTTGCACGGCGTCGGCCACCGGGGCGGGCGGGCTAAACCAGTCCTTGACCGTCAGCTACACGAACAACGTCAACGTCGGCGCCGCGACGGCCAGCGCAACCTATGCGGCGAGCGCTAACCATCTCGGCAGCACCGACTCGGAGACCTTCCAAATCACGTCGAAGGCGCTCGCGATTACGGCCAACAACCCGTCGAAGGTCTATGGCCAGACGGTTACGTTCGCCGGGACGGAATTTACTTCCGTCGGCCTGGTCGGTGGCGACTCGGTGAACAGCGTGACGCTGACCAGCGCGGGCGCGGCCACTCTCGCCACGGTCGGTAATTATCCGATTGTGGCGAGCGCGGCCGTCGGCACTGGGCTGTCGAACTATACGATCACCTACCACGACGGCACGCTGACGGTCACGACGGCCTACTGCTTCATCGGGTTCCACTCGCCCATAGGCGGCTCAGTCGAAACCGGGAACGGGGGCAGCTTCGCGGATCCCGTCAGGGCTTTCAAACTGGGCAGCACGATTCCGGTCAAGTTCACAATCAAGGAAGTCGGTTGTCAGGGCAGCGCGGTGACCACCGGAATCCACACCCTGCAGGCGCTCAAGTACACCAACACTACCGACGCGGACGCACCGATTGATGCCACGCCCACTGACGGGGCCACCACCGGAAACCAGTTCCGGCTGACCGGCACCGATTGGCACTTCAACCTGAACACCAAGGGCGGATTCAGCCAGGGCACCTGGCTGCTGAGAGCCACCCTTCAGGACGGCAGCGTTCACACGGTGTGGGTCTCGATCAAGAAGTAACAACTACTTCCCCAGGGGCAGGCGTCAGTGGCAGCACAGGACGCTCCCTTACAACCGGAAGGCGGGCGGGACTCTGGGTCCTGCCCGCCTTCTATATTTAACTATAGCGGTTTGCAGTAGAGTGCGACGGTTTAGAGGCGGGCGATGCCCGCCGGCTCAAGATTCGAGGGTTGTGACGGCTGGCATAGCCCGCCTCTAAACCGTCGATGGTTCGGTTACACCCAACTGCAAACCGCTATAGTTGAGCCAGAGCATCCCATTCGACTCAGTATGTTGGGGTGCTGTTGGATTTTTGCATCAAAGCCAAGCGCATCTGCGACTAGGTTTATATTGGTTAAGAAAATTCGCCGAAAATAGCTTTCATTTCCTTTCAAAATTTTTCATTTGGACGGGCTTGCGAGGCGGCGCACCTGAGGAGGCGTTCCCGCATCCAACCGACAACACAGTTTCCTCCTGTGGTCTCGGGCGCCGAGGTAACCGGCGCCCTTTTTTTGCACGCAATCGCCCCCGGACGACATCCGCCGGGCGTCTCACTTCACGGCCTTAAGGCCACCTCGCCCGCGCTTTTGAAGATCAGGCGTTAACCCACTCGGGCGGCGGGCACCTACACATCGAACTCCACTCCCGAATGGGCATCGAGTCAGAGCGCCTCAGTCAACGCTGAGGTCGGTATTCTAAGACCCGCGCCTGCCCGACTCCACTTCTGGCCCTTTCACCGCGTCCGCCTACGACGCTAAGTAAATCCCCAGGACATTTGTACTACGAAAAATTGTCGCTTTGTCCCATGCGCGCTGCCACCCTTTCGCGTAAGATGCTGGACAAGAGTCTACACATAAGACGTGCGCTGATGCGCTTTGCCCGTGCTGACGTGGCGTCTGATGTCTCTCCCCAAAATGCCGGATGACCGGCGTCCGGTGCGCTTGCCCCGCTCCGCCACCAAGCAGTCAGTGCGGTGACTGCCCTTTCTGACGTGCCTTGACAAAGATAAAATGGAAAATTCAAAGGAGTCTCTCATGCCCCTCAGGAAACTACTCTTTAGCGTAACGGCGGCATTGCTCGTCGGCCTCGGCACCGCCACGGTGCGCGCCGACGAAATCTATTTCTCGGAGCCGACCTCGGCCCAAGGGACCGGCTTTGGCACCGTGCTAACGGTTCTGACACTGCACGCAACCCCGAACGAGTCCGGCTCAGTCTCATGGAACGGCGCCACGGATGTGAGGACGGGCCACGCGACTAATCAGTCGCAAACCTACTCGTTCACGCAACTGATCAACAGCGGCATCGAAAACGCTGGCAGCATCGGCCTCGTCTTTAACTCCGATGAGACGGGGCCTGTCCCCAACAGCAATTTCCTCGACTCGCTGACGTTGAACGTCTACAACAATACTACCGGCGCTTTGGTGTATAGCGTGTCCTTGCGTCCTTCCGACGCCGGCGATGACTACCCCACGGTCGAGCAGGGCATCGGCGGGTCCGGATACCTGTTCCTCCTGGACGCGGGAGCCCAGGCCTCGCTCAATGCGTTTTTCCTCAACAACCCGAGCTTCCGCATTGGGTTGTCGGCCGCCGTTACAGGTTCGGACAACGGCCCCGACACCTTCTACATTGTTGACGTCAACACTCCGGTCCCGGAGCCGACGACGATGCTCCTGCTCGGCACGGGCCTGGTGGGCATCGCCGCCAAGGTGCGCCGCAGGCGCCGGGCAGATTCCGAGTGACCGGCGCCTGCCGGGACGGCAAAACGTTGACCCGGTAGTCACCCGCCCATACGTTTGAGTGTAAGATTTGGAGAGGAGAGTCCTATGGAGGCGAAGCCAGTAGTCTTGCCCTTGGACTCCGGCGGGAGCGTTTTCGGCCTGTTCGACGAAAGCGGGCGTCAGATCGCCTCGGGGTCGAAGGAGGTGTGTGAAACGCTGTCTTATCTGATCACCTCATCCTCACTCATGAGGAACCCACCGCGGATGGAGCGAGCGCGTGTCGATCCGAGGGTGCGACGGCCCGCGTACTCATTAAGCGGCTGAAATCGAGGCAGCCGGAGGTCAAGGGCGGCGGGGTTGGGCGAACAATCCCCGCCGCCCTTCTTCTATTACGCCGTCACGGGCACCAGATGAGGGCGGCGAGGCCCGCCGCGCAGAGGGTAGGCATGGGGGAGACTATCCACTGCCCAACGGTCGGGAGGCTCTCGCCTTCCTTCGGATCGTTGTAACCCAGTAGAAACGACGAAAAGGCCCCTCGTTCTACCTAACCACTGACGACACCGCCTCAACGCTGTCCGACAAACTCAGCGGGGCGCACTGCTAACCTCAACCCGCCGCCCCCGGCCCGCACCGAAACTCTCCGCGTTACCCCATGACAATTATACCGGGGAAAATTGGGAGATTTGTGCGTTGTGCTCGGGTGCCCATTTGTTTACACTCCCGCACGGTCGCTGAACATAGATGAGTGGCCGCTCAAGGGGCGACTCCTCGTGCGCTAAAAGCTATCAGCGCCCATGAGTCCGTCGCCAGCCCCGAAGCCGGCGATGGAATGACACCCCGCCGAATCCTTCTCAGGCATACTCAGAGGCAACCGTAATGCATTCAACCAGAGAGCGCATACTCTTCATCGACGAGCATGAGGACACCCGCGAAGTCATGACGGCGTTGCTGTCGCGCAGGGGCTGCGAGGTGGTCGCCGCCTCCAGTCTCATCACGGCGCTGCTCATTTCGCGCGGGCAGACCTTTCACCTCTACGTGCTCGACGCGCAGTTCTGGGGCGACACCGGAACCGAGCTGTGCCGGAGCATCCGCGAGTTCGACCCCCTCACCCCGATCATTGTTTTCTCAAACAGGGCGGAGGAAGCGGCGCGGCGGGAGGCGTTTGAGGCCGGGGCCACCGATTACTTGATCAAGCCGGACGCAGACGGCCTGACCAAGGCGGCGGGCCAATGCATCAGGCATTGTGACGGACGGCCCTTATTTGAGCCTCCGGTAATTTCTGCGTCTACACGCCTCGGCGTCGTCGCGTAAGGCGGACTCGAAAACCGCGATGGCCGAAAGGCCGCCGTGGGGAAGTGACTCCCACCCTCTCCGCCACAACTCTTTCCAACTCACTCGTTGAGACGGTCGCGCTTCCGGCGCCCTTCACGCGCCTCGCGCCAACTGGCGCAAGAAGAGCTGGCCTCCCTGACATCACGAGCTGAACCTTCTTCCAGACCATTCCTTATCCCAACCCGGCGCGTTGTCGGCGTGACGGACGTGACATGAATCGCCGAGATAGGCTATGCTTTGCCGGCTGCGGGTAGTTTGAAATCCTACCTAATTTTGCCATTTATTTTTACCTATTGTCTGCTTCAGGAGAGGTGCAGGAGTGGTTGAACTGGCAGCACTGGAAATGCTGTGTACGGGGAACCGTACCGTGGGTTCGAATCCCACCCTCTCCGTTCCGAAAAGCCGCTAGCTGTTAGCGATTAGCATTTAGCTTTCTTTATGTTAAGCTGACGGCTGAAAGCTAATCGCCAACAGCTAACAGCTAATAGCTTTTGAAAACTTATCAGACTTCGGGCTCCGCACAACGCCTTGCCCCGCGAACCCCGCCAGGCCGGGAACGGAGCAACGGTAGCGGCGGCGGCGTGTGTTGCGGGTTAGTCCGGAGTCTGGCCAAAACGGGGAAAGAGTTGCCCCGCGCGGCGTCGCGCTTGCCGAAAGCTTCGAGGTTGGAGCACAATCCAGCATCGAAGCTTCGAGACGAGCGCGTCGCCGGCGCGCGGCAACTCTTTTTCTTTGTCCGACAAAGTTTCCCACATGAGCCGAGACGTGGTCGATCTGGTGTTGGCCTTCGAGACGGAGTTCGGGATTTACGTCCCGGCCGCCGACGCCTGGAAGATCACCACGCCGCGTCAGGTGACCGACTACGTCTGGGACAAGATCACACACGAACGAATGACGAGAGAGCAGGTCGCCGCCTGGGTGCGCGAGGTGATCGTCGAACAGACGGCCGTCGAACGCTTCGGCGACGACTGGCACTTCGTCCGCGACATGGGGCTTTACTGCTGATGAACGTCCGCTTCAACCGCCTCAACCACGTCCAGCTCTGCATCCCGCGCGGCGCCGAATCAGAGGCGCGCGCCTTCTACGGCCGCCTCCTCGGACTCAAGGAGATCGAGAAGCCGAAGGAGTTGAAGGAGAACGGCGGCCTGTGGTTCGAGATGGCCGACATCCAGTTGCACGTCGGTGTCGAGGACGCCGTTGCGCCGTCGAAGCGGCACCCGGCCTTCGAGGTGGACGACGCGCCCGGCGTGCGCCGCTATCTGGAGGAGAACGGCGTGCGGACGAGGGACGAAGAGGACGTGCCGGGCATGCGCCGCTTCTCCTTCTACGACCCCTTCGGCAACCGCGTCGAGTTGATGGAAAAGATTTGAGGCCGAAGGGCCGACCACTTAAGAGCCGACCGCTGACCGCTTCCCATGACTTATCAGGTAATCGCCCGCAAATGGCGCCCGCAGACCTTCGAGGAGGTGACGGGCCAGGAGCACATCACGCGCACGCTGCGCGCCGGCATCGAGCACGACCGCCTGCACCACGCCTATCTCTTCTCCGGCGCGCGCGGCGTGGGCAAGACGACCACGGCACGGCTGCTCGCGAAGGCCGTCAACTGCCACAGGTCAGCGGGGCCGACGCCCACACCCTGCTCGTCCAAAGAGGAGGAGCCTTGCCCGTCCTGCCGCGAGATAGCCGAGGGGCGCTCGATTGACGTGCTGGAGATCGACGCGGCGTCGAACACGGGCGTCGATAACGTGCGCGACGCGATCATCGAAAGCGTCGGCATCCGCCCCGCGCGCGACCGCTACAAGGTCTTCATCATCGACGAAGTCCACATGCTCTCCCCCGCGGCCTTCAACGCGCTCCTGAAGACTCTGGAAGAGCCGCCGCCGCGCGTCCTCTTCATCATGGCGACGACGCACGCCCACAAGGTTCCCGACACGATACTGTCGCGCTGCCAGCAGTTCGAGTTTCGCACCATCTCGGCGGCGAAGATCGCCGAGCGCCTGAAGCTCATCGCGAAGGAGGAAGGCGTCAAGATCGCCGACGAGGCGTTGCGCGAGGTCGCGCGCGCCGGCGAAGGCTCGATGCGCGACGCGCAGTCGGCCTTCGATCAGGTCATCAGTTTCAGCGAGGGCAAGATCGGCGTCGGCGACGTGGAGAGCGCCCTCGGCATCGCGGGCGGCGAGATGCTCGCGCGCGTGATGCGCGCCGTGGCGGGGCATGCGCCGGCCGACGCGCTCGCCGTCGTTGATGAACTCGTCGCGCGCGGACACGACCTGCGCAACTTCTGCCGCGACCTGCTCGCGCACGTCCGCGACCTGCTCGTCCTGAAGGCGGCCGGCGAGGCGACGGCGCTCGCCGACGCGGGCGAGGCCGAGCGACGCGCGCTCGTCGAAGAGGCCGCCGACTTTTCCGAGTCAGACCTCGTGCGCTTCTTCCACAGTCTCACCGAGACGGAGACGCACCTGCGCGAGAGCGCGCACCCGCGCTACCAGTTGGAGATGGGTCTGGTAAAACTCGTGGAGATGCGCCGCCTCGCGCCGCTCGGGCAAATCCTCGAACGCCTGAGCGCGCTCGAAGAGGCGCTCCGCACGGGACGCGCCCCATCCGCCGGCGGCAACGCACCGGCGACACCCGCGCCCGCCTCCGGCACGGGCGGTGGCGCGACGCGCCGGGGCAGCGGGGCCGGCGGCGCCGCCTCGTCCGCCGCATCTTCGGCGACGCGAGAGGATGAAGGCGGCGCGGCTTCGCGTCGCGACGCGAGCAACGTGCGCGCGACAGAAGTTGCGGCGTCCGCCCGCGCGAACACGCCCGCCGTCTCCGCTGCGCCGCTCGACCTCTCGGGCGCACCCGCGGCCGAACCCACGCTGCCCGCGACACGCCAGCCTGCGGCTGCGCCTTTCGCGACATTGAAGCTCGTCCCGCCCGCCGACGGCTCCGAGGCTGTTCCTTCCGCCCCTTTCGCCGACGACGAGCCGCCGTTCCCCTCGGACGGCGCGGTGCGCGCCTCCGCGAAGTCGCGCGCCGCCGCCGCGCACACCACCGAGCCG
>DASVES010000082.1:0-2800 GCA_036380435.1 Pyrinomonadaceae bacterium | reverse complement strand
CATCGGCACCAGAAGCGCCGCGCGAAATATCCCCCGCCCGCGCATCTCCCGATTCAAAAGCACGGCGAGACTGAGGCCGAGCGCAAACTCAATGGTCAGCGCGGCCGTCGCGAAGACGAGCGTGTGTGCGAGCGCGTCGAGGAAGAATGCGTCGGAGGCGAGACGCGAGAAGTTCTGGAGCGACCAGCGGGCGCGTTCGCCCGCGCCGGTCTGGAGGCTGACGCGCACGGCGTAGACGAGCGGGTAGATGGAGAGCGCGACGAGCACCGCCACCGCCGGCGCGACGAGCAGGTAGGGCAGCGCCCTTTCGTACCCGGCCTCGTGTCTCGACGCCCTCGTCATCTTCCGCGCGCGACGATCTCGGCGATGCGGGCGTTGGCCTGATTCATCGCGTCCTCGGGCGTGAGTTCGCCGGAGTTGGCCTTGGAGAGGAAGACGCCGAAGGCGTTCTCGATCTCGTTCCAGAGCGGGGTGCGGGGCCGCGGGCGAGAGGTTTCGAGCGAGCGGAGCTGCGCCGGGTAGGCGGGGAACTTCGCGAGCAGTTCCGCGTCCGTGAAGACGGACTTGCGCGTCGGCGGGTTGCCGCGCAGGGCCGAGCGTTTCATCTGCTCAGCACTGGTGGCCCACAGCAGGAAGTCGAAGGCGGCTTCCGCGTTGCGCGAGGCGCGCGGGATGGCGATGAGCCAGTTGCCGATCTCGGCGCGTCCCGGCTTCGACGCGCCCGGCATCGGGCCGAACTCGACGAGGCCGACGTACTTCGTCCGCGCCGGGTCGGAGAAGGCGCTAATCCACGCGGGCCAGTTGATCGACATCGCGGCCGTGCCTTGCAGCAGGTGCGCCGAGACCTCGTCGGCGTTGAAGCTCTGGTAGCCGGGCGGCGCGTACTTGCCAAGCTCCAACATAAATTTCAAAGCGGCCACGCCCTCGGAACTGTTTACGGTGGGCCTGCCTTCGGCGTCGAACATCTCCGCGCCGAAGGCCCAGAAGATGGGCATGAAGTCGGCGACGACGGCGTTGCCCTGCGCGGCGCGCATCACGTAGCCGTTGACGCGCCCGCCGCCCGCGCCCGACGCTTCGCGCTCGTGGATGGTGCGCGCCGCCGCGAGCACGTCGTCCCAGGTGGCGGGCGGACGAAGGGAGTGCTTCTCGAAGAGGTCGCGGCGGTAGAAGAAGAGCTGCGAGTTGCCGACGTAGGGGAGCGCGTGGAGAGTGCCCGTTTCGTAAGGCTCGCGGCAGAGGGCGAGCGAGGTCGAGACGAAGTCACTGTCGGGGCCGCGCAAGTTTTTCTTCTCATAGAGCGGCGTGAAGTCGGTGAGATAGCCCTGCGTGGAGAAGCGCGGAAACCAAGGGTCGTCGAGCATGATGAGATCGTAAGCGCCCGTCGCGGCCTGAAGGTCGATGAGTTCCTTCTCGAAGAGGTTGTTGTAAGGGAACTCATTGATCTGGACGCGGACGCCGGTCTGCGCCTCGTAGTCGCGCGCCGCGGCCTTGAGCGCGTCGCCCTCGACGCCGGAGTTGACCGCGAGGCTCAGTTGCTTGACGCCGCCGCTGTCGCCGCCCGTGGGGCCGCCCTGCCGGCAGCCGGAGAGCGGCGCGAGGACGGCGAGGAGAAACAGCAAGATGAGCAGCGCGGCGACGAGCCGGATGACGAAGGTTTTGTTTATCATGCGGGCCGAAAGTGTCTGAAAGAGTTAAGCGGGCGGCCAAGATAGTAAACCTTTTCGCCCCGGCCGTCATTGTTGTTGTTGTCGCGCGGCCGAAGATTTCATAAAGTGCGTCGCGAGGCACAGGGCGGAAGCCCGACCGTGAGGGAGGGCGTCAGGAGTGAGCAGTAAGCAGTGAGCAGTAAGCAGTCAAGACGGTCAAGCGCCCTGACTGCCGACTGCCTCCTGCCGACTGCCGACTCCCCGATGCCCTCCCTCACGGTCGGGCTTCCGCCCGCGCCGCACACCGACCGAAGAGGAGACCAATGATGCGAACGAAACTCTTGCTACGGCGCGCGGCCTTCGCGCTCGCGCTTCTCGCGCCGCAGACTCTCGCGCTGGCCGCCGAGACGCACCGCTTCACGCCGAAGATCGGCTATCCGACCTTCGCCAAACGTCCGCCCGTCCTGAGAATCAAACCGGGTGACACGGTGGAGACGAGCACGCTGTGGGGCGAGTGGTACGAGCGCGCGGGCGGCGCGTGGCCGGGCGAGGTCGGCCCCTTCCACGTCGAGGGCGCCGCGCCGGGCGACACGCTCGTCGTCCGCATCGTGCGTCTGCGGCCCAACCGCGACACGGCCGTCTCCACACACACGCCGGGTTTTAGCGCGCTCGCCAGCGACAAGTACACGCCGATGCTCAACGACCCCGTGCCGGCTCGCCGCTTCATCTGGCGCATCGACCGCACGCGAAACACGGGCACGCTCGATTTGCCCGCGAGCCGCCTGAAGCGAATCGAAGTCGAGCTACAGCCGATGCTGGGCCGGGTGGCCGTCGCGCCGCCGGGCGAGCAGTCGTGGGGCGGACTGTGGCCGGGCGAGTTCGGCGGCAACATGGACGCCTCGGACGTGCGCGAGGGCGCGACCGTCTATCTGCCCGTCTTCCATGAGGGCGCGCTTTTCTACTTCGGCGACGGCCACGCCCTACAGGGCGACGGCGAGGTCTGCGGCTCGGGGCTGGAGACGAGCATGGACGTCGTCTTCCACTTCGAGTTGCGGAAGGGCAAGCGCATCCGCTGGCCGCGAATCGAGAACGACGAGTACATCATGGCGACGGGCAGCGTCCGGCCCCTGATGGACGCCTTTCGCATCGCGCAG
>DASVES010000081.1:0-7862 GCA_036380435.1 Pyrinomonadaceae bacterium | reverse complement strand
CGACGTTCTAACGTTAGAACGTCGCCGCCCGCCGCGCCCTTTTCCGAAGACGCTTCGCCCTTCCTTAAACTAAATCTTCCATCTCGCGTTCGAGCGCGCGGATGGCGCGCCCGAGCATCTGCCGGTGCGCGTCGTTGGTGGCGCGCTTGAGTTGTTCGGACGTGCGCGCGTGTGAAAGCCGCAGCCAGCGCAGACGCGTCTGTCGCTCGCGCACGGCCGGCGACACTTCGTAGCGCGAATCCTCACGCGCCGGCGCGGCGCCGGCCGCGTCCATCTGGTCGGCCACCGATTTACTCTCCCAACCTCTTGCCACGAGTTCGTCTCCTCACGAAAGTTCCGGTCTTAAATGCGGAAGCGAAGGGCCTCCGGCGGACAACCCTTCGCTTCCGAGGTTAAGGACTCCAGGCCGACCGCCTTTAGTCGTTGAGCTGAACCGAGCTTAAGACGCTTCGGAAGGCGCGCTCGAACGAGTTGTAGTCGCTCTGCGGGGCGACGGTGACCAGATAGAACACGTTGCCGTCGCGGAGCTGCGTCGTGTAGACGACGACGTATTCGTTCTGCCCCGTCAGCGGCGAGCGCCCCGTGAGCGGCATGGCGAGCGCGCTCCGGCCGCCGATGGAGGCGCGCTGGTAGCCGCGGCTCTGCGGGCGCAGGTAGCTGTTGCCGCCCTGAAGCAGGCCCTGAAGAAATTCGTCCGAGGCGCCGCGCAGGTCGCGCGACTGCGCGGGGGCGATGCCCACCATCATGCCGTGCGTGAACTCGCCCTGCTGGCTGTAGGCGCCGTCGGGCGCGAACGTCACAGCATTCTGCTGCCCGCCGAGCTCGCGCCAGTTGTCGGGCACGCCGAGACGGAAGAAGCTCCCCTGGTAGGCGCGCAGACGCGTCGAGGGATAGGCCACGCGCTCGCCCGAGGGGTAGCGTGTGTCACGGTTGTCCGGGTAACGATTATCCGGGTAGCGCGTCCCCTGCGGGTTGGTCTGGCCCGAGCGCGCGATCTCCTCCATGGAGCGGGCGCGCGGCTGGCCGCGCAGGCGCGCCTGAATCTGGCTGAACTCCCTCATGTCGCGGTTCGGGTTGGAGACGCGCAGCATGGCCGCCTCCTGATTGATGCGCTCGTAGCGGTTGCCGGGGTTCGGGTGGCTCGACATCCACTCGGGGCCGCGGGCGCCGCCGCCCTGTCCCTCGATGGTGCGGAACATGTTGGCGAGGTCGCGCGGGTCGTAGCCGGCGCGCGCCATGATCTGCGAGCCGAGGATATCGGCCTGCGTCTCATACTTACGGCTGTACTTCAGCGCGCCCGCGCCGAAGCCGATCTGGCTCGCCGTGCCAATCACCGCGCCCGCCGGGCCGCCGATCACCGCGCCGGCGATTTGACCCAAGACCGAGCCGATCTGAAACTTCTGCGTCTCGGTGGCCTGCGCCGTCGCGTGGCGCAGAGCGACGTGCGAGATTTCGTGCGCCATCACGCCGGCCATCTCGCCCTCGGTGCGCGCCGCTTCGATCATGCCGCGGTTGACGTACATCGGCCCGCCCGGCAGCGCGAACGCGTTGATGTCGCGCGCGTCGATGACGCGGAAGCGGTACTGGAACTGCGGCTGCTGAAACTGCGGCGGGATCGCGCTGACGAGCCGTTGCCCCACCCGCGCGACGTAGCTTTCGACGGACTCGTCGCGCAAGACCGGAAGCTGCTGCTCGGCCTGCTGCGCGGCCTGTTGCCCGAGCTTCACGTCGTCGTTCACGTTGTACTTGTTCTTCGGCATGACGACCTGCGTCTGCGCGAGCGCCGCGAGCGGCGCCGCCAGCATCATCAAGGCCATCGCCCACACGGCCACGAAACGCACGGGTCTGTTGTTTGATAACATCTTCATTCCCTCCGAGCGGCGTCGTTAGCGACCGAAGTCGCACGCCGGAACATAAGCTTCCGAATCAGAAAAAGCGGCGCACCCCTTTTGTTTGTCCACAGGGGCATGCCGCTCCAAAGAGATAATGATCTCTCCCCCTGCTTCACCTTAATCAAAAGCGCCCCGTGCCTTACGGGGACTTATGCGCGAGGAGAGAAGTAATTATTTCGCTAACCCACGGCCCGGACGATTACGCCGGGCCGTACCTTTTGGCTACATTTCGATGAATTTCAAAACACGGCGGTTCGCCGTCAATTAGCGTCCACGCCGGCGCGGGCGGCGCGGCGTCCGGGCGCGTGATTTCCTAACCCCTTTACGTTCCAACGCTTTCGGGCTGGCCGCGGCCGGCTCGTCGAACCTGACGTGAGCGCCCGAGGGCGGGCGCGCTATCGTGGCGGCGACGTAGGGCGAAGTGAGCACCTGCGTTGTAATGTCTCCAGACGCCGGGCGCCGCTCGTTGACCTTGATAGCAAGCACAGTGCCAACGCGGCGCACGCCCGCGATCTCGATGCCGTGGCCGCCCGTTGACTGCCGCCCCTGATAGGCGACGACGACGGCGCGCGTGTCGAAGTTGACCTCGGGCGCGGGCCGTCCCTCGCCAATCGTCTCCCACACGCGCCTCCACTCAGCCTCGCTCGTAACAAGCTCGACCCGGCGCGCACCCTCGTAGCCGCTCATCTGCCCCGAAGCGATCACGGAGAAATCGACGGGCACAGACTGCTCGGCCGGCGCGGCGTCCGACAAGTCAACGCCGCCGCCGCCGCCGACCGGGTTGCCCGCGCGCACGCCGCTGACACTGTTGCCCGCATCGCCGAGCATCGCCATGCGTAGAATCCTGACGGGCGGCATGCCGTAGCTCAGGAGGCGGTCGTGGAACTCGCCGAGGCGAAAGCTGTCGCCCATCTGCCGCCGCCACTCCTCGCGCAGACGCGTGATCTCCATCTTGCCGAGCGTGTGGACGACGTAAGTCGGGTCGAGCGCCCCGCGCCGGGCCTCGCGCTCCGCCGACGAGCGCGGCAGATGGCCCTCGCGCCCGAAAAACTCGACGGCCTGCTCGTAGCTCATCCCTTCGGTGTGCAGGCGGATGCCGGCGAGGTAGCGGCACAGGCCCAACGCGGCCGCGTGGAGCTGTGCGAGCCGCAGCTTCGGGTTGTTGCCGCCGAACCCCTCGTCGAGCATCATCTGCTCGCAGTAGTGCGCCCAGCCCTCGACGAAGCTCGCGGAGCCGAGCGCAGTGCGCAGGCGCGAGGTCGTGCGCGCAAGCGAGAGCTGTTGGTAGTAGTGGCCGGGGTAGGTCTCGTGAATGGAGATGATCTGGAGCGCGTAGCGGTTGAAGTGACTGAGATGTTCTTCCGCCAACACCACGCCACGCGCCGGGTCGGGCGGCGTGACGTAGTAGAAGGCGTCGTCCGAGGCGCGCTCGAACGGCCCCGGCGCGGACAACGACGAGAAGCTCAGGGCGCGCGCATACTCCGGCGTCTCGGCGACGGCCAGACGCTCGCGCGTGGGCGGAGTCATGATCCCCTCGGCGCGGACGAAGGCGCGCAGGCGACCGAGTTCGGCGCGCGCGTCGCCGGCGAGGCCCGCGGCCGTCGGGCGCTCGCGCCCGAGCGTTTGCAGGGCGAACGTCAGGCCACGTCCCGGCGCGACCTCCTCGGCCACGGCGCGCATCGCCTCCTGCGTGCGCCGCAACTCTTCCTCGCCCGCGCGCAGGAGCGCGGAGAGCGGCGTGTCGATCATCTCCTCGTAGAGGAGCTTGCGGCGATAGACCTCTGCGCCCAGCGCGAAGTCGCCGTCCGAGCGCGCCAGCAGGTCGGTCTCCAGCCACTCGACGAAGGAGCGGACGGCCGCGACGACCGACTCGTTGGTGGCGTCGATTTCGGCGCGGCGCGCGGCCGTCAATCGCCCGCCGCCGGCGCGCTCGACGAGCTGCGGCACGACGCGCGCGAAGAAGTCGAGACTGCCGCGGGCCTCCGCGATGGCCGTCTCGGTGTAAAGGCGCGGCGGGTTCTCCACATTGGCGCGAGCCTCGGAGAGCAGGCGGGGAATCTGGCGGGCGCGCGCCATCATCGCGTCGAGGCGCTGCTCGCCGGGCGCGTACTCGCGCTTGAGCACGTTGTCGATAGCTTCGGCCGCGAGGCGGTTGTAGACGTTCGGGTCGCGCCGCCACATCCGCACCTCTTCGAGTTCGAGGAGCTGCGCGCGGGCGTGCGACTGGAGGACGAGGTAGTCGTAGCGCGCCTCGGGCGTGAGCCTCCACTCGGGGACGCGCTGGAGTTCGGCGAGGGCCGCGCGCAGGCGGCGCACCTCGCGCGCGACCGCCTCGGGTGAGCGCGAGTCGAGCTGCGTGTCGTACTCGTGCAGGCCCGCGGCCGTCGCCTCTGAGGGGCGGAAGGCGAAGTGGCCGCGCAGGTACTCGTCGGCGATCTGGCGCAGGCGTTCGTCGCTATTCCCGCTCACGCGCGGCGGCGCGGCGGCGCGCGACGACGGGCCACGGCGCGCACCGCGACGCGACGAACGCTGTGCGGCCGTCGCGGGCGCGAGCGACGCCACGAGGAGCGCGAGCGCGACGAGCGGCGCGGGGAGCTTCCCTGCTATGGAGCGAATCGTTTGCAAAAGCTTTAAGTAGGAGAGCGCCGGCTGACGAACTAATTATGAGAGTAGCGTAAAAGCCGTGAATCGTAAATCGTGAATCGTGAATCGATTGCCCGCCCTCCGGCCTGCGATTCACCACCCGCGTTGAACTGCCGTCCAACCACGATTCACGATTTACGATTCACGATTTACGGCTTTAATTACTTGCGCGGCTCGAACTTCTGGTTGATCTTCTGTGTGAGGTCGTCGAGCGGCGCGATGTGGTGCGGGCGACCCTCCCAGACGCGAAACGCCGAGACGATGAGGAAGATGGTCGAGGCGAGCCAGAAGAGTGTGCCGCCGAGGCCGATGTCCGTGATCGCCTCGACGACGTTGAAGACGAGCGTGCCGGCCAGTACGACGAGCTGGAGCGCGAGGCCCTGCGAGGCGTGAAAGCGCGTGCGCGTCTCCGTGCGCGGCACCATCAGCAGCTCGACGATGGCGGCGACGAGGCCGATGAAGAAAGGCGCGTAGGGCAGAGCCAACGCCATGTTCTCCGGGATGCCCAGCTTCTCGATGGGCCGTTGCGAGGGCTTCGACACTGAGCCGTGCGCTTGCGGCGCGATGGGCGCCTGCGGGTGCGGCTGGTAGGGCGCGCCCCCGAAGGCGGTGTGCGCGTGCTGCGGCGGCGGCGTCTGGTAGCTGGGCGGCGGAACGAAGACGGACGGGTACGAGGCCGAGAAGTTTTCCTCGGCGGACGCGGCGGCGGGCGGCGGCTCGTAGAAGCGGCGCGTCGGCTCCTCGGCGGCGGGGTCGCGTCGCGCCTCCTCGGCCGGCGTGCGCGACACGTCGCGCGTGGCCGCCGATCCGAACTCCTCCGTGCGGCGCACGTAGTCGGGGTCGAGCGGGTCCGTGTCGTACTTGTTCCTCTTCTCCGTCATCGCTTTCACCGGCAAGGTTGTTTGTTTCACCAGACGTTTTACGAAGAAGCGCGCCCGCAGGTTCACCCCTCAGTCTTCGACGACGCGGAACTCGGCGCGCTCCCAACGCCCCTCGGCCTCGTGGATGCGGAAGGCGCCGAGAATTCCTTCGCCGCCGCGCGTGAACCCGATTATGAAGTAAACGGCCTCGGGGTAAAAGGCGAGCCGCACGTCTGTCGCGGAAGGCCGAGGGTCTTCGGAGCGCGGGTGCGAATGGTAGACGGCCAACAACTGCTCGCCGCGCTCGCGCATGAGCCTCTGCGCGGCGAACAACTCGACGGGCGCGGCCTCGTAGGCGACCGCCGCATCGGCCGCGACGTTACGCAGCGGATAAACGCTCAGGGCCGACGCGCCTCGCCCGCCGACCAGCCCGCAGCACTCCGCGGGCGCCGACGCGCGCGCGTGAGCGAACATCTCATCGACGTGTGCGCGCAGAATCTCCATGACCACACGCGCCCCCGCGCAGGCGAACCCGCTTCCTACTCGACGACCTTGATGTGCAACTCTTCGAGCAGACGCGCGTCCACGGGGCCGGGCGCGTCGAGCATGAGGTCGGCGGCCGAGGCGGTCTTGGGGAAGGCGATCACGTCGCGCATGTTGTCGGTGCCAAGCACGACCATCATCAGGCGGTCGATGCCCGGCGCGATCCCGCCGTGCGGCGGGGTGCCGTACTCCAAAGCGTCCATGAAGAACCCGAAGCGCGAGCGGGCCTCTTCCTCCGTCATCCCCAGCGCCTTGAAGATGAGTCGCTGCACGTCGCGGCGGTGAATACGAATCGAGCCTGACGCCATCTCGACGCCGTTGATGACAGGATCGTAAGCCTTCGAGCGAAGGCTGCCCAGCAGTTCCGTCTCGCCGCCCTCGACGGCGCGCTCAAGCAAGGCCAGGTCTTCGTCGAGCGGCGAGGTGAACGGGTGGTGCATCGCGTAGAAGCGCCCGTCCTCCTCGTGATACTCGAACATCGGAAACTCCGTGACCCACAGCGGCCGGTAGACGCCCTCGGGTATCAACTTCTCGCGCCGCGCCATCTCGTTGCGGAGCGCGCCCAGAGACGCGGCGACCACCTTCGGCCGCCCGGCGACGATCAGAACCGCGTCGCCGCGCTCCGCGCCCGCGTCTCGCGCGACACGCGCCACAGTCTCTTCGCCCAACACCTTCAGCAGCGAGGACGATAGCTCGTCGCCGAGCTTGACCCACGCGAGCGCGAGCGCGCCGTAGCGTTTGACGTACTCCTGCAATTCGTCGAGCACCTTGCGCGACAGGTGCGCGCCGCCGCGCACGACGATGCCCTTTACCTCGCCGCCCGCTTCGAGCGCCGCCGCGAACGGCGGGAACGTAGTTCCTTCCAGCGCCGCCGAGAGGTCTTGCAACTCCATCCCGAAACGGGTGTCGGGCTTGTCCGACCCGAAGCGGCGCATCGCCTCGCTGTAAGGGTAGCGGGGAAACGGCGTCTCCAGCTCCACCCCGATGAGGCGGAAGACGCGCGCGAACAGTCCCTCGACGAGCGTGTAGACCTGTTCGAGCGAGGCGAAGCTGAACTCCACGTCGAGCTGCGTGAACTCGGGCTGGCGGTCGGCGCGGAGGTCTTCGTCGCGGAAGCAGCGGGCGATCTGGTAGTACTTATCTAACCCGGCGATCATGCAGAGCTGTTTGAAGAGCTGCGGCGACTGCGGCAGCGCGTAGAAGTTTCCCGGAAAAGTGCGCGACGGCACGACGTAATCGCGCGCGCCCTCGGGGGTGGACTTGATGAGGACGGGCGTCTCGATTTCCGTGAAGCCCTGCTCGTCCATGTAGCGGCGAATCTCGGAGAGCACGCGGTGGCGCATCCTGATGTTTTGCTGGAGCGCGGGGCGGCGCAAATCGAGATAGCGATATTTGAGACGCACGTCCTCGGCGGCGATGGATTCGGGCGTGGCCGACTCGATCTGGAAGGGCGGCGTGCGCGCGTCGTTCAAAATCCAGATGTCGCGCGCCTGCACCTCCACCTCGCCGGTGGCGATCTTCTGATTGCGCTGCGCCTCGTCGCGCAGCACTACTTGCCCGCGCACGGCGATGACGTACTCGCCGCGCGGCGCCTTCGCGCGGGCGTGCGCCGTGGGCGCGGTCTCTTCGTTGAAGACGACCTGCGTGATTCCTTCGCGGTCGCGCAAATCAAAAAAGGTGAGCGGGCCGAAGTCGCGGCGGCGGGCCACCCAGCCCATCAGCAACACGTCCGAGCCGGCGTGCTCCGCCCGCAGCGCGCCGCACGAGTGCGTGCGCTCAAGGTCTCCGAGGTGATCGAGTGTGACTTCTCTTTCCATGCAATAAACGTCCTGACCTAACTCTCGCGTGTGTATTTTCCTTCGCGCACCGCCGCGCCCACTTCGCCCGCGCCGACGGCCCGCTGCTCACCCGTCCGCATGTCCTT
>DASVES010000080.1:0-10996 GCA_036380435.1 Pyrinomonadaceae bacterium | reverse complement strand
GCTCCGACGCTTTCACGAAGGGGCACGCACAGTCCGGCACCTTGCCGAAAGAGGCGTTCTCCAGAGCGAACGTGTTGGAGATGCACGAGGTCGTTCAGGATTCGGCCCGCCCGGATTTGGAGGCGGAGAAGCCGGGTGGGCCGTTCAAGATGCACTAGAGTGGTTTTATTCAGTTGAATAAGTGCGAAGTAGATTCGACGACAACGAGCCGCCGGAGGCGGCGGAAGATTGTAGCCCCGGTCGTGAGACCGGGGTAAGGTTAAGAAAAACAACAAGTAAGCCCCGGAGGGGCGAAAGAATCTCAGTGTTGGCGTGGGACGCACGTCGAGATTCTTTCGCCCCTCCGGGGCTTCACTGCTTTTATCCGGCGCGTCCCCACGGCTCGCGCCGTGGGCTACATTCTATCGCCGCCTCCGGCGGCTCGCGCGTCTTCCGCCCCGCCTCAAGTTCTCCTCAACCACCTTCCGGTAGTCTTTTATCCAACAAAAACGCCGGTCAAGTATGTCTCAACCGCCTCCTCTTAAAGTGCGAGGCGTCGTCGAAGTAAAAGTTTAGAAGTCGGCCGCCAGTCGAGCCGCGAAAGAAGAAGGAGACCCGATGAAGCCCCAGAAATTGTTCCGAAGTTTGGCCCTGTGCGCGTTGGCCCTGTGCGTCCTCCTGTTGGGCGTCTTCCATTCCTCGCCCGCGTCTTCGGTCAGCAGCGCCGCGAGCGGCGGGGCCGGGCAGGGAAGCGCCGTGCCCGAACGGGCCGTCAACCCGCTGGCCGCGCAAACTCTTTCGCGCCTCCGCAGCACGACGGGCCAGCAGATCGCCGCCCACGCCTCGCGCCGCACCGGCGTCTACGACTTCGTGCGCGTCTCCACTGGCGGCCCGACGACCGTGCTCGCCTCCGACAACCCGCTCGGCACGCCCGAGTCGCGCGCCCGCGCCTTCCTCTCCAACTTCGGCGGCCTCGTCGGCATGAACGAGGTCGAGCGCCGTCTGGCCGGAAACTCGACCGGCGCGGCGACCACCTCCGCCAGCGCGCTCCAACTCGGGCGCGTCACCACCGACAAGCTCGGCATGACGCACGTCAGGTTCGATCAGACCTACATGGACATGAAGGTGCTCGGCGCACAGGTCGTCGTCCACCTGAACGCCTTCGGCGTCAAGGGCTTCAACGGCAACTACGTCCCCGGCGTCAACGTCGGCAAGACCCCGAAGGTCACGGCCGCACAGGCCCGGACGACGGCGCTCGCCTCCCTGCGTAAAAGCCCGTCGGCCGCCAACCTGCGCGCGTTCAAGACGGAGCTGGGCGTCTACCGCGACGGGCTGCTCGAAGACCGCAAGGGCCGCAGCCACCTCGCCTATGCCGTGACGGTCATCAACGCGAACGGCGACAACGTGCAGGTGTGGATTGACGCCAAAACGGGCGACGTGCTCAACCAGATTTCTCTGACGCCGCACGCGCTCTACCGCCTCGTCTTCAACAAAGAGTATGACGGCGACGACACCAAGGCGATCATCGAAGAGGGCAACCCCCTCAAGCCGGCCTTGCCCCTGCCGCCCTCCGGCGCACCCATCCCTCCGGGCTATGAGGCCAGCGCCCTCTATCACTACGCCGGGCAGACCTACAACCTCTTCCTCTCCGCCTTCGGACGCGATTCCTTCGACGGCGCGGGCAGCAAGATGCGCACCGTCCTCATCTACTCGGACGACCCCGCCAACGACCCGACCAAGTGTCCCAACGCCACCTGGAACGGCTCGACCACCAACTACTGCACCGAAGTGACGGCCGACGACGTGGTCTCGCACGAGTGGGGCCACGCCTACACGCAGTACACGCATGACCTCATCTACTCTTACCAGTCCGGCGCGCTCAATGAGTCTTACTCCGACATCTACGGCGAGACGCTCGACCTCCTGAACGGCCACGACGCCGAGGGCGGAACCAACAACACGCAGCCCACCACCTACACCATTCAGGGCGGCGTTCACACGCCGACGGGCGGCGGCCAGCGCTGGCGCATCGGCGAGGACGTGCAGGGCTTGAACATCCCGGCCGCCGGCATCCTGCGCGACATGTGGACGCCGGTCGCCTTCAGCAACCCGGACAAGACTTCTTCGTCGCTCTATCACTGCGACGCGAGCGACGGCGGCGGCGTCCACGCCAACTCCGGCATCCCGAATCACGCCTTCGCCATGCTCGTTGACGGCAAGACCTTCAACGGCGTCACCGTCACCGGCATCGGCCTGACCCGCGCGCTCAACATCTACTTCCGCGCGGCCGATGTCTACCAGACGCCCACCACGAACTTCGCCGACCACGAGCAGGCGCTCGTCGCCTCCTGCAACGATCTCATCAACCAGCCGCTCACCGTGCTCTCGACGACGACGGGAGCGCCCGTCCCATCCGCCGACGTAATCACCGCGGCCACCTGCCAGCAGGTGCAGAACGCGATGGACGCCGTCGAGATGGACAACGACGTGACCGCGCAGTGCGGCTTCGAGAAGCTGCTCGACCCGCTCACTCCCGAAGAGTGCGACGGCTCCGCGGCCGTCTTCACCGAAGACTGGGAGACGGGCATGGACGGCTGGACGGTCGGACATCAGGGCACGGGGCCGGAGTTCCCCGGCGCCGACTGGGTGCTCAAGTCAACAGACCTGCCCGCCGACCTCGACACCACGGCGCACGAAGGCACGGCCATCTTCGCCATCAACCCGCGCATCGGCGAGCCGAACGGCGGCACCTGCCAGCCGGGCGGCGACGTGACGGGCCGCTTCTGGATCGACAGTCCCCCGATTGTCGTCCCGGCCAACGGTGAAGACTTAAAGCTCGCCTTCGAGCACTTCGTCCAGACCGAGCTTGAATACGACGGCGGCAACGTCAAGGTCTCCGTCAACGGCGGCCCCTTCAACGTCATCCCGCAGGATCAGTACATCTTCAATCCGCCGAACTTCAACATCGGCAGCAACAACCCGCTGACCGACGAGTTCATCTGGAACGGCGCCAACGAGGGCGAACTCTCCGGCTCGTGGGGCACGACCATCGCCAACCTCTCGAACCTGACCAACCCCGGCGACACCATCAAGCTTCGCTTCGACTTCGGACAGGACGCCTGCAACGGCAACCTCGGCTGGTTCGTCGATACCGTGCGTCTCTACAGTTGCCCGTTCCTCGCGCCGCCGACCCTTTCGCTCGGCGTCGATTACGGCAACCCCGACAAGGACGGCAAGTACACGCTCAACTGGGCGCGCGGCGTCGGAGCCGTCGGCCCCGACGTGTTGCAGGAATCGTCGAGCTGCGGCCCCGTCTTGACCGACGACGCCGAGGAGCCTCTGGTCGCCGGCCAGAACTCGAAGTGGGCCGGAAGCACACAGTGGACTTCGCAGGTCAACCCCGGCGACACGAGCACGGCCTACTTCATCCCCGCCGGCGCGCTCCAGAACGAGTCGCTGACGTTGAAGGGAACCGTCACGATTCCCGCCGGCGCGTCGGCCGCGCTGACCTTCACCACCCGGCAGGGCTTCGAGGACGGCTACGATTTCGGTAAGGTCGAAGTGAGCACCAACGGCGGCGCGAACTACGTCGAGGCGGCCTCCTACACCGGCCCCGACGCCCTTCACCCGGCCGAAGTCTTCGAGGGCTTGCGCACGGTCGATCTCACGCAGTTCGCCGGGCAGACCATCAAGCTGCGCTTCCGCGTGACGAGCGACGAGTACAGCGTCGGCGCGCCCGCCGGCTGGTACATCGACAACATCAACGTCACGGCCAGCGCGTTTCAGGACGTGGCGACCGTCAACGACGACACCTACACCGTCACGTCGAAACCCGACGGCAACTACTGCTACCGCGTCAGCAACGGCTACAACACGGGCGTCGGAATCGCGCAGAGCGCCTACAGCAACGTCGTAGGCGTCTCGGTCTCGAACGTCGTCTGCCTGACGAACGTCGCGGCCTCGACGGGCGGCGGCACGGCCACGGCCTCGTCCACTTCGACCAGCCGCAACTACGCGCCCTCGGGGGCGATTGACGGCGACCGCACGGGCGCCAACTGGGAGTCGGGCGGCGGCTGGAACGACGACACGCGAGACCTTTGGCCCGACTCGCTCGAAGTGGCCTTCAGTGGCAGCAAGCGCGTCCGGCAGATCAACGTCGTCACGCTTCAGGACAACTTCCAAAATCCGAGCGAGCCGACGCCGCTGATGACGACCTCCTACTACGGCCTGCTCGACTTCGAGGTGCAATACCAGAACGGGGAAGGCAACTGGGTCACGCTGCCCGGCGGCCAGATCACGAACAACAACCTCGTGATGAGAACCATCCTGCTCGACCCGCTTCAGGAGGTGAGCACCACGAAGATACGCGTGCTCGTCCACAACGCCCGCGGCTCCTTCTCGCGCATCGTCGAGGTGGAAGCCATCGGCTGCGACGCGCAACCGTAAAGCGAAAACATTCGCGCCGCCCGGTTCCCGACGAGCCGGGCGGCGTGAAAACTTTCAGCACTCGCCGCGGACGAATCCGCCGCACGGCCAGTAGAAATATCGAAACCCCTAACCATGCTGAGGAGACCCGTCATGAAGTTCGGTAAAAAGGCGCGAACGGCCACGTTCGGCGCTCTCGGCGTTTCGCTACTGCTGATCGGATTGTTCCACTACTCTTCGGTCTCCTCCGCACAAATCGGCGGGCTTCCCCCCACGGGCGTCATCTGGCGCGACGTGGCCGCGTCGCGTCTTCCCGTCGCCCCCGCCGGCACGCGTCTCATCACACCGAGTCGCTTCCGCGCCGTCTCGCTCGACACGACGGCGCTACGCACGCTCCTCGCGCTCGCGCCGATGGAGTTCACACAGCAAGCGCGAACGGGCCGCATACAGGTCTCCCTGCCCACGCCCGACGGCAAGCTCTCGCGCTTTCTCGTCGAGGAGTCGCCGGTGATGGAGCCGGCGCTCGCGCTGCGCCACCCGCTGATTAAGACCTACCGCGCGCAAGGGTTCGACGACCCGGCGGCCACCGCCCGCTTCGGCATCACGCCCTACGGCTTCCACGCCATCGTGCTCTCCCCGAATGGCGCTTACTACATCGACCCCTACCGCCGCGGCGACACCGTCAACCACATGAGCTACTTCAAGCGCGACGTGCCGCGCACCGAGGCGCACAATTTCGAGTGTCAGGTACACACGCCCGAGGGTCGCGGCGACGCGGCGGCGCAGCCGCTCTCGTCCGAGTCGGCAGCCGCCGCCACACGTCCCAACGGCTCCACGCTTCGCACCTACCGCCTCGCCCTCGCCGCCGATTACGAGTACTCCGATTTCCACAGCGACGACCAGATACCCGACAAGGCCGAGGTGCTCGCGCAGGGCATCGTCCCGGCCGTCAACCGCGTCTCCGGCATCTACGAGCGCGAGGTCGCGGTCAGCCTCAAGCTCGTCGCCAACGAGGAGTTGATCATCTTCAACACGCCGGCCGACCCATACGTCAACGAGGATGGCACCTCGATGCTCGTCACTAATCAGGCGACCATCGACGCCGTCATCGGCCCGCTCAACTACGACATCGGCCACGTCGCCTCGACGGGCGGCGGCGGCGTCGCCTTCCTCGGCGTCGTCTGCTCTGTCCAGAAGGCCGGCGGCGTGACGGGTCTGCCGTCACCCACGGGCGACCCCTACTACGTCGATTACGTGGCTCACGAGATGGGCCACCAGTTCGGCGGCGAGCACACCTTCAACGGTTCGACCGGCTCCTGCGCGGGCGGCAACCGCACCGCCTCGAACGCCTACGAGGTCGGCAGCGGCTCGACCATTCAGGCTTACGCCGGCATCTGCTCGCCGCAAAACCTCCAGCCCAACAGCGACCCATATTTCCACACCGCCAGCTACGACCAGATTCTCACGCACATCACCGGCGAGGCCGACGCCTGCGCCGTCAAGACCTCGACGGGCAACAACGCGCCCACGGTGGACGCCGGCCCCGACTTTCAGATTCCGGCTGGCACCGCCTTCACCCTGACGGCCACGGGCAGCGACCCCGATGGCGACGCGCTCACCTACGACTGGGAGGAGTACGACCTTGGCCCGGCCGGCGACGGCAACACCGACAACGGCTCGTCGCCAATCTTCCGTTCCTTCAACCCGACGCCCAGCCCCTCGCGCACCTTCCCGAAATTGAGCGACCAACTGGGCAACACTTCGAGCTACGGCGAGAAGCTGCCGACGACGACGCGCGCCATGAAGTTTCGCGTCACCGTCCGCGACAACCGCGCGGGCGGCGGCGGCGTCGATTACGACCAGATGCAGGTCAACGTCAACGCGACCGGCGCGCCGTTTCTCGTCACCGCGCCCAACGGCGGCGAGTCGTGGCCCGCGAACTCTGCTCAGACCGTAACGTGGGACGTGGCCGGCGCCAGCGCCGCCCCCATCAATGCGTCGGCCGTGGACATCCGTCTCTCGACCGACGGCGGCCAGACCTACCCGCACCTGCTCGCCTCGGCCGTCCCCAACGACGGCTCGCAGAGCGTGACCATGCCGGCCGTCTCCACGTCGGACGCGCGCGTCCGCGTCGCGCCCGTGGGCAACGTCTTCTACGACATCTCGAACGCCGACTTCCAGATCAGCCCGCCCGCGCTGCCGCCCGTCGCGACGAATGACGCGGCGACCACCGCGTATCAAACTCCGGTCGTCATCCCCGTGCTCGCCAACGACAGCGACCCCGACGGCTTCCATCTCTCCATCGCCTCCGTGCAATCGCCGACGGGAGCCGGCGGCACGGCCACCATCGACGACAACGGCACGCCCGGCGTTACCTCCGACGACCGCATCCTCTACACGCCGCCGGCGCTCTTCTCCGGCGCAGACCAGTTCGGCTACACCATCACCGACGGCGGCACGACCGCCGCGGCGGTCGTCACCGTCACCGTCGAGTCCTTCTGCCCCGCGCAGCCCACGGGCAACTTCCTCGCCACCTTCGAGTCGGGCAACGACGGCTTCACCGTGCTGACGCCGGCCAACAACCCGGCCAGCCCGCCGTGGACGCGCGTGCCCGACCCGGCCGCCCACAGCCCCGCGATGTCGTTCTACACCGACAACGCCGCCGTCAGCGGCACGTCGGCGAAGTCCGACCGACTCATCTCGCCGCCACAACTCATCAGCGCGACGAGCCGTCTCATCTTCTGGCACCGCTACCTGCTTGAGAACGACTACGACGGCGGCGTCCTCGAAGTCTCCACTAACGGCGGCGCGAGCTACATCGACATCACTCTCATCAGCGCCGCCGACGAATTTCTCTCCGGCGGCTACAACGCCACGATGGGCAACGGCCCGCTCCAGTTCCGGCAGGCGTGGACGAGTATGTCACCCGGCTGGCCCAACGCCATGAACAAGGTCGAGGTTGACCTGAGCGCGCTCGCCGGCCAGACGGCCATCTTCCGCTGGCACTTCCGCGCCGACGAACTCAACGCCGACGCGGCCGTCGGTTGGAACGTCGATGACATCCAGTTCACCAACCTCCTCGTCTCGCCGCCATGCAACGAGCCGCCCTTCGCGGTGAGCCAGTCGGTCGCGACCAACGAGGACACACCGCTCGCCGTCACGCTCACCGTCAATCAGGGCGACGACAACGACCCTCTGACCTACACCATCGAGTCCGGCCCCGCGCACGGCGCGCTGTCGGGCACGGCCCCGAATCTGACCTACACGCCGGCCGCCAACTACAGCGGCCCCGACGCCTTCGCCTTCCGCGCGAGCGACGGCGCGAATTCCTCGAACCTCGCAACGGTGTCGATCAGCGTCGTCTCCGTCAACGACCCGCCGCTCGTCGGCGACGACACCGCCTCCGTCAACGAAGACACCGGGCCGAACCCCATCGACGTGCTCCGCAACGACACGACCGCGCCCGAGGACGGCGAGACACTGACCATCGCATCGGTCACGCAGGGGGCGCACGGCTCGGTCGTCATCATCGACGGCGGCTCGCGTCTCACCTACGCGCCCGCCGCCGGCTTCAGCGGCGAGGACGCCTTCACCTACACCGCCTCCGACGGCAACGGCGGCGCGGCGACCGCCACCGTCCGGGTCACGGTCATCGACGTGAACGGCCCCGTCAACTACGCCCGCACCGTGCTCGGCTCGCTGCCTTTCGCCTCCTCGACCGAGACGAGCCGCAACTACTCGACGACGAGCGCCTTCGACGGCGAGCGCGCCGGGGCCAACTGGGAGCAGGGCGGCGGCTGGAACGACGACACGCGCGACGTGTGGGGCGACCACCTCGGCGTCACCTTTGGCGGCGGCGGCCCCAAGACCATCAACGAGATACGCGTCTACACCTTGCAGAACAACTACGGCCAGCCCGTCGCGCCCGACGACAACACGGACGCCAGCTACTACGGCATCCAGAATTTCGAGGTGCAGTACATGGACGCGGGCGGCAACTGGATGACCGTGTCGGGCGGTTCGGTCACCGGCAACACGAAGGCGCGGCGCACGTTCGTGCTCGCCTCGCCGGTGACGGCGACGGCCGTCCGCGTGGTCGTTCAAATGGGACGCGTCCATTACTCGCGCATCGTGGAGCTGGAAGCCTATGGCCCGCCGGGGCAGTAGGCGCCGGCGGCAAGCTCGGACTCATCGGGCTATAGCGGTGTTCCCGTTTCTGACAACGGGGCCGCGGCCCACACACTTCGAGAGGAGAGATCATGAAGAACAGGAACTTTCTGACGGCCGGCACACTCTGCTTGCTGTTGCTTGCGGCGCTGACGCAAAACGGGGCCGTCTCGTCTTTCGGCTCGTCCGCCCAGAGCTTGCAGACTAACCTGACCGGCGGACAGCAAACCGGCGGCACGACGCTCACGCAGCCGGACTGGCGGAGCAAGGTCGATTCGCGCGTGCTCAGCGCGCTCGCCATCGCCCCGACCGAGTTCCTCATCTACATGAAACAGCAGGCCGACCTCGGCGGCTCCTCCTCGCTCAAGACCAAGGAGGAGAAGGGGCGCTACACCTACGAGCGTCTAACCGCGACCGCGCAGGCCACGCAGACGAACGTGAAGCGCACGCTCGACCAACTCGGCGTGCAGTATCAAGCCTTCTGGGTCTCGAACACGATTGCGGCCAAAGGCAACCTCGCCGTGGTGCAGGCTGTGGCCGCGTTGCCTGAAGTGGCCGCCATCTACCCCGTAGGCCGTGGCGCCATCAAGCTCCCGCCGCAGGCCAACGCAGTCGCCTCGACGAACGCGATTGGCGGCTCGTCGTCGGCCAACCTCGCCGCTGCCGACCTCAACCCCGAGCCGGGTTTGACGAAGGTCAACGCCGACGACGCATGGGCTTTGGGTTATGAGGGGCAGGGCGTCGTCGTGGCCGGTGCGGACACGGGCGTGAGGTGGACGCACGCGGCGCTCAAGAATCAGTACCGCGGGTGGAACGGCGCCACCGCCAGCCACGATTACAACTGGCACGACGCCATCCATCTTCCGAACTGGCCCGCCGAACCCTTGAACGCCTGCAACCCCGGCGGCATCACCGGCGCCGGGCAGCCGTCGCCGGCGCCCTGCGACGACGACGAGCTTTTGGGAGGCGGCCACGGCTCGCACACCGTCGGTTCGATGGCCGGCGACGACGGCGCAACCAACCGCATCGGCATGGCCCCGCAGGCCAAGTGGATGGCCTGCCGCAACATGAGTAACGGCGTGGGCGCGATCACCACCTATCTTGAGTGCATGCAGTTTTTCATCGCGCCGACCAAGGTTGACGGCAGTGCCGCCGACCCGTCGAAAGCGCCGCACGTGATTAACAATTCGTGGGGCTGTGTGGAGGGCTGCCCGCCGGAGCCGAACCCGCTGCGGGACACGCTCAAGGCGAGCCGCGCCGCCGGCATCGTCTACGTGGCCTCGGCCGGCAACGACGGCGTCGGCGAGCCGGGCGCACCCGGCTGCGGCACGATCTATCACCCGCTGGCGCGCTACCCCGAGGCGTTCACCGTCGGCTCGACCTATCACAGCACCGACACCATCTCGGAGTTCAGCAGCCGCGGCCCGGCCGCCGCCGACCCCGAGAACCCCACCGCCCCGCTCTACATCAAGCCCAACATCAGCGCGCCCGGCTCGAACATCCGCTCCTCACTGCGCGGCAGCGACACCGAGTATGGCAGCTTGAGCGGCACCAGCATGGCCGGGCCGCACGTGGCGGGCCTCGTCGCCCTCGTCATCTCGGCCAACCCGGCGCTGGCCGGTAACGTTGATCGCATCGAGGAGATCATCGAGCAATCGGCCGCGAAGAAGACCACCACCGAAGGCTGCGGCGGCGACACGGCGACGCAGGTGCCGAACAACACATACGGCTGGGGCCGCATCGACGCCCTCGCCGCCGTCCAACTGGCGCTCGCCGACATCCCCACCGGACTGGTCAACTATGCGCTGACCACGCTTGGCTCCGTGCCCACGGCCTCCACAACCCAGACGAGCCGCAACTACTCGCCCGACAGCGCCTTCGACGGCGACCGCACGGGCGGCGGCTGGGAGCAGGGCGGCGGCTGGAACGACGACACGCGCGACCTCTGGCCCGACCACCTCGACATCGCTTTCGCCGAAGGCGACGCGAAGGTCATCAGCGAGATACGCGTCTACACCTTGCAGAACAACTACAGCCAGCCCGTCGTGCCTGACGAGAACACGGACGCCAGCTACTACGGCATCTCCGACTTCGAGGTGCAGGCGTGGAACGGCGCGCAGTTCGTCACCGTGCCGGGCGGATTGATCACCGGCAACACGAAGGCCATGCGTGTGATTACACTCAGCACGCCCGTCACAACTTCGGCCATTCGGGTCAAGGTCAACGCGGGCCGCATCCACTTCTCGCGCATCGTCGAGGTTGAAGCCTTCGGCGCACCGAACCAGTAGCCCGAGCGCGTTCGGTAGAAGCTCAATCGGGCGTATTACGAAAGGTGATTCACCGCAGAGGCGCAGAGGACGCGAGAGGGGGCGCGGAGGCTTGAGTTGATTCAATGCCTCTGCGTGAACCCTGCGTCCTGCGGCGC
>DASVES010000079.1:0-2087 GCA_036380435.1 Pyrinomonadaceae bacterium | reverse complement strand
ATCATCGCCGCCGTGCCGTTGGCGTCGCCGACCGAGAGCTGTTCGGCGCCGGGGACGAACTTGACGAAGTTCGCGTCGGTGTAAGCCTTGTTGACGGCGTCGCCCGCGTTGACGGGGTTGCCGACGTTGGTGACGAGCGAGTTGTTGGCCGAGAGGCCCGCGCCGAAGACGTTTGCGCCCGACCAGGCGTTGGCGCCGTTGAGGCGCGCCACGTTCGGCGACAGGCGGCCGTCGATAATGAAGCCGGAGGTCGCGGGGTCGTTGACGGCCGTGACGATGCTCGTGCCCGTCATCTGGCCGCCCGCGCCGGCCGTCGTCTGCTTCGAGCCGTCGGGGAAGATGATGCCGTTACCGGCGCCGCCCACCCTGATGTTGCCCGCCACGTCGAGCTTCTGCGCCGGGGCGTTCGTCCCGATGCCGACGTTGCCCGCCGAGGTGACCCTCATCCGCTCCGCGATGATGCCGCCCGTCTGCGCCGTGCGGAAGATGACGGCCGCGTTGTTGTGCGCGCCCGAGTCGAGGAATGCCTGACCGGGGAACGCGGGACTCCCGTTGCCGAAGAACTGGAGCGCCGCGCCCTCGGGCGTCGAAGTCATCGTCGGCGACGCGTAGAACCTCAGACCCCCGAGGTTGTCGGAGAGCCGGATGTCTCTGGCGTAGGACTGCCCGTTGTTCGGGCTGGAGAAGACTATCGAGTCGTCAACGTTCGTGGCCGCGGCCGGGGTCGGCCCGCCCACCACCGTGGTCGCCTGCCCGTCCTCGACCTTCACGGAGCCGTACTGCGAGTGGTCGCCGACCGTGAGACGCGTGCGGTAGGCGCCGTCGGCGACCTTCGCGCCGCCGAGGTTCGAGAGGTCCCAGCCGACCTCGCCGCCCTGACGCGGCCCGGAGTCGAAGACGAGGTCGCCCGAGTCGGAATAGACTTCGACGCGGATGCTCACCCCATCACTCGTGGAGAAATTCACCCCGGCGGGCGTGGCGCTGGCCGTGACCGACGGGCGACGCGCAGTAGCAGTGCGCTCCTTCCTCTCGCCGGCGGTCTGCGCCGCGGCCGAGGTGGCGCACAGAATGATGGAAGCGATAATCGATAGCGTGCGACGCGTGACGAACATAATATTTCAACTCCCTGTATCAATCCCTGTTGGTCTAACGGGTCTTAAAAACCCGGACACACAGAAACGCGTAACCGGAATCAGTTTGGGATCAGGCCACCGGATATATGTTCGCGCGCCGCCGCACACGCGTGGCCTGTGGGGCCGGAGATAAAATGAAAACTGGTCTATGTAAAATGCGGGGAGTTACAGGAGGGATTCGGTCAATACGTGAAAAAAAGAGGCGGGCGTTATCTGTGCATTTCCGTTCCTGAAACGGTTCTCTGGAGAGTTCATCCAGACGCGCGCCGCCCGCTGGCGTGTCCGAGCACCCCGGCGGCAATCTCTATTGAGCGCAGGCGCGCCGTGTGGTCGAAGATTTGCGCCGTCAACATGATCTCGTCGGCACGAGTCTCCTGAATGAAGGACTCCAGCCAGCGCCGCACGGTCTCGGGCGAGCCGACCGCCGAGTAGCGGAGCGCGTGCTCGACCCCGGCCATCTCGACTTCTGACCAGCGGCCTTCCGTAGTGTCAACCGGCGGCGGAAGCCTCCCGTACTGGCCGCGTCGAAGGTTGATGAACGCCTGCTGGAGCGACGTAAACAGTCGCCGGGCCTCCTCGTCCGTGTCGGCCGCGAACACGTTGACGCACGGCATTGCATAGGGACTCGCGAGTGCCTCGGACGGACGGAACTCGGCCCTGTAGATTTGGAGCGCCCGCATGAGGAGGTCAGGCGCAAAGTGGGAGGCGAAGGCGAACGGCAGGCCCATCCGGGCCGCGAGCTGCGCGCTATAGAGGCTTGAACCCAGCAGCCAGACGGGCACTCTCAGCCCCGCGCCGGGCACGGCTCTAACGGCCTGACCGGGGCGGGGTGGTGCAAAGTAAGAGAGGAGTTCGGCCACGTCACGCGGGAAGTCTTCGTCCAAATTAGAGAGGGTGCGGCGCAGCGCCCGCATCGTGCGCTGGTCGGTTCCCGGCGCGCGCCCCACGCCGAGG
>DASVES010000078.1:0-11096 GCA_036380435.1 Pyrinomonadaceae bacterium | reverse complement strand
CGAGGGCGTGCGGATGATAGACCAGCGGCTGCTCCCGACCGAGGAGAAGTACCTGACCTTCCGTTCGTGCGACGAGGTGGCCGAGGCCATCAAACTGATGGTCATCCGCGGCGCGCCCGCCATCGGCGTCTCGGCGGCGATGGGCATCGCACTCGGCACCAAGCAGTCGGTCGGCACCTCGGTCGCCGATCTCGAATTCGATTTCGACTACAACTGCGACCTTCTGGGCCGGACGCGCCCGACGGCCGTCAACCTCTTCTGGGCGATTGAGCGGATGCGCGACTGTTTCCAACGCGCGAAGGCCGAGGGCGCCGACGCCGAGGCCATCAAGCGCCGCCTCGTCGAAGAGTCGCAGGCCATTTTTAAGGAGGACGTGGAGTCGAACCGCGCGCTCGGCCGCTTCGGCGGCGAACTCATCCCCGACGGCGCCACCGTGCTCACACACTGCAACGCGGGCGCGCTCGCCACCGCCGGCGACTACGGCACCGCTCTCGGCGTGATCCGCGGCGCGCGCGACGCCGGCAAGCGCGTCGCCGTCATCGCCGACGAGACCCGCCCCTTCCTACAGGGCGCGCGGCTCACGGCATGGGAGTTGGCTAAAGACGAGATACCCGTCACGGTCATTACGGACAACATGGCGGGCCACGTGATGAAGCAGGGGAAGGTTGACGCCGTCGTCGTCGGCGCCGACCGCATCGCCGCCAACGGCGACACGGCCAACAAGATCGGCACCTATATGGTCGCCGTGCTCGCGCGAGAGCACGCTATTCCCTTTTACGTCGCCGCGCCCGTCTCCACGGTCGATCTCAAACTCTCGTCCGGCGAACAGATTCCCATCGAGGAGCGCGACGAACGCGAGGTCACACACATCCGCGACCAGCGCCTGACGCCCGAAGGCGTTCTCATCCAGAACCCGGCCTTCGACGTGACGCCCAACGAATTCATCGCCGCCATCATCACCGACCGCGGCGTGGCCCGGCAGCCTTTCACGGAGAGCTTGAGAAGGTTGGTCGAAGGTTAAGGGCGATAACTCTTAAACCGAAAAAAGAGCCGGGAGTCCGCGAGTGCAGGCGAAAGGTTTTACACTTTCGGCCCTACGTCCTCATCGCAGATGCCCGGCTCTTTTCGTTATGTCACGCGCCCCGGCGAGTTGTTCAACGTTGGGCGAAGCGGCTCTGCCGCCACCAGTCAATCGTCCGCCGCAGCCCCTCTTCCAGCCCCACCTGCGGCTCAAAACCTAACAACTCCCGCGCTCGCGTGATGTCCGCGAGGCTGTGGCGCACATCGCCCGCGCGCGTCTCGCGAAACTCCGCCTCGGCCTCCGTCCGCCCCGTGATCTTCTTCAGCCTGTCCAGAAGCTCGTTGAGCGTGACGCGCTGCCCGTTGGCGACGTTGATGACCTGACCGACGGCGCGGGTGCTCTCGGCGGCCAGCAGGTTCGCGTCCACGGCGTTAGAGACATATGTGAAATCGCGCGACTGCTCGCCGTCGCCGTAGATGACGGGCTGGGTAGCAGTGGAGAGCGCGTCTATGAAGCGCGAGATGACGCCCGAGTATTGTGAGCTTGGGTCTTGCCGTGGGCCGAAGACGTTGAAGTAGCGGAGGCAGACGGTCTCCAGCCCGTAGGTGCGTGTCCAGACCTGACAGTAGTATTCGCCCACGAGCTTCGCGGCGGCGTAGGGGCTGAGAGGCTGCGGGGCCATGTCCTCCACCTTCGGGAGCGTGGGCTGTTCACCATAAGCCGAACTCGAAGCGGCGTAGACGACGCGGCGGACACCCGCCTCCCGCGCGGCCGTGAGCAGCGAAAAAGTCCCGTCCACGCACGCGCGATGCGTCTCCAGCGGGTTATCGACCGAGCGCGGCACCGAAGGGATGGCCGCCTCGTGGAAGACCACCTCCACGCCGTCGAGCGCGCGCCTCATCGCGTCGTAGTCGGTCACACTCGCCCGGATGAAATCGACGTGCCCGCCGATCTCTTCGATGTTTTCCTGATGGCCGGTCGAGAGGTCGTCAACGATACGAACACGCGCCCCGCGTTCGGCGAGCGTGCCCGCGATGTTCGAGCCGATGAAGCCGGCGCCGCCTGTGACAAGATATATTCCGGTGAGAGCCATATTAGTGATGAGTGATGAGTGATGAGTGATGAGTGATAAGAAAAAAGCTTTGCTAACAGCTAAGAGCTAACAGCTCCCGTTCTTTCTTATCACTTATCACTCATCACTTATCACTGTTTGTTCCTACCTTCCCACGCCGACGTACTCGAATCCCATCTCGCGCATGGCCGACGGCTCGTAGATGTTGCGCAGGTCGGCGATCTTCGGCGAGCGCATCAGCCCACGAATTCGCTCCATGTCGAGAGCGCGAAACTGATTCCACTCGGTGATGAAGACGAGCGCGTCGGCGCCCGTAACGGCCGCGTACTCGTCGTCCGCGTATTCGATCTCCGGCAGGATTTTACTCGCCTGCGGGGCGGCGACCGGATCGTAGGCGCGCACCCTTGCGCCGCGCGCCAGCAGCCCGCGAATGATGTCCACCGCGGGAGCGTCGCGCATGTCGTCCGTCTCGGGCTTGAACGAGAGGCCGAGCACGGCAACGATCTTGCCCTCGAGTCCGCCCGTCAACTGCTCGATCTTGGGCACCATCGCCTCGCGCTGGAGTTGATTGACTTTGATGACGGATTCGACGATGTGCGCGTCGGCGCCGAAGGCCCGCGCCACGGACAGCAGCGCCGAGGTGTCTTTCGGGAAGCACGAGCCGCCGTAGCCGGGGCCGGGGTGGAGGAAGTACTTGCCGATGCGCTTGTCCATGCCAATGGCGCGCGCCACGTCATGTACGTCGCAGCCGATGCGGTCGCACATGCTGGCGATTTCGTTGATGAAGGAAATCTTGGTCGCCAGGAAGGCGTTCGCGGCGTACTTCGTCAACTCCGCGGCTTCGAGCGAGGTGATGACGAACGGGGTCTCGATGAGGAAGAGCGGGCGGTAGAGGTCTCGAATGATGGCGATGGCCTCCTCGTCACGGGTGCCGATGACGACACGGTCGGGACGCATGAAGTCGTTGATCGCCGCGCCCTCGCGCAGAAACTCCGGGTTCGAGACGACGCCGAAGTTGTGCCGCTGCTTTTGATGCTCCTGGATGAGACGGCGCAGGTGCTCGCCGGAGCCTACGGGGACAGTAGACTTCGTGACGATCACCTTGTAGCCGTTCATGTGCTCAGAGACCTGTCGGGCCGCCTCCTCGATGAACGAGAGGTCGGCCGAGCCGTCCTCCTTCGGCGGCGTTCCGACGGCGAGGAAGATGACGAGCGACTCTTCGACGGCCGCCCCGAGGTCGGTCGTGAAATGAAGGCGCCCGGCCTTCATGTTCTTCTCGACGATTTTGTCGAGGCCCGGCTCGTAAATGGGGATCTCGCCCGCCGAGAGACGCGCGATTTTGTCGGCGTCCACGTCCACGCAGGTCACGTCAACGCCGAACTCCGCGAAGCACGCGCCAGTGACGAGGCCGACGTAGCCCGTGCCGATTACCGCGATGTGCATTCTTGGTTGGTTAAGCCTTTCGCAGGGATTATTCCTGGGCGGCCCCACACAAAAGTATGCGGGTCACGCGTACCATGATCCGCGTGACCCGCAAGAAATGCAAGGCTCTGGTTATCGCCGTGCGGAACTTAAAGCGCGGCGAGTTTCCGTTGTTAACCGGCCGTTAGCGGGCCGGGCTGATGACGATCACGTCGTCGCCGAATTGGAAATCGTCATTCTCGCGTGACGCCAGGAAGGCAGCGAGGATGGCTCCGCCGGTGGCCAGCAGGAGAGCCGCCAGCGCGCCGCCGCCAAGGCCTTCCATGTCAGGCATCGCGAGGCGAGTGCAGCGGGTGCCGGGGGTGGCCTGACCGGCCGTGTCCTGGCTGCCAGCCGCGATCTGTTTGACGGCGTTGCCGGCGCGAAGCTCGACGCGGCCCGACTGCGTCGAGACCTGCGTGTTGCCGCACTCGACATCAACGAGGAAGACGTTGGGCTGATTGTTGTCGGCCACGGCCGTGGCGTCCTTGGTCGTCACGCTGGCGCCCGTCCCCGAAGAGGTCGAGAGCCGAACGCGGCCGGAGTCGAGCATGGCGGTGATGCCGGTCTCGTTAAAGCTGAGCTTGAGGCTGGATTCCGGAAGCACTTCCACGCGGCCGAGTTTGCCGAGGCTGACGACGGCGCTCGAACCCTTGGCGGTGGTGACTGTGCTGTCGGAGAAGACGGTGGCGCCCGAGATGGCGCTCGCACCGTTGACGGTAACTTCACCGACGACCGACAGGTCGCCCGACTGAGCCTGTTGCCCCTGCGCGGCCAGCGTGGCCATCGAGTACGTGCTCCAGACGGTCAACGCCAGGGCCAACGTGATGGTCTTACGGCTCAAATTTCTGCTAATCATTTCTTCCTCCCGTAGTGAAACCTTCAAAATTTTTAGAGAGCGCCGCAAGTCTCGAAGTGGACTCGCAGGAGACGAATTTCTTTTGGTTTATGTCGCCTACCCGTCTCAGAGAATCAAGCACCGCGAAGAACATCTCACAAAAATGCAGGATGAGAGCCGCAGCGGGCTTCAATAGACCCCGCTTTTTTACACGAAACCCGGCCCGGTGTCAACATACATTTACGGAAAACCTAAGCTTTTTTCTTCCGCAAACCGCTCATAGCCCAACGCTTGCGACCCTTTTGGCAAAACATTTTTGACACAACTCTTGCCTTAGCGACGCTCGAACAGGTAGGCGCTCTCGTAGAGCCGGCCTTCGCCCCCGCCAGCGGCGGCGGCGAACTGCCGGCGGCGGCGCTCGCCCCCGGCGAAGACCGAATGGCTCCAGATGGCGGCCCCGGCGAAGTCGCCTTTCTTGTTGAGGGCGTAGAAGTTCACGTCGAATTGTTTGAGCATCACCGGGTCGTTGCCGTAGCGTGCGACGATCAGCTTTAGAACGTCGAGGCAGGCCTGCTCAGGCGACTTCCCCTGCCTCATATACTCGACAATGGTGCGCGCGCCGTTGACGTAGATGACTTCCTCACCGCGACCCGTCGAGCCGGCCGCGCCGATGTCGTTGTCCACGTAAAGGCCGCAGCCGATGAGGGGCGAGTCGCCCACACGGCCGGGAATTTTCCACGCCAGACCGCTTGTCGTCGTCACCCCGCTGATATCGAGATTCCTGTCGAGGGCGATGCAGTTGATGGTGCCGGTCGGGGGGTGACGCGCCACGAAGTCGGCGCGCGTGAGGAGCGCATCGCGTAGTTTTACGTCGCCGCGCGCGTACTCGTCGGCCGCACGGAAACTCGGCGAGAGTTGGTCGAGCGACGCTTTACTCCGCCCGGCGGGCGAGGCGGGCGCGGGGCGTAGCTTCTGCGGCCCCCAGTCGTCGTCGTCCGAGGTCGTCTCCTTCCAGCGCTGCCAGGCGATGCGCGACTCTTCCGTCAGGAGATTGACGTTCTCGAACCCCATCTGCGTGGCGAAATCGCGCGCGCCCTGCCCGACGATGAGGATGTGGTCGGTGTTTTCAAGGACGGCCTTGGCGACCTTCGAGGGCGTGCGGACGCCGCGCAGGGAGGCGACGGCCCCAGCCCTGCGCGTCGGCCCGTGCATCACGCTGGCGTCGAGCTCCACGTCGCCGTGCTCGTTCGGCAGACCGCCATAGCCGACCGAGTCGTCCTTCGGGTCGAGTTCGTTGATGTTGACGCCGGCAATGACGGCGTCGAGTGTGTCCGCCCCTTTCTTCAATTCCTGCACGGCCTTCGTCACGGCCGCGACGCCGTTCGCGCTCGACACGACGAGCGGCGGCTGAGAGCGTAGCTGCGCGGCCGTCTGACTCCCCTGCCCTCCCGTCGCGAGGACTTCGACGCCGACGCGGGGCGCGAGCGTCGCCGCGCCCAGCCCGGCGGCCGCGCCCTGCAAGAATTTCCGACGGCTCTTCTTCGTGCTCATTGACATGCTCATGGCTCCGTCTCGGCAGACGCCGGCGCGAGTTTTTAACATCAGCGGGACTGAAGGAATGTGGGGCGCATGGTAACAAAGGCCCCAGGCAGGCGCAACAGATTTCTTCTCAGGCGGTCGATGTGGGCGATGAATGCGTCACCACGCATCTCTCTTCGACACTCGACTGACTATGGCTCGACCGGCCGCGTGTCGTTGGGGCGCCAGCGCACGGGGGGTGGCGGCCCCGTCAGAATCTCGGGGTGATCGACGCTCACGCCGGCGTACATGATTTCGGCCCAGGTCGCCTCGCTGGCGAAGTAGGCGGAGGCCGAGATATTGACGGCGGCAGCGTAGAGGTTGCGGAATTGCTGGACGCGGCTCTGTCTCATGTTTTCGAGGACGCGCCGGCGGTCTGGCAGGGAGAGGTGCGAGAAGCCGCGCAGGCGCCGGCCGAAGACGAGGGTGACGATGGTGCTCTCGACGATGAGCAACCCCTGATTGAGGGCCTCGCGCTGAGAGCGGCGCTGATAGCCGAGGTAGTCGTCGATCATCTCGACGAACTTCGGCACCTTGACGCGGAATTCCTCGCCGATGACGGCCTCGGCCAGTGCGAAGAGGATGTGGGCGCTCTTCTCGTTCAGGTGCTTCAGCTTCGACTCGTCTATCTGAATCACTTTCTTCGGGTTGATGAAGAAGTTGAAGAACGGCACTAGAAATCCCATGGCAACTCTCCCGGCTGTTGATGGTTCAGGGTGAACGGCTTGCCGTGCTTCTCACAAATGAAGCGGGCGGCCCTGAGCGCCAGCGCATAGATAGTGACCTGCGGATTTGCGCCGAGGCCCGTCGGGAAGATGGAGCCGTCCGCCACCCAGACGTTGGGGGTCTCGCGCAGGCTGAAGTCGGTGGCGACGACGGATTGCTTTTCGGCCGCGCCCATCGGGCAGCCGCCCATCACGTGAACCGTGAAGACGGTGGCGCGCTGCGGCTCGAACGAGATGTCGTCGAGCTTGCCGAGTTCCGCCACGGACTTAATTTCGATAGAGGGGTTGGTGACGTGGTAGACGGACTTCGCGCCGGCGGCGAGGTGAATCTTCGTCATCTCGACGAGGCTGTGCTTCATGGCGCGGGCGTTGTCGGGCGCGAGCCTGTACTCAAGCTCCGGGTCTTTGTACTTGTCGAGCTTGACGGTGCCGTAGTCCTGTTTGGGGTCGAAGCCGGAGCAGTGGTGCGCGTACATGATGGCTCCGAAGGGGTAATACTCGCGCATGACGCGGTGGAGTTCGGGGCCGTAGTCGAGCGAGGCGGCGGCGTTGAGGACGGGAAAAAAGGAGCCGGTCTCGATGAGATAGCCGACGGGGCCGCTCGCGAACTGCGTGCTCATCATGTTGTCGGGGACGCCGTAGGCCGGGTGTGTCCGCTCCGGGTAGCGACCGATGCAGATGGTCACGGGGTGGATGTGCGTGCGACGGCCGACGAGTTTGTTCGGGTTGATGTTTGAGCGCAGCAGGATAGAAGGCGTGCCGACGGCCCCGGCCGCGAGCACCACGCCGAGGCGGGGCTTGACGATGAGCGTGCGCCCGGTAGCTTGCGTCTTCTCATCAACGAAGGCGGCGTGGACTTCGGGGGGTCGCTCGCCGTCTCGGACGAGCCGGTCAACTTTCGTGTCGGTGTAAATGGTCGCGCCGCGGGCGACGGCCGCGGGCAGCCACGTGACGATGCCGCTCTGCTTGCGGTCGTAGGGGCAGCCGACGCCGCAGCTCCCGCACTCGCGGCAGTTGTGCGTGTTGTTCGGCAGGTTGCCCCAGTGATAGCCGAGCGCGGTGCAGCCGCGGATGAGCGCCTGCGCCGAGCTGTTGTAACGGTCGTTGCGGTGGATGTGGAGGAAGTTGACGACTTCGAGCAGGTAGGGCCGCAGGTTGTCGGGCGTGAAGTGGAGGCCGAAGTGGTTGCGCCAGTGTTCAATCGTCTCGGTGCGCGGGGGCAGGCAGGCCGACCAGTTGACGGTGGTGCCGCCGCCGAGGCAGCGTCCCTGCATCACCTTGACGCCGCCGTCGCTCGTCAGGCGGGCCGCGCCCTCCTGATAGAGCGTCTTGTACATGTCGAACTCGCGTTCGGTGAAGGACGGGCGGCGGTGACTCGTGCCGCCGTGCCCCTGCCCTTCGGGGACGTTACCGCCCTCTTCGAGCACGAGCACGTCGAAGCCGGCCTCGGCCAGCTTGAGCGCGCACACGCCGCCGCCCGCCCCCGAGCCGATGATGCAGAACTCGGGCGTGAGCGTCCGATTCTCCCCGACCTTCCGGCCTTCGACGATGCTGCCTGCCATGTCTTATCTCCTCCTGGAAAGAACGAGCAAAAGCAATTCGTCACCTCAAAAGTCAAGTGTGTTTCTTAATGGCGCGGGACAGAAACCCCTTGAGAATTAAGGGCAATGGGCGACGGTGAGAGCACGTGTCGAATGTAGCGGCGAGGGTCGAGAAAAACGGACGGGGCGGACTCTAGCACCAAACGTTGAGGCAGACAAGAAAGTCAGTGTCTAACTTCGGTCATCTCCTCGCTGGTCAAAAAACTCGCGCGCCCGCGCGGCCAAGTCCGGCGGGACGGTGACGCGGAAGGGGTGCTTGGCGACGAAGGAGGCGACGCGCCGCACATGTGCCCCGAGTTGACTGAAGGCGGCGGCGGCCTGTTCGTCGTCGAGCAGGGAGACTCCGCGGGCGTCGCAGGCGCGCCGCAGTGCTCCGCGCAGGCGGTCGAGCGGCAGTTCCCTGTCGGCCAGCAGCTTGCCGCGCGCCTGAAACTCGCCGAGCGCGTGGAGCACGATGCTTTCGGTGTCGGGCGCTTTGCCGTCGTCGCCCGCGCCTTTGTCGAAGAAGGTCGGCTGGCGCATGAGAAGTCGGTCGGGTTGCAGCCGTCTAGCGCCGGGGCGGTGTCGCGCGGCGCGGGCGGCTCGTGTTCGCGGGGACGGTGGCGGCGGGCTGTTGCTCGGCCGCCGTCGCCGCCGCGGGTGCGGGCGTCATTTTCGGCGTCGGCGGTGCGGCGTTCTTTCTCAGCTCCGCCTGCTCGTAGGGGTCGAGGCGCGCGAAGACATAGAACTTGTCGCGGCCCGATACAGTTGCGCCGATGAATCTGAGTTGATATCCCAACACCTCGCCCGCCTGCAATTGGTGCAACTCCGGCGGCAGGTCGAACAGGAGGCCGAACTCATCCTGTGTGACCGCCTCAAGCTCGGGCAGGTAGTCGTTCTCCGTCTCGCGCGCGATCTTGACGGCCATGTGTCGGAGCGCGCGGATGCGGTTCGAGTTGCGCACGTAGTAGGCGCGATCCACTTCGCGCCGGCTGACGCGGTCGTCAACCACCTCCTGCTGGTTCCGCAGATAGCCCAGATAAGCCCTGACAATCGGCCCGAACTCGTCCTCCTCGGCCGCCGCTCGCGCCGAACTCTTCTTCTGCGCGGACGCGGAGACCGCGCATATCAGACAGAGCAGGAGGCACAGAGGCCAGCGGAGATGTCTCTTCAGCGTCTTCATTCGGTAAAAATGCACTCGGTTCGTGTCAGAGGCTCGACCGGCCGGGGGTTTGTCGCGCCTGACGGATGCGTGGGGGTGTCTACGCGCGAAGTTTAGCACAAACGGCCCCGGCCGCGAGAGCGAATGGCCGCGCGCCTCGCTTCACATCGCACGTTATTTGCGGCGCCGCGCGCGCGGGTGATAAATTCAAACTCAGGCGCGCACATGTCCAACGAAGATTCACAGGTAAACGCAGAGGCGGACGAACGCGGCCCAGCGGCGACCGAAGCGGGCCGGCGCGTGGCGCTCGGCGTGACGGGCGGCATCGCCGCCTACAAGGCCGCCGAAATCCTGCGCGGGTTGCAGCGCGCGGGCTGCTCGGTGCGCGTCTGCATGACGAGGCGGGCCTGTGAGTTCATCACCCCGCTCACTTTCCGCGCGCTCTCCGGCGCGCACGTCGTCGTGGACGACTACGCGCCCGACAACCCCGACCCCATCGCGCACATCACCTTCTCCCAGACCGTCGAACTCTTCGTCGTCGCCCCCGCCACCGCCGACATCATCGCCAAGTTCGCCAACGGCATCGCCGACGATTTCCTCTCGACCACCTACCTCGCCTCGACGGCCCCCGTCCTCGTCGCCCCGGCGATGAACACGGTGATGTGGAACCACCCGGCGACGCGACGCAACCTTGAGCGGCTGCGCGCCGATGGCGTGCGCGTCGTCGAACCCGACGAGGGCGAGATGGCGTGCGGCGCCTTCGGGCCGGGGCGTCTGAGCGAGCCGGGAGTAATCGTCGAGGCCGCACTCGAAATGCTGCGCGCGGGCGCGCGCGGCGCGGCTGGAAACGCGGCGAGCGTCGGGGCGGGCGACCTGTCGGGCGAGCGCGTGCTCATCACCGCCGGCGCGACGCGTGAGGAGATCGACCCCGTGCGCTTCCTGACCAACCGCTCCTCCGGCCGCATGGGCTTCGCCCTCGCCGCGGCGGCGGCCGCGCGCGGGGCCGAGGTCACGGTCGTGGCCGGCGCGACCACAGCAGACGCACCCGCAGGAGTCCGCGTCGTGCGCGCCCTCTCGGCCGAGGAGATGCGCGGGGCCGTGCTCCGTGAGATAGAGAGCGCCACTGTCTTCATCGCTGCCGCGGCCGTCTCCGACTACCGCCCGGCCAAGCGCGCGGCGAGCAAGATCAAGAAGACGGACGCGGGCCTGACCCTTGAGCTTGAACGGACACCCGACATTCTCGCCGAGGTTGCGCTCGCGCGACACAACGGCCTCCTCGTCATCGGCTTCGCCGCCGAGACCGACAACCTCGTCGAGAACGCGCGGCAAAAACTTCTGCGGAAGAAACTCGACGCCATCGTCGCCAACGACATCACCCGCGAGGGCGCGGGCTTCGACGGCGACACGAACGTCATCACGCTGCTCGCACGCGACCGTGAGGGACACGTCGAACTCCCCCTCATGTCCAAGAGCGAAGCGGCCGGGCGCATCCTCGACGAGGTGTTGCGTCTGCGACGCGGCGCTCAAACGAAGTAGCCTCGCGCGGCGCGGAGTGACAAAACGCGGCGCTGGCGGCGACTGTTACGGTCGTCTACACAAGCGCGTCGGAATCGTGCGATAATTGCGCCGCCGCTAATGAAAAATGAATCGCAGTTAAGT
>DASVES010000077.1:0-12391 GCA_036380435.1 Pyrinomonadaceae bacterium | reverse complement strand
TGGGGACGGGGCTGGCGGGCATCGCCGCCAAGGTGCGCAGTCGTCGGCAGGCGGGTGCCTGAAGACACGGCTGAGGGGTTTCAACAGCAACACATTCGGTGGGTTAGATCCTTCCGGCCACTCAAACAAATAACCCATCGGCTCACGCACATTGCCCAGTACGTGAGCCGATGTTGCGTTGGCGTCGGCCACGTCGATGGATGAGCTCGGAAAAGCGTGAAGTCTCTCCCATCCTGATGTGACCTGCTGCCCCGGTCGTTGCGTGCTTACCAATGGTGGTGTGCGTTCCTCCTCGAAAGGACGAGTGGATCATGATAGAAGTTGTCTCACGCTCTTGCCTCGTTCTGATCATCATCTGCGTCTCACAGTTTCCTGTGCGGGCACAAGCCACGTCGGGCCCATCACCAAAGTCCCGGGTGATAAGCGAGGTCAATATTCTCACTTCAGGTGATAAGGCACCCGCCGGCGTGGCTCCGGTGCGCGGCCACGCGCACGAGGAGGCCTCGAAGGCCAGCTATGATTTGGGGGTTAGGTACGGACTTGCTGGGCGCTACAAGGAGGCAATGGAAGCTTTCAGGGAGGCGATTCTCTACAAGCCGACGTACGCCGACGCGCACTTCGGTCTGGGCCACGCCTACTATGACGCGGGCCGCTTCAAGGAGGCCGCGGAGGCCTTCATGCAGGCCGTCGCCCTCAATCCGAAAGACTTCGACAGCATCGTCTACCTCGGCGCATCACGCTTCAGGCAGGGGCTATATGAGCAGGCCGTCGAAGCTTTCAAACGCGCCATCCTTATTAAACCCAAGTCCGCCGATGTGCGCTACAACATCGCCAACGCGTTTCACCGGATGGGGCGTTATGAGCCGGCGGCCACATATTACGCGGATATTAAATCCTTGAGGCCCGCCACCGCCGAACTCTACAACGACCTCGGAGCCGCCTACGGCGAGTCGGGCAAATATGAGAAGGCGCTGGAGGCCTTGCGGCTGGCAACGGACAATGATTCCGACGATGCCTACGCCCACAACAATCTGGGGATCGCTTACTACCTTGTGGGCCGGTACGCCGATGCGGCTAAAGCACTCGAGCGCGCGGTGCGCCTCGCCCCGAATGATCCGGTCATCCAGAGTAATCTTCGCCAGACATCATTTAACGGAGGGGGCGCCACCGGGGAGCACGTGGCGCTAGTCAACACCGGGGTGGTTGGGACAGACTCAAAGGGTCTGCGCTGGCTCAGTAGGAGCGACGTGGTGAGAGGGCTCGTTGGGGAAGACAACAGGTATGCATCTACCGACCCTCCCGCGGCGGAGGCGAAGAATAACTCCGCACCGCCCCACAAGGGGGTGACTCCTGAGGTTGAGCCGGCGGTGACGAACGCCCCGACCGCTAAGGTCGTGCCGCTAAGGACCGACACCGCCCACGCTGAGAAGAAGGTCGCCCCGCCGCCGTCCGATCTCTACCGCCTGGGGGTGGGCGACGTACTAGACATACGCCTGCTCAACGAACGGACGGACAAATCTACCCTCTACAGGGTGTTGCCCGGTGGACTTTTGGAGTATCCGCTCTTCAGCGAGCCGCTAAGCGTCGAAGGCCAAACGGTGGAGGAGGCCGCGGAGCGCATCGCACAGGAGTTGCGCCGACGGGCCATCGAGGATGACCCCAGGGTGTTGGTCAATGTGCGTGAGTACGTTAGTCACGCCGTCATCGTCAGCGGGCTCGTCGCGGAACCCGGCACGAAGATCCTGAAGCGGGAGGAAGTACCTCTCTACGTCCTGATCGCCGACGCGCAGCCTCTCCCCGAGGCTGGGCGCGTGTTGGTCACGTCCCACGCCACCGGGCTACGAACCGAGGTGGCGCTTGAGGACCAGGCGGCGATGGCCGTGCCTGTTCGTCGGGGCGATGTGCTCATGGTGACCAAAATGTCGCAGCAGTTCTACTACGTCAGCGGCGGCGTGGTCAGCCCAGGGCAGAAGGAGTTTCACCCGGAGATCACTCTCACGCAGGCGATTATCGCCGCAGGCGGCGAGCTCCACCGGTTGCGGACCGTGACCCTGTGGTCGAACCGTAATGTTCCTCAAACGGGCGTTATCGCCCCCCCCGAGGATAAGGGCGCACAGTCGCCGAAAGGCGGCGGACTTTTGACCTCGACGACCTACAACATGCGCGACATCCTATCGGGCAAAGTGCCCGACCCACGGATTACGCCAGGTGATCGTGTCGAGGCGAGGCGTTAATCAAACCCTCCGACATGGCCACTGCCCGTTGATGCGCCTCCTCTTTCTGCTCTGGGCAGATAAGACGGGACGTCACGGTACGTCGGCACAGCTGTCTGGATTCAGAGGCTGTGTTGTGCAGGCGGAGGTGGGAGCCGGGTTCGTGGGGCGCGCGTGTGCGTAAGGGTCAATTCAGGGTCGGCCCGGCGGTGCCATAGTGCGCGCCGTCAGAGCGGGCGCCTCAACGGCCGCCCTCCGCACCAATCGGCGAAGTGTCCGACGTGGCCTCACGTAAGGACATGAGTGGATGACGGTGGGGGCAAGGAGTAGCCTCCGCCGTCATTATTTTCAGTTCGGCTGCCGGAAAAGACGCCTGAGCTGGGGTGACATTGGAACCTGTTGAGGACCTCAGTGACCGTGCTTCTCGAAGGTGGATCAGCGGGAGGAAGCCCTCCAGTGACTTCGCCGCGCTCTCGCTATGTCTAATCTTCACGGCGTGCTTGGCGGCCCTCGCGGCCTCTGCCCCGCAAGGCTATGAGCGGGTCAGGCCCGGGGATTACGCCGGAGACAATCAGTGCCTGTCTTGCCACCGAGACCATAAGACCTTTCGGGAAACGGCCCACTATCGGACCTCGGCGGCGCCGACGAAAGATACAATCGCCGGTAAATTTCGTGAGGGCGAAAACATTCTCAGGACATCGAATCCAGACCTGTATTACAGGATGGAGGCGAGGAAGGACGGCTTTTACCAGACCGCCGTGCTGGGCACGCCCCCCGACACCGCATCCCTCTCCGTGCGGTTCGATTTCGTGATCGGCTCCGGGCGGAAAGGGCAGTCGTACCTGTACTGGGGGGAGGGCGACGGACTCTTTCAGCTGCCCGTCTCGTACTGGACTGACCCGGGGAAATGGGTCAATAGTCCGGGGTATGAGGATGGGGAATTAAATTTCGGCCGTCCCGTCGCCCCACGCTGTCTGGAGTGCCATGCCTCATACTTCGAGTCGCTCTCCGGGTCGGGCGCCGGCAATCGATACGACAAGGCCAATTATGTACTAGGCATCTCTTGCGGGAGGTGCCACGGTCCGGGCCAAGAGCACTCCGCGGTCCAAACCTCTCAGGCCGCCAAATCTTCGGGACAGGCGATTATCAATCCGGCAAAACTTTCTCGCGCCCGGCAGGTCGAAGCGTGTGCCCTGTGTCACGGCGGCATCGGGGTGGGCAAGGCCCCGGCGTTTTCCTACGTGGCAGGCAAGCCGCTCGGTGATTACATCCAGCGCGGAGCCTCGGGGCCGGATGAGGTGATCGATGTTCACGGCAACCAGGTGGCTCTTCTGGAGAGGAGCCGCTGCTTTCAAGCCTCCACCATGTCTTGCTCAACGTGCCACGATGTTCATCTACCGCAGCGGGACGCGGCGGCCTTCTCGCGCAGTTGTCTGACGTGCCACAAGGTCGAGAGTTGTGGGATTTACCGGGAGAGGGGCCACAAGATCGCCGAGAACTGCATCAACTGCCACATGCCGAAGGTCACGTCGAAGTCCGTCGTTTCGACGAACGAGGGGCGAATGGTGCAGCCGCAGGTGCGTACCCATTGGATCAAGGTGTACCCGGCCGGCAACAACCCTTGATTGCACAAGGCGGGGTCACGGAGTCCGGCAGCAACGGGAAACACTGACACGCGCAACGTACACCGTTGCCAAGGCACAGGCGCGGACGGCATCGCAAGGGGCTTGTTCTCAAGCGGCGTTGCGTGCGCGGCGGGTGATACCGGGCGTTAGATGGCTTCCTGTTGGGCGAGTGATCCAGGTTCAGCAGAAATTTCGCGTTAGCAGATATGATGGTCGTGGACAATGGAATTTGGGAGGTAGGCCATGAGTGTGACGGAGATTGCCCCTGACGTATACCGCATCTCTACTTATGTCCCGGAGATTGACATGCAGTTCAATCAATTTCTCGTCAGGGACGATGAGCCACTACTGTTTCATACCGGACATCGGGCGATGTTTCCCTTCGTCCGCGATGCGGTGGCGAGCCTAATTGATCCTTCGAGGATACGGTGGCTGGGCTTCAGCCATTTCGAGGCGGACGAGTGCGGCGCGCTCAACGAATGGCTCCAGCAGGCCCCGGCCGCCCAGCCCGTGTGCAGCATGGTCGGGGCGCTCGTCAGCGTCAACGATTTTGCCGTCCGCCCGGCCAAAGGCATGTCTGACGGGGAGATTCTACACACGGGCAAGTACCGCTTCCGCCTGCTCCACACGCCGCACGTGCCGCACTGCTGGGAGGCCGGGTTGCTCTTTGAAGAGGAGAACAAAACCCTTCTTTGTTCCGACCTGTTTCATCAGAACGGGAACGTCGCGCCGTTGACTGAATCGGACGTGATTGAAGCTGTGCGTAAGACACTAGTTGACTATCAGGCAGGCCCTTTCGCGAATTATATGCCGTACACGCAGCACACGGATCAAACCCTACACAGCTTAGCCGATCTCAAGCCGAAGACCATCGCCGCCATGCACGGCTCTGCCTTCACGGGCGATGGGGAGCGCGCGTTGCGAGACCTGGCAATAGTCATGCGTGAGGTTCTATTAAGTTAGGCCGCTCCCGGCTGCGGCGGTGACACATTCTGCCCAACACGCCACCTGACAACGGCATGCACCCGACGCCCCATCACGAACTCGGAAATGCTCTACGACACGACGCCGGAGAAGGCCGGCGCCCGGCGCAGAGACCTCGTGACGCTCATCGGCGCCGGGCTGCTTTTCGTCCCGTCGCCCCTCACCGTCAAGGCCCTCACCGAAGAGTGGATGAAACAACACAGGCGCAAGGGCCTCGCCGTCACCACGATAGACAACTACCGGGACACGCTCAACTCCTGCGTGCTCCCTTACGTCGGACACCTCCAGATTAAAGACTTTCAGCCGGGCGCGCTCGAAAGGATGTTCAACGGCCTGCAAGACCGGGGGCTGTCGGACTCGACCATCAAGCACGTCCGGCGGGTCTGCAAACTCTTCATCAAGTACGCCGTCTGGAAAAAGTATTTGAGAGAGAGTCCGCTGGAGGGTCTCGAACTCCCGAAGGGCGCGGAGCCGCGGGAGACGCGAAGCCTCACGCCCGCGGAGGCGCGAACGCTCGTCGAGACGGCCCTGCTCGACTTGGGCGATCTCATCTTCGTCTTCGCGCTCTTCATGGGCATGAGGCCGAAGGAATGCCTGGGGCTTCCGCTCTCCAACGTCGAACTCGTGGACGACGCGGCGGCGCTGGTGAGGGTGACGCAGCAGGCCGTCAAGCTCCGCCGCGCGCCGGGCCACATCTTCACGAGGCCGAAGACGCGCAAGGGTGTCCGCGAGGTGCCCTTCCCCGCGTGGCTCTACCGCGAGTTGATGAGGCTCCAATGCGCGAACGCGGCCCGAGAGCGCCTCCTCGGCGCCGGGTGGACGGACTACGGCCTCGTCTTCCCTTCCCGGACGGGCAGGCCCATCAGCGAGGGGTGGCTGCGCGACATGTTCGCGCGGCTCCTGAAGAGGTCGGGGCTTCCCCCTCACTTCACGCCTTACTCCCTGCGTTACACCTACAACACGCTGCTCAGCGAGGGCGGCGTGGCCGACAAGGCTCGGTGCGTCCTCATGGGCCACGCCCGCGAGGACTTCAACCGGGCGGTCTACGTCAGGACGCTCCCGCAGATGTTCGAGGGGGTCGCCGAGACGCTGGAAAGGCAGATTTTTGGGGCCTCCCGCCCCTCGTTCGCACCAGGCGAGAGCGGGCCGGTCATGTAACTCTTTGATAACATAGCCTATTCACTCCCTCATTCTCTTAACACTTAATTAAGACCGGATTCACCCGCCCTTAACTCCGGCGCGTTAACTTCTCACGCTTGAATCAACACTTCCACGCGTGCGGCTGCTTTTCAACGCGCCGCCAAATAGAGCAACTCGGCAATCATCCTTTCGGGCCGCCGCACGTGCGCGCGCGCCGCGAGGCAATCGTTTTTCACCCGAATGTTTTTTAAGTCTGACAGGAGAATCCCCATGCGAGAAATCAACCCCAACGTATCCAGGTCGGGCCGCGCCGTGGCGGCGGCGGGCGTCTGCCTGCTGCTCCTTTTCGCGCTCGCCCTCGTCGCCGCCACGGCGCCGGCTCGCGCGCAGTCAGGCCCGATGGGGACGCTGACCGGCGCCGTCACAGACCCCAACGGCGCGGCCCTGCCGGGCGTTCAGGTCGAGGCGCGAAACACCGGCACGGGACAGACGCGCGCCGCCACGACCAACGACGAGGGGCGCTGGACGATGCCGGGCCTCGGCGTCGGCGTCTACGAGATCACCTACACGCTCGCCGGCTTCAAGCCGCTCAAGCGCGGCGACGCGGCGGTCGAGGCCGCCGTCCCCCGCACCTTCGAGGACAAGCTCGAAATCGGAGACATCACCGGCGAGAGCGTCACGGTCACGGGCGGCGAGGTGCTGGCCACGCCCGAGACGGCGACCATCGCCCGCCAGATTACCGCCGAGCAGCTCGTTCAGGTGCCGACCTCGACGCGCAGCTTCACCCAACTGCTCAACACCGAGGCCGGCGTCAGCACCGACCTCTCGCCCGTCTCCACAAACGGCAACGGCAACCAGTCGCCTTCGGTCAACGGCACGCGCACCACCTCGACGAGTCTCTTCTTTAACGGCGTCGATGCGACTAACATCACCACCAACGAAGGGTCGCTGAACGACAACATCGCGCCCGCGCCCGAGACGCTTCAGGAGGTCAAGCTCCAGACCTCGCTCTACGACGCCTCGACGGGTCGCTCGGGCGGCGGCAACTTCCAGCTCGTCACCAAGTCGGGCGCTAACGACCTTACCGGCTCCCTCTACTACTACCTCCAGAACGAGAAGTTCAACGCCAACGACTTCATCTTCAACAAGGAGGGCATCGACCGCCCCGTGGCCCGCCGCAACGAGGGCGGCTTCACCATCGGCGGCCCCGTAGTCCGTGAGAAGTGGTTCTTCTTCGGCGGCTACCAGTACACGAAGGCCGTCACCGGCTTCGTCCCCACGGCGCGCAGCACCACGGTGCTGCCCGTCGCCTTGCGCCGCATCACGGGCGAGCGCACGGCCGAGGCGCTGGCTTCCGCCTTCAACGCCGAGAACGGCTGCCTCGGGTCGAACTGCCTGACGGCCGCCGACATCTCGCCCGTGGCGCTCCGACTCTTCAACCTGCGTAACCCCGTCACCGGCGACTTCGTCATCCCCACGCCGCGCGAGGGGGGCCGCCTCATCGGCATTGACCGCGCCGGCGCGCGCGCCTTCCAGTTCGGCGCCGGCCCCGTTACCTCGCGCACCTTGCGCGAGAACAACCCGCTCGTCCAGCAGCTCAACGTCGTCCCTTCGGAGTTCGAGCAGCACCAGTTCACCACGCGTCTCGACGGCCGGCTCAGCCCGAACAACACTTTGAACGGCACCTTCTTCTTCAGCAACTTCCCGGCGCTCGACTCCTTCCCCGACCCGTCGTCGCTCGCCTCGCCGTTCACGCTGCGACGCGCCGACCGCAACCGCACGCTCGCCGTCTCCGACCAGCACATCTTCGGCCCCACGCTCATCAACGAAGCGCGCTTCGGCTACTTCCTCCTCAACAACACGCGCGCGCTCGACACGCCCTTCCTCACCGACGAGTTCACCAGCGAGGCCGTCGGCATCGCGAACCCGGCGCTCCTGTTCGACGACAGCCCCGGCACGCGCCGCCTCGGCCACTTCATCGGACGCCCCGGCACCAACCTCTCGCAGTTCTCCTTCGGCGGCCCCAACGACTCCTTCAACCAACGCAAGCAGCAGACCTTCAGCGTCGCCGACAACCTGACGTGGATCAAGAGCAACCACACGCTCCGCACGGGCGGCGACTACAAGAGCCATCGCTACGACTCCAGCCTCCCCGAAGAGCAGGCCACCGAGTTCGAGAAGTTCGACAGCTTCACGCAACTCCTGACCGGCAACGCCACGGAGGCCGACACGCAGTTCGGCGTCACCGAAAAATCTTTCCGCTTCCAGGACTTCAGCGGCTACATCACCGACGACTGGAAGGTCTCGCGCGGTCTCTCCTTAAACCTCGGCCTCCGCTACGAACTCTTCATGTGGCCGACCGAGCGACAGGGCCGCATCGGCAACTTCGACTTCTCCACCTTCGAGCAGTGCTTCACGCAGGCGGGCGGCCCCGTCTCGCTGTGCGACAGCCCCTCGCCCGGCTTCATCGTGCCCGACAACGTCCAGTCCACCGGACTCGCCAACGTTGACGGAGCCGTCGCCGTGACGGAGCGCGCCGGCAACAATCACACGCTCCGCGGGCAGGACACGAACAACTTCGCCCCGCGCGTCGGCTTCGCCTACTCGCCTTGGGAGTCGAACCGCTTGGTCGTCCGCGGCGGCTTCGGAGTCTTCTTCGACCGTCCCTCCGCGGCCTTTATCAACACTATCTTCAGCAACTACCCCTTCCTTCGCGAAGTCGAGATCACCGTCCCCTCGGGCAACGTGCCCATCGCCGACGCCTTCTCCGCTCAAAACACGACGCTGCCCCTGAGTAACTGGCTCCCGTTCCGCATCGTGCGCGCCTCCGGCACGGGCGGCGCCTATGTCATCCGCGACAACACGGGTGTGGCGCGCGACCCGCGCGGCAACGTGAGCAGCGCCGCCAACTCCGGCAACATCGCCGAGACGTTCGAGTTCCGCGCCGTTGACCGCGACCTCAAGACGCCTTACGTCCAGCAGTGGAACCTCGGTGTGCAGTACGAAGTGCGGAAAGATTTACTGTTCGAGGCGCGCTACGTCGGCACGCGCGGACGCAATCTCCTTCAGGCCGTCGCCTTCAATCAGGGCTATGACCTCAACGACCTCTCGACGCCCGATCACATCTACGAGCGTTTCAATCAGGCGTACTCGGCCGCCGGCTCGCCCAACGGCCCGCTGGGCGCGGGCGCGTCGGCGCGTGAGCGCGGCATTGGTCGCGCGTTCGGCTTCGCCAACCCGTTCCGCGTCGGAGGCAGTGCCGGCTGCGCGGGCAACGTCCTGAGCGGTGTGGCGGGCGCGCCCCTCGACCTCAACCTCGCCAACCCGATTACCTGCGCGAATGGTGTGCTCGGCGGCGGACAGCTCATCAACTTCGAGGCGCGCGTCCCCGTGCTCGGCTTCAACGTGCCCGAGGCGCTGCTGCTCCAGTCCAACGGCAACTCCGTCTACCACGGCGCGCAGTTCAGCCTGACCAAGCGTCTGTCGCGCGGTCTCCAGTTCAACGCCGCCTACACCTTCTCGAAGTCCATCGACACCAGCTCGACCGACCCCGGCTCGACCGCCGGCTCCGGCAAGCCCGACGTGCCCAACACCGGCTTCGTCGTGCAGGGCGACCAGCGCGACCTCGAAGGCAGCCGCGCCGTCTCCGACTTCGACCGCACGCACCGCTTCAGCCTCAACTTCGTCTACCAGCTCCCGACCTTCGGCTTCACCAGCCGCTGGGCCACGGGCTGGCAGCTCTCCGGCTTCTTCCAGACGCAGACCGGCACACCCTACAGCATCTTCGCCCCCGAGCCGGAGCTGCAAACCGCGGCGCAGTACGCCGACCTCGTGCGCGGCTCCGGCGGACTCTACCGCCTCGGCTTCGGCCGCCCCGACTTGTGCGCCGGCGCGTCGCTCGAAGACCTGCGGCGGCAGGGCGCCGACATCACCGAGGACGCCTTCGACGGCTCCACTCTCTGCTCGCCGCTCGGCCAGAATGGCGCAATCGGCCGCAACGTCCTGCGCGCGCCCTCGCAGAGCCGCTTCGACCTCGGCGTCGTCAAGAACACGAAGCTCACCGAGGACATCTCACTGGAGTTCGGCTGGGACATCTTCAACGTCTTCAACCGGGCAAACTTCTCGGCCCCCGACTCGGAGCTGGGCAGCCCCGACTTCGGGCGCATCACCAACACGACGGGCGGCCCGCGCGTCATGCAGTTCCGCACTAAGTTGCGATTCTAAAAGCCGCGATGGGTGGCGGGATGATGTGAGCGCCGGAGGCGCGGAAGACTTTAGCCCACGGCGTGAGCCGTGGGAATGGTCGGTGGAAAAAATGCAAAGCCCCGGAGGGGCGAAAGAACAACTAGATGCATTACGCTCAACACAAGGTTCTTTCGCCCCTCCGGGGCTTCCGATTATTTCTTTGCCGCATACCCACGGCTCACGCCGTGGGCTAGATTCTGCCGCCGCTTACAGCGGCTCGCTGTCACTCACTCTTAACGTGGGCCAATGGGGGAAGGAATGTCGGAAGTGATTCAGTCAGGCGCCGACCAGTCACTCGCCACTCGTCACTCGTCACTCAACTTCTACGACGACGGCCACCTGCGCGTCGAGCACGACAACTACTACGTGAGTCTGGGCGGGCGCGCGTTGAAACTCCCGCGCAAGGAGTTCCTCATCATCTCGCGCCTCGCCCGCAACCCGGAGCGCATCGTGGCGTCCGAAGAGCTGTGGCGGCACGCGTGGGGCGCTCGCGCGCCCTTCAACGCCGAGAGCCTGCACGTTCACATCTATCGCCTGCGCCGACGCCTCGCGCCCCATCACATACAGATCGACACGATGGTCAACGTCGGCTACCGACTGCTCGCCGGTGGCGCGCAAGACGCCGCCGGCGTTGGGCGCTAAGAGCATGACTGGCACCGACTTACCAGTCGCCCGCCGCCGGCCCGAGGCCGGGCGCGGCGCGTTCTGTTCACATAGATTTCAGACTCACTTCAGACGGATTTAACACGGCCGAAGTATCTTTCCTGTTTTGAGTCTCCATCAAACTCGCGGCCTCAAAGGAGCTTTTCATGTCTCTCTCGAAACAACTCACGCGCGCCTTGGTCGCGCTCTCGCTTGTCTCGGCGCTTCTACTCTCAATGGCCTGCGGCGGCGCGCCGGCCGGCAACAACGCCGGGGCCGGCGGGGCGGCGGGCGGTGGCGAGCAGGTCATCAAGGTCGATGGGTCGAGCACGGTCTTCCCCGTGACGGAGGCGGTGGCCGAGGAGTTTCAGAGGGAGAAGGGCGGCCGGGTCAAGGTGACGGTCGGCATCTCGGGGACGGGCGGCGGCTTCAAGAAGTTCGCGCGCGGCGAGACGGATGTAAGCAACGCCTCCCGGCCCATCTCGAAAGAGGAGATGGAGGCCGCCAAACAGAACGGCATCGAGTACATCGAGTTGCCCATCGCCTTCGACGCGCTGACGGTCGTCGTCAATCCGCAGAACGACTGGGTCACGTCGATGACCGTCGATGAGCTGAAGAAAGTCTGGGAGCCGGAAGCGCAGGAGAAGGTCACGCGCTGGAACCAGATTCGCCCCGAATGGCCCAACGAAAAGATCGCCCTCTTCGGCGCGGGCGCCGACTCCGGCACGTTCGACTACTTCACCGAGGCCATCGTCGGCAAGGCCAAATCCTCCCGCGGCGACTACACGGCGAGCGAGGACGATAACGTCTTAGTGCAGGGCATCGAGGGCAACAAGTACGCGCTCGGCTACATCCCCTACGCCTACTTCGCGCCGCACAGCGCGCGCATGAAGGCCGTCGGCATCGAGTGGAGCAAGAACAAGACGCAGGGGCCGGTGATGCCCAGCCCCGAGAACGTACTCTCCGGCGCCTACAACCCACTCTCGCGCCCGCTCTTCATCTACGTCAGCACCAAGGGGCTGGCCAAGCCCGAGGTCAAAGAGTTCGTCGAGTTCTATCTGAAGAACGTCGGCGCGCTGGCCAGGGAAGTCAAATATCTCCCGCTGCCCGAGGGCGCCTACCAGACGGCGACCGAGCGTCTGCGAAACAACAAGACGGGCACGGGCTTCGGCGGCGCTCCCGAGATCGGCCTCCCCGTCGAGGAGATTCTCAAGCGCGAACCCAAGTCATAGGAGTGAGCAGTAAGCAGTAGGCGCCCCGCGAAGCTCGCTGCTCACCGCCGAACCTGTTTTTACTGCTCACAGCTTACTGCTCACTGCTCACCATGAAAGAGATTCCCGCCCTCCAGCACCCGGTCGCGGCGGCCGCCGACGAGCAACAGGCCCCGCGCGGCGGCGAGCTTGCGGGGACGCGGCGGCTCGTCTCCGTGAAGGAGCGCGTCATCGAATGGATGCTGCTGGCGGCGGCCTTCTCGTCGGTGGCCATCACGGTCGGCATCGTCGGCACACTTCTGTACGAGTCCGCCAGCTTCTTCGCGCACGT
>DASVES010000076.1:0-7728 GCA_036380435.1 Pyrinomonadaceae bacterium | reverse complement strand
CGCGCGGCGCGCGGGAAAGCAAAAGGGGCTTCGGACGATATCGTCCGAAGCCCCTTAACAAAGCTCCGCCGCCGTCTGTCCTTCCAATGAAGCCTACGAGGTTAGCTGACGGGCTGGAACAAGGAAGTGTTCCACGACGGGCGGCGGCCCCTTTGGCCCGCCCCGACGTTTCGCCCCGGCCCCGCCGCGGACGACGGGACAGTTGGTTCCCCCGCGTCGCCCGTCCCGCGCTCGATAGCGAGCGCCGCGGGCGACTTCGGCAGACAAATTGTCAACACCAACGACCGGCGCGAATCTTACGCCCACCGCCACCGGAAATCAACCACAACCGCGAGCGGGTCTCGCGTGCGCCAGGCAAGTCGCTCGTCACAGTCGTACCCGCTCGCTACCGCTCGCGGTACTGTGCGTAGCGGCCTGCCATCATTGAGTCAATCCCGCTCACCCGCCGACGTGGACGGCCGGGCGCTTCTCCGGGTCTTCTTCAACCTGCCGCAGAATCTCGCGCGTGACGGGCGCGGTGTCGCCCTCGCCGAAGGCGATATAGCGCAGCAGGTACATGAGCGGGTTGCCCTCGCTCCAGCCGAAGTAGACGTGCGGAATGGTCTTCGTCGTGTCGCGCAGGTGGAGGAGGAAGGCGGCGATGGCGTTGGGGACGGCGGGGCTTTGCGCGCGCAGCACGCGGTAGCCGCCGACATCGACGCCGCGGATTTTGAGTGTGCCGGCGAACTCCGAGGCGTCGCCGGGCGTGACCTCGAAGAAGAGGACGGGGTCGCGCGAAGGGATGTGGTTGTCCTGCCGCTTCTCCATCTCCTTGAAGCGGTACTCGTCCACGTCGCCGAGGTCGCAGCGGTTGGCGACGATACGCACCTCGCCGAAGCGCTTGACCTCGTCGATGAACTTGCGCGCCGTCTCGTCAAGCTCGATCTGTTCGACGCGCAGCTCGGTCGTCCGCCACACGCGCGAGACGAGCGAGGTGAGGATGATGGCGCCGATGAAGAGCGAGGCGATCTTGATGCCCGACGGCTGTTCGATGACGTTGACGATGATGGTGTAGCCGAAGATGAGCGAGATCAAAAGGAATGCCCACTTCGCCAGACCGGGCTTGCGCCACACGGCGAGCGTGACGGCGACGGCCGCCGACCCCATCAGCGCGAGCACGCCAGTGGCGTATGCGCCCGCCTGCGCCTCGACCTCGGCCCTGAAGAGGACGGTGACGAGGAAGGCGATGGCCGTGAAGATGAGCACGAGCGGGCGGGTGGCCTTCGCCCAGTTCGGGGCCATGCCGTAGCGCGGCAGGTAGCGCGGCACGATGTTGAGGAGGCCGGCGAGCGCCGACGAGCCGGCGAACCACAGGATGAGGATGGTGCTGATGTCGTAGACGGTGCCGAAGCCGCCGCCGAGATAGGTGTGCGCCAGATAAGCGAGCGCGCGCCCGCTCGCCTTGCCGGCCTCCGTCGTGTCGGTGGCGGGGCGAAACTCGTCGGGCGGGATGAGCGTGATGGTGGCGAAGCTGCTGGTAATCAGCATCACGCTCATGATGAGGGCGGCGGCCGTCAGCAGTTTCTTCGCGTTGCGGATGCGCCCCTGCGGGTTCGACTCCGAGTCGCCGGGGTCGCCCTCGATGAGCGGCATGACGACGACGCCCGTCTCGAAGCCCGAAAGCCCGAGCGCGAGTTTCGGGAAGAGGAAGAGCGAGATGCCGATCATCATCAGCGTGCTCCCGCCCACGCGGAAGCCGCCCGCCTCGGCGTCGAAGAGCCTGTCCTTCCAGTTGACGATCTGCTGCGGGTCGAGGGCGAGGTGATAGAAACTCACCCCGATGATGACGAGGTTGAGCAACATGTAGACGATGACGATGACGACGGCGATGCCGATGGCCTCCTTGAAGCCCTTGAGGAAGACCCCGCCGAGCCCCGCCACGAGCGCCAGCGTGATGCCGATGTGCCAGGCTTTGCTCTCGACGTTCCACCCCTGCGCGTCGAAGAGGTGATGCACGAATGGGTTCTCGATGACGTGGGCGGTGGCGTCGGCCGCCGAGAGCGTGATGGTGATGATGAAGCCGGTGGCGGCGAAGCCGAGCAGGCAGAGGACGAAGAGCTTGCCCTTCCAGCGCGAGAGCAGGTTCTCCAGCATCGAGATCGAGCCGTCGCCGTGCGGGCTGGCCTCGGCCACGCGCTTGTACATGGGCAGCGCCCCGAAGAGCGTGAGCAGGACGAGCACCAGTGTGGCGATGGGCGCGAGCGCCCCGGCGGCGACGGCCGCGATGCCGGGCTGGTAGCCGAGCGTCGAGAAATAATCGACGCCCGTCAGACACATCACCTGCCACCACGGGTGCTTCTTGTGTTTGCCTTCCGGCTCGTGCGGCCCTTCGATTTCCTTAACTTGCCCTTCGAGGAGCCAGCGTTTCCAGGCGCTCATCGGACGCTTTGTCTGCGCCCCGGCGGCGGCTACCGTCTCGGCCATCGTCAATACCCCTCACTGGAGGCGGGAGAGCAGCCTCGGCGAAGTTCACCCACGTTCGTGTCCGGCGCGCGCGCGCGCGACTTCACGCGTCACGCGGCGCGGGGACAAATTTGTGCGGGCGTTACGGCGCGCGCATGCGCGGGGCCGCCCGCTGTACCTTCCCGGCACGCTTCCGAGCTTTTGGCGTGTGTGCTTTGTACCAAACCGCCCCGCAGAAAACAATACCGAAAAAGCTATTGGCGGTTAGCCGTTAGCTTTTAGCTAAGTGCTGTTCTTTGTCAGTCGTCCATTGTCAGTGGTCAGTTGTTTGTGGCGGGCTATTCGTCGCCGACATCGGAAAGGCTAAAGCAGGGCGACGCGTACAACGGACAAGTGACCGCGGACGACTGACACGGACAACTTCTGGCTGATAGCTAAGAGCCAATAGCTGAGAGCTTATTATTGCTGAGCGCTCACGGGTGTGCTAAAGTCTGGAATCTACAGGCCTTTGGCAGTGTTCTGAAGGGTGCACTCGAAGATAAACATTGGCCGCCGCGCCTTTCAATCAAGCCATTTCCCTCAGTATCCGAAACGAGTACGCAAGCCAGGCCTCACTGTGCGAGCGAGCTTGTTTTTAGTGTAAATGAACACACGCGACCGCAAAGCCGGCACGGAGTCGGGCAAGGAGCGCCCGGCCGCGGAGTCGAGCGTCGTCAACCTCTCCGACGCGCGACGCGCGGCCGAGGGGCGCGCCTCCGTTTCGCGCGCCATCCTCGAACGCGACCTTGAAGAGTCGCGCGAGATGCTCGACCGCGGGCTGTCGGGCGCGGCCGAGTCGCGCCTGCGCCACGCCGTCTCGTCGGCGCGCGGCGACCGCAACCTACAGGCCCGCGCCCGCTGCCTGCTCTCGGTGGCGCTGGAGATGCAGGGCCGCTACACCGACGCCCTCGAAGCCGTCAAGCAGTATGAGTCGGCGGAGGCGCGCGCGCGTCTCGACGCGGACGTGGCCTCGGGCCTGCGCGTCCAGATCGGCCTGTCCTACAACTACACCGGCGACCAGCCGAAGGCCATCGCGCTGCTCAACGTGGCGTTGCGCGAGGCCGAAGAAGACGGCTCGGACTTGCGGCGCGGCGAGGTCTACGCGGCGCTCGCCCGCGTCTACCGTCACATCAACGAGTATTCCATCGCCCGCGACTTCGCCACCCGCGCGCTCGAACACTTCCGCCGCTCCGGCGACTGGCGGGGTCTTGCCGAAGCCTACTTCTCCGCGGGGCTGACTTCGACGCAGGAGGGGAGCTTCGAGGACGGGCTGGAGAACTTCGAGCAGGCCGCGAAGATCGTCGGCGAGCGCCCGGCCACGTACCTGCTGGGCCGTATCTACAACAACATGGCCGCCGCGCTCTGGTTCCTCAAGCGCCCGCACGACGGGGTGCGCGCTCTTGAGAAAGCCGTCTCCTTCTACGAGGGCACCGAGCACAAGGCCAACGCCGCCATCGGCTACAACAACCTCGGCATCAACCTCACGCTCATCGGCGAATGGGCGCGCGCCGAGAAGTGTCTGGCGCGCGCGCTCGAACTCGCCCTCCAGCTACAACAGGACAAGTCGCCCCCCGCGATGATCTACGACTCGTTCGGCGAGCTGCGGATGCAGCAGGGCCGGATGGCCGAGGCGCGCGATTATCTGGAGCGGGCCGTCGCCCTCTCGACCGAGGACGGCAACAAGTGGTACGCGCGCCAGGCTCTGTGTACGCTGGGCCGCTGCCGTCTGGCGCTCGGTGAGACGGAGCTTGCGCTCGAAGCGGGGCGCGAGGCGCTGGCCCTCGCCGAAAAGATCGGCGACCGGCAGGCGCTGTGCGAGTCGAAGCTGCTTCTCGCCGAGGCGGGTCTCGCCGGCGGCGACGCCGAGAGGTGTGAGGCGCTGCTGCGCGAGGTGACGGAAGACACTTCAGAGACGACGACCGACATCGCCGTGACGGGCGAGATGCAACGACTCTCGGGCCTACTCGCGCTTGCGCGCCACGACTCGACTCTGGCCGCGCACCACTTCGGCCGCGCCAACTCCATCTCCGAGATGCTCAGCGACCGCTACCGCGCGGCCCGCGCCAAGTTTCTCTTAGGCCGCGCCTACTCGGCCGCCCAGCCCGAGCGCGCCGCCGAGTTCTACGGCCTCGCCGCCCACGCCTTCCGCGAGCTTGGCGCCGCACTCGATCTGGAGCGCGCCGAGGAGGCTCTGGCCGACGCGAGCCGCAGCGTCTCGGAGCAACACGAGGAGGAGCCGTCGGCCCCCGCGCAGTTGCTCACGTTGCGACTGGCCGAGGCCGCCGCCTCGCGCGAGCTGTTGCTGCGCGAGCTGATCGCCGTCGTCCAGCAGGAGACGCGCGCCTCCCGCATCCTCATCGCCGAGGCGGGCGAGGAGGGCGCGACGAAGGTCGTCAACGCCCACGGCTACGAGCATGAGGAGGCCGCCGCCGTGGCCGCCGCGCTCGGCGAGTTGAAGACTGACCGGGAGCGCGAGGACTTCGCGCGTGAGGCGGGGGCGCGTCTGCTGATGCTGCGCGGGTCGAACGCGCCGCCGGCCATGTTGCTGATTAGCCCGCGCGATGCGGCGCACACCATCGCCGGCGCGCCCGTCGAGCCGCTCCTGCGCGTCGTCGAACTCGGCCTCGACGTGTGCGCCCTACGCTCACGCGCCCGCGCCAGCTCCGACGCGCCCGAGCAGGACTCGCTCACCGGCGCGAGCCTCATGCCCGGCTTCATCCACTCAAGCCCCGCCATGACGCGGCTCGTCGATGAGGTACACAAGATTCGCTCCTCTGATGTGACGGTGCTCGTCACGGGCGAGTCGGGCACGGGCAAGGAGCTTGTGGCGCGCGCCATCCACGCGCTCTCCTCGCGCCGCTCGAAGGTCTTCGTCCCCTTCAACTGCACGGCCGTGCCCAAGGAGCTGACCGAAGGCTATCTGTTCGGCTACCGCCGCGGGGCCTACACCGGCGCGGTCTCCGATTCGCCCGGCGTCATCCGCACGGCCGTGGGCGGCACGCTCTTCCTCGACGAGATTGGCGACCTCTCCGTGGACGTGCAGCCCAAGCTCCTGCGCTTTCTACAGGAGGGCGAGATTCAGCCGCTTGGCGAACAGCGCCCCATCAAGGTTGACGTGCGGATTATCGCCGCCACCAACACCGACCTCGAACGCCACGTCGCCGAAGGGCGTTTCCGCGAAGACCTCTACTACCGTCTCAACGTCATCCGCCTGCGCGTGCCGCCTTTGCGCGAGCGCCGCTCCGAAATTCCGACCATCGTCAACTACTATCTCAACCACTACTCGGCCAAGTTCGGCCGCCGCGACGTGCAGATCACGCCGCAGGCCGTAGACCTCCTGATGGTCTCGGACTGGCCGGGCAACGTCCGCCAGCTCTGCAACGAGATGCAGCGCGTCGTGGCGCGGGCCGAGGACGGCGCCACCATCGCGCCCGACAATCTCTCGCCCGAGCTGATGCGTACCTCCGCGCACCTCTCCCCCGGAGGAGCCACCGTCACGCCCATCAGCGCGGCCGCCGCCGACGCCGCCGCCGACGCCTCCACACAGGGACTCACCATCGCCGACGCGATGGCCGAACTCGAACGCCGCATGATCGCCGAGGCGCTGCGCAAGCACAACGGCAACATCTCCCGCGCCGCCCGCGAACTCGGCCTTACCCGCCGCGGCCTCTACCTCAAGCTCGAACGCTACGAGATGAGCGCCAGCGCCTGAAGTCGCCGAGTCAGCCAAAAGTCTTCAGACACGAAAGCGGCGGGGCACAAGAAGTGACCCCGCCGCTTTCGTGTCTGAAGAACCGTGCCCGGCCCTTACGCTAGGGCGTGTTGCTGTTGCTGTTGCTGTTGCTGTTGCTGTTGCTGTTCGTGTTCACGTTCGTGTTCGTGTTCGTGTTCGTGTTCACGTTCGTATTGACGTTCGTGTTGGTGTTGGTGTTGGTGTTGGTGTTGGTGTTGGTGTTGGTATTGGTATTCCCGTTGGCGTTACCGTTCCCGTTGGTATTCGTATTCACGTTACCGTTGGTGTTGGTGTTGCCATTGGTGTTGCCGTTGGTGTTGGTGTTTCCGCGGATGTCCTTGCAACCCTCGCGGCAGGCGTCGAAGGTCTGCTTGCAGGCCGCCTGGTTAGCGTTAGCAGCATCACGACACGCCTGATATTGGCGCGTGCAATTCTGCTCGCACTCACCGCGCTGACTCTGACCATCCGTCGCCTGCGGGACGATGAACAACATGGCGCAGAGCGCCCCCGCAAGCCCCGCCATCCAGAGGAAATTTTGCTTCTTCTCCACTGCTTGTACCTCCTAAGGGTGAATCCCGCGCGCGCGCGCCCCGTTGAAGGGGGAACGTGGTGACGATGTAGACCACTGGGGAATTAATCAGGCTCAGGGGGACTGAGGAGAGGATGTGCGGAGTTATTCTTTACAAAACGAGGCCGGGCGTCAATCCTCAACCGTACAATACCTGCCCACCGCGACGCTTACCCAACAAAACTCGCCCTTCGCAATCATAATATCGAGGTAATAACGAATCTCGTCTGTGCGTTTCGCTTAAAGGCCGGTGCGTGGCATGTCCCGGTGCGGTGATGTTGAAGGGCGGCGGAGTATTAGAGTCACCCCGCCGCCCTTCATCTACGGCCGACTTGATTTCAACCCATTGTTGAGTGTGCGGGCCGTCGCACCCTCGGATCGACACGCGACTGCGCCATCGGCGGGGGGCTCCTCATGAGTGAGGAGGAGGTGATCAGGTAATACAGCGTTTCACACACCTCCCTCGACCCCGAGGCGATCTGACGCCCTTTTTCGTCGAACAGGCCGAATACGTAACCGTCCTCGACCAGAGGCAAGACAACTGGCTTCGTTTCCACAGACCCCTCCTTTCCAATTTGTGCCTTCAATCCAAAAGTGGGGACTGCCGGGTCAACGATATGCCGGCCGTCAGTCTCAGTCATTCAGAGCTGGCCCGCCGCCTGCGGCGCACCTTGGCGGCGATGCCCGCCAGCCCCGTCCCCAGCAAAAGCATCGTCGTCGGCTCCGGGACCGCCGCCACCTGCGCGCCGCCGATGCGCACCTGCGCCACGTCGTCAACGTTCGTCACCGTCATCGCCACGTCGGTCGTGAAGAAGACGCTTTGGATCCGCTGCATGTTGATGGCCGTGATGGTGAAGAAGTTCTCGCCACTCGCGCCCAGCGCGAAGGTGCCCATCGTCTGCTGCCCGTTGTCCTCGGTGACGACGAAATTGACCGTCCCGGCGGC
>DASVES010000075.1:0-2188 GCA_036380435.1 Pyrinomonadaceae bacterium | reverse complement strand
CGCGCCGGCCGTCGGGCGTGAAGTAGGGCGCGAAACTCGCCGCGCCGAGTGTGGTGACCTGTCGCTTGTTGCGGCCGTCGGCGTCCATCACCCAGATTTCAAAGTTGCCCGGCTCGATGACGTTCTCAGCGAGGAGCTTTCGGTAGCGCTCGATTTGTTCGGGCGTCTTCGGGTGGAAGGAGCGATAGACGATGTGTTTGCCGTCGCGGGAGAAGAAGGGGCCGCCGTCGTAGCCGAGCGCATCGGTGAGCCGGCGGACGTTTCGGCCGTCGGCGTCCATCGTGTAGATGTCGAGGTCGCCGTCGCGCATCGAGGTGAAGACGATCCGGCGGCCGTCCACGGACATGGTCGCCTCGGCGTCGTAGCCGGGCGTCTCAGTCAGGCGGCGCACCTGCGTGCCGTCGGGCCGCGCGGTGAAGATGTCGAAGCCGGGGTAGATGGCCCAGACGTAGCCGCGCGAGCGGTCGGGCGGCGTGGGACAGCCGGGCGCGGCGAGGTGCGTGGAGGCGTAGAGGATGCGCTTCTTTGTCGGGAAGATGTAAGAGCAGGTGGTCGTGCCGTTGCCGGTGGAGACCATGCGCGGCTCCGAGCCGTCGGCGCGCATCGTATAAATCTGGTCGCACGCGCGCCCCTCGCGCTTCGACTGGAAGATGAGCGAGCGGCCGTCGCCGCTCCAGTACGCCTCGGCGTTCTCGCCGCCGAAAGTTAGTTGACGGACGTTCTTCAGATGACGCTCGGCGGGAAGGTTGACCGAGTCGGCGCCGCCCGCGGCCTTCTGCGCGCTGGCGCCGGGAAGGGCCGCCGACGCGGCGAGGGCGAAGAGAAGAAGTGAGATACCTGTGGCTCGTCTGATTGTCATGGGAACGGATGTTGGGTGAAAGATTTCCGCAAGCTCTTTGGTGATGATTTCCTTGCCGTTGAATTGAAGCAGACCCGTGCGCGTTCGTCCAGCGGGGGCGGCCGCAATCTCCGTTCTGAGAACAGTCCGACCTGCTCCGGCCGCCGCCAAAAAATATTGGTCATTCCGCCCTCGCCGTGGATAATCAGAGTCGGCCGTCCACGTCCGAAACCCTTACGCGTGCTCACAGAGTTGAACTATGGAGTCCAAACGCTTCCGCATCGCCTTCTCCTTCGCCGGTGAGAAGCGTGACTTCGTCAAACAAGTCGCCGCCATCCTCGCTGAGCGGTTCGGCGAAGCGGCAATCCTCTACGACAAGTATCACGAGGCAGAGTTCGCGCGGTACGACCTCGGCATCTATTTGCCGAAGCTCTACGGCGAGCAGTCCGATCTCATCGTTCCGGTGCTTTGCCCAGACTACGACGCGAAGCGTTGGACAGGCTGGGAGTGGCTTCACATCTACGGGCTGCTCACGAAAAGCGACGGCCAGCGCGTGATGCCCACTCGGTTCGAGTATGCCGAAGTCGATGGCTTGAGCCACGCCGCCGCGTTCATCGAGCTTGACGACAAAACGCCCGATGACTTGGCCCGACTTATCCTCGAACGTCTCGCGCTCAACGAAGGCAAGCCCAAAAACTACTACACCAAGCCCTCTTCGACCGACGGCGCGGCCCGGCACACCTCCATCCCCAACAACCTCCCACGCCTCCAGCCCTTCTTCGGCCGTGAGGCGGAACTCGCGCAAATCCGCGAAGCCCTCGATGCGGACAACCGCACGTGGGGCGCGCTCATCGACGGGCCGGGCGGCATGGGCAAGACCTCGCTCGCCGTCCGCGCCGCCTACGATTGCCCGCCCGAACAGTTCAAGCGCATCGTCTTCGTCTCCGTGAAGAACCGCGAGCTGGACGACGACGGCGTGCGCGAGCTGGGCGTCTTCGTCCTGCCCGGCTTCCTCGAAATGCTCAACGAACTCTCGCGCGAGCTGAAACGTGCGGACATCACGAAGGCACCGGAGGACGAGCGCATCCGTCTGCTGCTCGACGCGCTCCGCGACGCGCAGGCGCTGCTCATCCTCGACAACCTCGAATCGCTCCCCAAGTCCGACCGCGACCAGCTTTTCACCTTCGTCAAACGCCTGCCGCCGGGCTGTAAGGCCATCCTCACCAGCCGCCGCCGCATCGGCTCCGGCTCGGAGGAACTCATCCTCCAGAAACTCAGCCGGGAAGCCGCGCTCGAAACCCTCGCCGACCTCGCCGGGCGCAACCCTCTGCTCGCGAGGACTAGCGAGGA
>DASVES010000074.1:0-2719 GCA_036380435.1 Pyrinomonadaceae bacterium | reverse complement strand
GCCGGGGTCGCGAGAATGACGTTCGGCCCCTCGGGGACTTCTTCGACGCGTACACCGCGGCGGAAGCGCCCGCCCAGACGCTCCTCCAGACGCCTTTCGAGCCGTCCCGTCAGGTCTCCCATGCCGAAGCGCGGCGCAACCATGCGCCTGCGCTCCCTCCCTTGTTTCTTCGCGCCGCCCTCAGTGTGGCTGTTCGACGCGCCGTTGCTGTTCTTCGGGGGTCGTTTGAGTGCCCTGCCGAACATCGTGCCGAGGAGCGTGCGGCCTGGCGCGACGGAGAGCGCGGGGAAGGCGGCCTCGACTCCGAGTTCGGCGGGCTGGATACCGTAGATGCCGCGGACGAAGGGCGTCAGAAGATAATCCACGGCCGCGTCGCCCAAGTGCGTGCGCCCCCACGCGTCGAGGTCGAGGGCGTTGGCGTCCGCCCCGGCGCGTGCGAAGGCAGCGCGCCCGAGCGTGCCCACAGTTTCGCCGACGCCGAGCGGGAACTTCCTGAGCCGCCCGTCGCGCACGATGAAGCGGGCGCGCGAGTCGGGCCTGACTTCGGCGAGTTCGATGCCGAGTTCGCGGCAGAACTCGACGACCGCCGGCGACGCGAGCAGCGAGTGGGCCGCCCGCTCGGCCATGCCGTGCTCGGTGTGCACGGTCTGAATCAGCCCGCCCGCGCGTCCCTGCTCTTCGAGCAGCGTGACGCGGTAGCCCTTACTGTCGAGCGCGTAGGCCGCGAGCATGCCGGCGATGCCGGCGCCGACGACCGTCGCCTCGCGCCTCGCCGTGTCGAATGTGCCGATCATACGTTCGCCTCTCTCAGGACTGAGCGCAGAACCTTGTGGAACTCGGGGTCGCCGTTGAAGGCGCGCGTGCGGTAGTAGTGGGTGATGCCGTGATTGTGCGCCTGGTCTCGGTAGAGCATGTCCAGCTCGTAAAGAGTCTCGATGTGGTCGCTGACGAAGCTCACGGGGACGACGACGATTCTCCGCACGCCCTCACGCCCGAGGCGCCTGAGTTCGTCCTCCGTGTACGGCTCAAGCCACGCCATCTTGCCGTTGCGCGACTGGTAGCAGAGCGACCACGAATGTTTAAGCCCGTCGGCCACGGCTTCGACCGTGCGCCGCACGTCCGCCGGGTACGGGTCGCCGCGCTCGACGATCTTCAAAGGCAGCGAGTGGGCGCAGAAGAGTACGTGGATGGGGTCGCCCGAGTCGCCGCGTTCGCGCTCGGCCCGCTCGACGGCCTCGTCCACGGTGCGGCGCAGCAGCGCCGTGTAAGCCGCGTTGTCGGGCCAGTTGTTTACCTCCCGCAAGCGCGGCGACCAGCGCAGACGGCGTAGCGAATCGCTCACCTCCTGCAAGCAGGTGCCCGTCGTCGTCGTCGAGAACTGCGGGAAGAGCGGCAGCACGACCAACTGCTCGGCGCCCCACTCCTTCAGGCGCCGGAGCGCATGCTCGATTGAAGGCTCCGCGCTGCGCATGCCGACTTCGACGCGCACCGCTCCGCGTCCGTCGCCGCTTCCCTTCCCGTTGTCGCTCATCAGGCGGCTCAGGCCCTCGGCCTGCGCCTCCGTCCAAGTGAGTTGCGGCGAGCCGCCGCCGATCAGACGGTAGCACTCGACGGAAGACGGCCCCTTGACCTGCGCGATGGCGAAGGCGATGAGCTGGCGCAAAGGTGCAGGCACGCCGACCAGCACCGACGGGTTGGCGAAGAGGCGGTAGAGAAACGGCTTCACCTCGCCGAGCGTCCACGGGCCGCCGAAGTTGAGAAGTGCGATGCCTGTCTTCATGTGTTTCAGACCGTCCTGCTGAACTGCCGCGCGGCGTCTGTGTTGTGCGCCAGGCGGGCGTCGAAGGCCATGCAGATGTTGCGCAGGAAGGGTCGGCCCGCGTCGGTGACGCGGCAGCTCTCGCCCTCCACGCGCGCGAGGCCATCGCCCAGCGGCCCTGCGAGCCTGTCGGCGACCGCTTCGAGATGGGGCGTGTAATTTTCGGCGCAAGACCAGTCGGTCTCGAAGCGGGTCATCAGGTTGAGGATGTGGCGGCGCAGCACGAGGTCTTCACGTGTGAGCTGGTGGCCGCGGAAGAAGGGCAGCTCGCCCCGCCCGACCCTCGCCTGGTATTCCTCGACCGTCTTCTCGTTCTGCACGAAGGCGTTCCACGAGTCGCTGATGGAGGAGACGCCGAGGCCGATGAGGGGCGCTACGTGGCGCGAGGTGTAGCCCATGAAGTTGCGGTGCATGCGGCCGTCGCGCGATGCCCGCAGGAGCAAGTCGCCTTCCAACGCGAAGTGATCCATGCCGACCTCGCGATAGCCCGCCTCTTCGAGCATCCGGCGGCCCAACTCGTAGAGGGCGCGCTTGTCGTCGCCGCGCGGGAGGTCGGCCTCGGTGAAGTGGCGCTGGCCCGGCTTGAACCACGGGACGTGCGCGTAGGCGTAGAAGGCGATGCGCTCGGGGCGCAGCCTGCGGACGGCGTCCACGGTCAACTCAATACTGCTCAAGGTCTGGAACGGGAGGCCGTAGATGAGGTCGTAATTGATGCTCGTGAAGCCGGCGGCGCGCGCCTCTTCGGTGACGGCGCGCACCTGGCTCTCGGTCTGGACGCGGTTGACGGCCTGCTGCACGCGCGGGTCGAAGTCCTGTATGCCGAGGCTCAGGCGCGTGAACCCGAGGCGGGCGAGCGTCTGGAGGTGTGCGGGGGTCGTCACGCGCGGGTCAGACTCTACG
>DASVES010000073.1:0-10813 GCA_036380435.1 Pyrinomonadaceae bacterium | reverse complement strand
CCCGTCGTGGAACACTTCCTTGTTCCAGCCCGTCAGCTAACCTCGTAGGCTTCATTGGAAGGACAGACGGCGGCGGAGCTTTGTTAAGGGGCTTCGGACGATATCGTCCGAAGCCCCTTTTGCTTTCCCGCGCGCCGCGCGAACCGAGCGGCCGCGCACGCCCCATTGTTCTGAACGAGACTCGCTGCGCGTGCAGCGACACGCGGCGGGCGCGGCGGTGATATGAAAGTCGAAACTCCTGTGACGTATCACCGTCAGCGCCCGCCGCGGAATTTTTTTTAGATTGTGTTGGAGCGCACCCTGAAGACCGGGCGTGCTGGCGGGCGCGCGACCGCCTGCGCGCAACGGGGAGAGTTGCTTGTTCAGGGACCTGGGGCGTGTGGGGCGTGCCGGGGTTAGCTGTCTTCGCCGTCCGCGCCCCGGCTGGCGAGGAAGCACGAGCGACAGAAGACGGGACGGCCCTGCGACGGGTAGAAAGGCACGGTCGTCTGCTGACCGCACTGCGCGCAGTTGACCGAGACCTCGATGCGCTGGCGCACGCCGGCGGCCTGAGCGGCGGCGATGGCGGCGAGGCGCTCGTTCTTGGCCTGCTTGCACGGCTTGCAACGCTTCGGCGAGTTCTTCAACCCCTTGTCGTGGAAGAAGACCTGCTCGCCGGCCGTCCAGATGAAGTCTTCCCCACAGTCAACGCATTTGATGGTCGTGTCCTCGAATTCCACCTCGGCGTGACTCCATTCGCTCTGCGACTCCTCGGCTGGTTGTACCTGACTCGACATGATTCTAAAACCCCCCAAAGGAAGTGAACCCTCGGCGACGAGTCTCCGGTGAGAGAGGCCGTACCGAAAGTAGTGTCTCTGACTGTTTACGGGCGAGGGGACTGAAAAGCCTGTCGGGACTCGCTGGGGCGACGCGCGTCAGTCAGAGTGTTCGACGGGTCGGGTGTACAGAGTCGAAAAAGCGTCGCCGCTCCCTTTTGACTGTGCACGGTATACTTCTCACAAAACTGTGTCAAGTATTACGTGCCGCGGCGCTGAGGCCGTCTTGACAGTGTTTCGGGGAGCGTGCGAGCATCACGCGCTTTTTCATCAAACCGCTTGGGCGAGGCCGGAAGACTTTTAGGAACAGAGCGGAAGACTTGTCGAGAACATGAACATCCTTGTCGTCGGTTCGGGCGGTCGTGAGCACGCCCTTTGCTGGGCGCTCGGCAGGGGCGCGGGCGAGTCGGCGCGCCGCATCTTGTGTGCGCCCGGCAACGCCGGCATCGCCACGCACGCGCTCTGTGTGAGCGTCGGCGCGACGGATGTGGCCGCGCTCGCCGCGCTCGCCGAAGATGAACGCATCGACTTGACCATCGTCGGCGGCGAAGCGCCGCTGGCCGCCGGCCTCGTGGACGAATTCGAGCGGCGCGGACTCATCATCGCCGGCCCCGTGCGCGAGGCGGCCCGACTCGAATCGAGCAAGGCGTTCGCCAAAGAGTTCATGGCCCGCCACCGAATACCGACCGCGCGCCACCGCGTCGCCGAGTCGGTTGCGGAGGCGCGCGAGCATCTGCGCGGCGGCGAGTTCGGAGCGGAAGACGCTGGCGCGGTCGTCAAGGCGGACGGGCTGGCGGCCGGGAAGGGCGTGGTCGTCGCGCGCACGCGCGCGGAGGCCGAAGCCGCGGCCGTCGAGATGTTGGAGGGCGGGCGCGTCGGTGGCGAGGCCGCGCGGAGAATCGTCATCGAGGAGGCGCTCGAAGGGCCGGAGGCTTCATTGCTACTCTGGACGGACGGGCGCGACTACCGTCTGATGCCGGCGGCGCGCGATCACAAGAGAGTCGGTGAGGGCGACGCCGGCCCGAACACGGGCGGCATGGGCGCCGTCACCGCGCCGGAGGTTATCGACGCGGAGACGCTGGCACTCTGCGTCCGCGAGATCGTCGAGCCGACGCTCGAAGGCGCGCGTGCGGACGGACTGCGGTTCCGCGGCATCCTCTTCATCGGCCTGATGCTGACCCGAGAGGGGCCGCGCGTGCTTGAATACAACGTCCGCTTCGGCGACCCCGAGGCGCAGGCCATCCTCGTCCGGCTCCAGACCGACCCGGCGGAGATTTTCGACGCGGTCGCGCGTGGACGCCTCAATGAGACGAACGTGAGTTGGAGCGAAGAGTCTTCGGCCTGCGTCGTCCTCGCCGCGCGCGGCTACCCCGAGCGGCCCGAGACGGGCGCGCGCATCGTCGGCCTCGAAGCGGCGTCGAGCCTGCCCCACGTCCAAATCTTCCACGCCGGCACCGCCCACGCGCCCGGCGGCGGATACCAAACGGCCGGCGGGCGCGTCCTCGGCGTCACGGCCACCGGCCCGACGCTCGACGCCGCGCTCTCGCATTGCTACGCCGCCGCCGCCCGCATCGAATGGGACGGCATGCACTACCGCCGCGACATCGGCCGCTTCGCGGAAGGCAAAAATGCCGTGAATCGTCAATCGTGAATCGTCAATCGAAATTGCTTGAGCTTCGCTCGGCGTTCGATTAACCACTCAGGCCGAAGGTGCGGCAACCACGATTCACGATTTACCATTTACGATTTACGGCTTTTCTGCCTTCCTGATATACTCGGGCCGAGATGCATGACGCTAAAGAGTGCGAGTCGTTTTTGAACCCCGCGGCGCGGGCCGACGTAATAGCATTCTGGCGTCAGTCGCGGTCTTTTCGAGGCGGTGAGGCCAAACGCTAAAACGTCGTGCGCCGCGTGAGGCGCCGGCGGTTGGAGGGTGAGAAGAGATGGGACTGTGGGCCAGGATGAAGCGCAGTTTGCGCGCGATGTTCGGCGGCGTCATCGAGAAGACCGAAGACCCCGAGCTGATTCTCCAGCAGACAATCCGCGACATGCACGACCGCGTGCCGGAACTCAACAACTCGGTCGCGCAGGTGATGTCCACCGAGCGCCTGCTCGCCCGGAGCAAGGAGCGGCTCGAAGCGCAGGTCGTCGATCTCGACTCGAAGATCAAGGCCTCGATCAAGATGAACCGCGACGACATCGCCACCGCCTACATCGGCCAGCTCCAGCAGGCGCAGCTCGACCTCCAGAAGACCGGGCAGCAGCTCGAATACGCCTCGCTCGCCTCGAAGCAGGCCCTCAAGGCGCGCGACAACTACGTCATCCAGATGAAGCGGCGCTCGGCCGAGGCCATTCAGCTCATCAACCAGTCGAAGCAGGCCAAGCTCCAGGAGCAGCTCGCGCAGACGATGGCCTCCTTCCAGCTCGGCGACGACGCCTCGACCTTCAACGAGATGCGCGAGAAGATCGACCGCCGCGTCGCCACCGCCGAGGCCAAGCTGGAGCTTGGCACCTCGTCCGTGGACAACCAGATGCAGGAGATCGAGCGCGAGGCCATGGATATGCAGCTCCACGACAAGCTGCTCACCTACAAGCAGCAGATGGGCCTCCTCGGCAGCGGCGAGAAGGAGACGCCCGCGCTCCCGGCGGCGGCCGACGAGAAACCGGCCTAAGCGGCCTCCACGGGCCGGGCGTGCCGGCTTCGGACTTCGGGCGCGCCGGGCAGCTAAAGCGGGGCGCGGTCGCATCTAGTAAAAGACGCGGGCCGAAAGGCTTTCATACGACGGGCGGCATCATCGTTATGGCGGAGAGGAAATTCAATCTCGACTACCTGAAGGAGGCTTTGAAGGAGCCCGTCAACTTCTGGGGGATGGCGGGCTTCGCCGTCGCGGCGGCCTACACGCAGTCGGTCATCCCGCTCGCGGCCGCCCTTGTCACGGAGGGCGCCTACCTCGCCACCGTCCCGGCGAGCAACCTCTACCGCCGCCTCGTAGACCGGCGCGCCCGCGAGCGCCAGCTCAAGGAGCGCAACCGCATGCGCGAGAAGCTCATCGAGAGCTTCGACCCGCGCGAGCGCGAAGCCGTGCTTTACTTGAAGTGGCTCCGCAAGCAGATTTTCGACAACTACCAGAAGTTCACCGGCGCCAAGGAACTCCCGACCAACATCAAGAGCCTCGACCAGCGTTGGGAAGACTTCGTCGATCTTCTCGACGTTTACCGCCGCCGCAAGAACCACCTGCGCTCAATCAACCGGCAGGCCGTGCAGAACCAACTGACGCAGGCCGAGCGCGCCGTCGAGGGCGCGCACGACGAGCGCGCCCGCCGCGTGCAGCAGGCCAACGTCGAAATCCTCCGCCGCCGCCTCGCGCAGTTCAGCGAGCTGGAGCGCTCCGTCAAGCTCGTCGAGGGTCAGCTCCAGTCCATCGAAAACTTCTTCGGCCTCGTCAACGATCAGGTGGTCACGCTCCCGACGCCCGAGCGCGTCTCCTCGCTCGACTTCGAGCAGCTCAGCGACTCCATCGCCATGACCAAGCAGATGCTCGAAGAGACCTCCGACGTCATCGGCGCACTCGACACGCACAACCGCGAGATCGGCAACTACGACCTCCTGCCCTCGAACACCTCCGCCAAATGAAACGAGGCCGGCGCTAGCGCCGGCCTCACGTCCATAATTCACTCCAGCCAGTATCCCTACTTCGCCTGAAGTATCCCGGCAAGCACGGCCTCGTCCAGGTGATATGTCTCGTTACAAAAGTGGCAGGTCATCGCCGCGCCGCGGTCTTCGGCCAGCATTGATTCAAGCTCGCCGCGGTCGATGGACGAGATCAGCGAGAAGGCCCGCTCATACGAGCACGGGCAGGCGAAGCTCACGGGGCGTTCCCCGAGGATTTCAAAGGGCACGTCGCCGAGCACCGCGCGCAAAAGGTCTGCGGGCTGCGCGCCCTCACGGATGAGCTGCGTCGTGTGCGGCGTCTGCAACACCGAAGACTCGATGGCCGCGACCACTCCCTCGTCCGCGCCCGGCATCACCTGCACGATCAATCCGCCCGCTGCCTCGACGAACGTCTCGCCCGATTCGCGCGCGCGCACCATCACGCCGAGCAGCACGGCCGAGGGAATCTGCTCCGACTTGGCGAGGTAGTAGGCGATGTCCTCGCCGACCTCCCCCGAGACGAGCGGCACCGAGCCGCGATAAGGCTCTCGGTAGAGGCCGATGTCGAAGCCCGACTCGTAAGTCACGTAGAGCATCCCGCCCCCGACGACGCCGCGCACGTCGAGCTTGCCCTCAGCGTTCAGCGGCGCGTCCGCCTCCGGGTGGCGCACGTAGCCGCGCACCTCGCCGCGTTGGTTCGACTCCGCGGTGATGCCGCCCACGGGGCCGTCGCCGTCGATCTGGACGGTGAGGCGGTCAAACTCCTTGATGCCGGCGCCGAGCAGGAGCGCGCCCGTCAGCGTGCGTCCGAGCGCCGCCGCGACCGTGGGCGAAACGCCATGACGACGGGCGGCCTCGGCGACCGTCCGCGTGGTTACCGCGGCCATGCACCTGATCTGTCCGTCGGCGCCCGCGGCGCGGACGAGCGAGTCGGCCGCGTCTGTGTTCGATCTCTCCAAGAAGTGAAACCCCCTTGCCTGATTGTTGTAGAGCGGAACGAGTATAAGATGAAAAAGTTGCGCTCCGTACTGCCCGCGAAGACACGCGTCGCGGGCGCCTCCGAGTCCACGACGCGCCGTCTCCGGCAGGGCTGTTCGGAGCGCGAAAATCGCCCCCGCCAGGAGCCTTTTATCGTCTGTTTCCGGCACCTTACGTGGTTAAGGTAGATTCTCAGAATGTCCCTTCTATTGGACTGATAACAAAGACAAACCCAATATCTTGTGCTAGGCTATTGACAGCCCCCAAGCGGGTATGTATACTGCCGCTCGCTTGAGCGAGAGAAGAAAAACGCGGTGAGCGCGCCGTCAGGCGCGGGGGCCGCGTGAGGGATTTCTCGCCTCATAAATAGCCCAGCCGCAGTACCCGAGCAACAGCCTGACGGACGCGAGCTACCCCCAGTAGAAGCGTCCGAAAATTTTTGGAGCAAACCAGCATTCGCGTCGTCTCCGCGCGGAAAGGCAGAACCGGATGAGCACCGCATTCAGACCCACCCCCCAGGAAAATCCCTTAGCACTGAACGTCACAGGAGGACGCGCCGCCGTCCCCGAGCAGGGTTTGAACGCGCGCCGCGTCATCAGCAAGCGTTACAGCCTGAAGGACGCGCAGGGGAATCCTATCGAGGAGTGGTCTGACGTTGTGCGCCGGGTCGTCGGCCACGTCTCCTTAGCCGAGACCGACGAGCAGAAGCGCGACGAGTTCTACGAGGCGCTCTCAGGGATCATGTTCCGCCGCGAGTTCGTCCCCAACACGCCGTGCCTCGTCAACGCCGGCAAGCCCTCGGGGCAGCTCGCCGCCTGCTTCGTCCTTGACGTTCCCGACTCCATCGCCGGCATCATGAAGACGGCGACCGACGCGGCCATCATCCATCAGACGGGCGGCGGCACCGGCTTCACCTTCGAGAAGTTGCGCCCCGCCGGCGGGATGGTGCGCTCCACGCACGGCGTCGCCTCGGGGCCGGTCTCGTTCATGAACATCTTCAACACGACGACCGACACCGTGAAGCAGGGCGGCGTGCGCCGCGGCGCCAACATGGGCATCATGCGCGTCTCGCACCCGGACGTGCTCCGGTTCATCCACGCCAAGAACGACCAGCACTCCCTGACCAACTTCAACATCTCCGTGACGGTGACGGACGACTTCTTCAAGGCCGTGAATGACGGCGAGTGGTATCAGCTCACCTTTGAAGGTCACCCGTGGGAGGAGCCTGTCGCCGACCCCGTGCAGGACGGCGCCTACGCCATCTACCGCCGCCCCGAAGGCTCGACCCTCACGTTCCGCGACCGCGCCGCATTCCTCGAAGCCAAAGAGTCGGGCCTGCTCGACGCCTGCACGCGCGAAGAGGCTCCGCGAGCGGGGATGGTCTACGCGCCCGACATCTGGAACCGCGTCGTCGCCTCCGCGCACCGCTACGCCGAGCCGGGCGTCATCTTCATCGACGAGGTCAACCGCCATAACCACATGATCGCCTCGATGGGGCCGATCTACGCCACCAACCCCTGCGCCGAGCAGGCCCTGCACTTCAACAACTCGTGCAACCTCGGCTCCATCGACCTCGCCAAGTTCTACGACGCCGAGACGCGCGTGGACTGGGATCGGCTGGCCGACGCCACGCGCTGGTGTACGCGCTTCCTCGACAACGTGATCGACGTGTGCGCGTGGCCGCTCCCCGAGATCGACGACGTGGTGAAGCGCACTCGCCCCGTGGGCCTCGGCATCATGGGATTTGCCGACCTCTGCATCCGGCTCGAAATCGCCTACGGCTCCCCCACCTCCATCGACTTCATGGACGAGGTGATGTCGTTCGTCCGCCGCGAGGCGTGGGCGGAGAGCTGCCGCCTCGGCGCGGAGAAGGGCGTCTTCCCCGAGTACGAGCCGAACAAAGAATCTTACGACCGCTTCCTGCGCGACGAGATTGGCATCCCGGCGGACGTGCCGCTCACCCCGCGCAACTACGAGACGACGACGATTGCGCCGACCGGCACCATCTCGCTCGTCGCCGAAACCTCCTCGGGCGTCGAGCCGAACTTCTCCTGGGCCTACGTCCGCCACGACACGCTGGGCAAGCGCACTTACGTCCACACGCTCGCCGCGCAGGTGCTCGGCATGGAAGTAGACCAGACCGATCAGGAGTCCATCGACCGGGCGGCCGAGCACGTCGTCGCGCACGAACACGAACTGCCCGACTACTTCATCTCGGCCATGTCGATTACGGCCGAGCAGCACGTACACGTGCTCGCCGCCGCGCAGCGCAACGTCGATAACGGCGTCTCGAAGACCTGCAACGGCGCGGCCGACGACACGGTCGAGTCGGTCGATCACCTCTACCGGCTCGCGCGCGAGCTGGGATGCAAGGCCGTCAGCTACTACCGCGACGGGAGCCGCGACTCGCAGGTGCTCTCGGCGGTCAAGGGCAAGGAGGCGAAGGGTGAAGTGGCCTGCGACGCGGCCATCATCGCCGAAGCGACCGTGACCGAGACGACCGCCGGCGAGGCCCCGGCAGCCACGCCGGAGACGGACGAGTTGGCCGTGCGCGCAGCCGCCGCGGAGGTCATCAAGGAAGCCGCACGCATCGAGCGGCCCCGCGAGTTGAAGGGCGCGACGTGGCAGATTCCGTTCGACTACCAGAATCTTTATGTCACGGTCAACCACGACGGCCTACAGATTCTCGAAGTCTTCGCGACGGGGCCGATCTCGGGCGGAGTGGGTTTACTCGCCTCGAAGATGCTGCGCGGCGGGTTCGAGTCGCGTGAGGTCGCGCGCAGTCTCAACAAGGTCACGGGCACGCACGCCGTCTGGTTCAACGAGCGTCTGCTGACCAGCCCCGAGCAGGCCGTCGCCGAGTGCATCATGCTCACGGCTCGCCGCCTCCAGGATCAGCCCGACTCGGCGCGCGCCGCCGCCACAGGCGACAAGTCGAAGACGTACACAGCGGCGCCCACTGCCGCCGCCCACGCGGGGACGAACATGAACCCGCTCATCAGTGATTGCCCCGAGTGCGGCGGACAACTCGAACACGCCTCCGGCTGCGACTCCTGCCGCGACTGCGGCTACTCGAAGTGTAAGTAGGCGCTGCGCGCGGCGGCGGCAGCAACTTGCGAAGGGCGAACACTTGGTTTCGGTGTTCGCCCTTCTTCTTTATAATGTCGTGCCGCGGCGGCGAAATGTCGTCGCTTGCGCGAGCAGTCGCGTTGCGCTTACCATGCGCGCGCTCGGTGCCCGCAAAAAATTCGGTTGGGCCGTCACTCACCAGGGAGGCGAAATGATTTCTGTGCAGACGCGTCAGCAGGCGCAGTTACTTTGTGGCCCGATTTCAGGGCATGTGTTCGGGATCATCACGCGTGAAGTTTTCTCGGCGGGCGTGGGCCGCGCCGCGTCACGGGGCGGTGCGTCTGGTGAAGAGCCGTCGGGCGATGTGAGCGGCGACGGGGGCGACGCGGAAACGCTCGAAGACGTGGCGCGGCGCGAGCGCGAATACCTGAGGGGCCGCGTGCGCGAAGAACTCGGGCGCGAGCCGACGGAGGCGGAATTGGATGAGTGGCTGCGTGAGAACACGGAAGGCTCCTGAGTAAGTAGAATGGCAAAAGGTAAAAGGCAAAAGTGAGGAAGCGTCTCGCCTCTTCACTTTAGCCTTTTACCTTTTGTCTTTTTACTTGATAGCTAGGGCGTGCGTGCGACGACCGTGATCTGGTTGTCAACGCTCTGCACGCCCTTGATGGCGTAGACCAGCTTCTCGACGCGATCCTTCAACGCCTGCGAGCTGACCGCCCCGTTGATTGTCACCTTCCCGCCGATGATCGTGGCCGTCACGCCCGCGTCGAAGAGAGTGGAGTCATCACGGATGGCCTTGTCGAGCTTCGCCTGCACCGAGGCGTCGTCCGTCCCGCTGCCGGAAGAGGAGGGCGGCGGGACCGTGACCGTCGTTGGAGCGGCCGGCGCCTGCTGTTGAATGATGACCGGCGGCGGCGCCGCGGCCGGCGGGATGATGATGGGCGTGCCCTGCGGCAGCGGCGTGGACTGGACGATGACGGGCGGCTGCTGCACGAGGGGCGTCGGCTGCGTGGCCGCGCCGCGCGAGTTGACGCTGATGTTGGTGTTCGAGTTGTCGCTGCGGTTCATCACGAACAGGAAGACGATGGCCGTTGCGGCAATCGCCGCCAGCGCGACGGCCGCGATCATGCCGCTCGAATACCCCTCGCGCTCACGCTCGGGCGTGCGGATAGTCTGCTGCTGCACCACCTCGCGCCGCTCGTTGGGCGTCTCAATCACAACGCGGCTCTTGCGTTGCTGCTCTTCGTCATGTGACATGAAAACTTTCTCCGTCCTTTGAAGTCAGAAAAATGATGGGACCCAGCGCGAGGGTGTGTCGTCCGAGATGACATGCGCGAAAGTGCGAAGCGGATGGGGGCGGCCACTTTCGTGGTCGCCCCCATCCGGCCCTGTAACAAACTTAGAAGCGACGGCGCGACCTCTGGCTGCGACGATAGAGGTAGCCGCCCCCGGCGCCGGCCGCGGCGCCGGCCGTCGCCGCGCGCTTACCACCCACCGCGCCGCCGACCCCGGCGCCCAGCGCCGCGCCGCTCGCGACGGTGCCGATGGTGCGCGTGCGGCCCTTGAAGTTGCGTCGCGCCGCGCGGCGGTTGAAAGCGTAGAGGCCCGCGCCGCCGGCGCCGATGGCCGCGCCCTTCTTGCCGCCGACGAGCGCGCCGACGCCGGCGCCGCCCGCGATGATGGCCGCCGTGCGCGCCTTACGCCCGAAGCGCGAGCGACGGCGCCTGTCCTGCCCGAACACGTCGGGCACGAGCGCCGTCAGCAGAAACACCGCGCAGATGATGATTGACAAAAACTTTTTCATAACATTCTCCCTCGTCCTCTAGCCTCGAAAAATGTTAATGGAGAGATGATTCACGCCGTTTGTCGGAGCAAATACCATTCCGCGTGGGGCGCGGTCGTCGCCAGAGTCGAAAGACAAGCAGGTCAGCGATTTAACGTCGTCGGAAAGGTCGTCTGTGGTTGCTCTTTTGCGACACAGAACGCGCGCCGGCGTATGAATTTGAAGCATCGGGGCGGCCCTGCTTTGACCTGTCTCCGGCGCTTCCGCATAATCGGCACTATGAAGACCGCAATCATACATCACCCCGTCTACGAGAAGCACGACACGGGCGACGGACACCCGGAGACGGCCGCGCGCTACGCGGCCGTGATGCGGGCGCTTCGCGACGACCAGCAGCTTTGGCCGCGCCTGCTCGATCTCGAAGCGCCGGCCGCGCCGCGCGGCGACGTACAGGCGTGCCACACGCCGCAGCACTTCAAGAGGGTCGAGCGCGCCGTGAGCGAGGGGCTCGGCTAC